>NZ_FNOZ01000161.1 GCF_900107175.1 Modestobacter sp. DSM 44400 | reverse complement strand
GTCGTACCCGCCGCGCATGATGGGCCCGTCAGCAACGCCGCCTAGTTGATCAACGGGCCGCTACCGAAGTTCCACGGAACTCGGGACATCCTCTGGGGACTGCAGGCTCTTCATTGGCCGCTTACCCCTTCACTGTGTCGGTACTGTGTCGGGCAGGCGAGTAATGCCCGGTGACCGGGCGGGCGCTACGACCTGGCGTTCGGTCCGAGGAAACGGTCGAAGATCGCTCCGGTCGCGGCGATCACCACCGCCTTGTCGAGGACGTCGATGGTGGCGTCCTTGCGTGACCAGGTCCACGGCTTGCCGAGCCCGAGCGCCGTGATCATGACGAGGTCCTGGGTGTAGATCGCGCCGAACGTCGCCGCTGCGCCTCGTAGACCGCGGAGGCCCTTGTGCGCAGCGACGCCGTAGGCGGCCCCCCACATGGCGCCCAGAGCGGTGTGGGCCGCGTAGTTCAGCCGTTTCTTCCCCGCCTCGGTGCTGGGCTTGACGGGCAGCAGCTTCTGGGCGAGCTCTGCCGGACCGTAGCTGTCCTCACGCTGCGAGATCGGCATCTCGACGAACTTCTGGAACGCGGTCATGACGACGCTGCCGGCCACACCGGCCAGCGCGCCCCGACCGACGTTCACCGCAAGAGAGGGATGCGTGGTTGCGCGCTTGACGATCGACATGACCCCGGCCTACCCCATCGGATGGGCGTCAAGCCTTCAACGGTGAGATAGGGGTACCAGCGGCTGTGGTCGGCTCGCGAACGCTGAGCCGCTTGACCCGTCAACCGACTCGGCGCTCGAACGTCTCACTTCCAAGACCGGTCCCTCGATCTTGTGCCGTATGACGCCCCGGTCCGGGGCTGCCAACGCGGACGGGGCTACTGGGACAGTCCTGGCAGGGCACCTCCTCTGACCTGGGACGCTCCCGATAGACGTTCCTCCAGCGAGACGGTTCCGGCCAGAGCTGCAGTCCTCACCAGGCATGCTTACGGCCGCCTGCCTGGGCCTGTCCGGCTCCGTCCTCTTCCTCCGGTGGGTCCACCAGCAGCGACGGCTCACCGGGCGGGAGCTGGCCGCCGCCTCCGCCCTCGGTGCCGCGATCGCCGTCGCCTGTCGAGCGACGCGCTGGCTGACGACGGGCGGGTGGTGCGGCGTCACCGAATCGTCGAGCGAGCAGGTGCTGCGGGAGGACACCCGCCCGGGGGAAGGGTCAGGTTAGCGTGGGTGCATGCCGCCGACCGTATTCGCTGGAGGCGAGGCGGGAGCTTGGGAAGTCGAGAGCATTGACCCGGTGACCGGTCCGTCTCTGCCGATGGTGCCTCGGCTCGCTGTCTTCGAGGACTCGGCGGGCGCGGGCAACTCGATGCCGCTTGGATGCTGCGGGGGCGGACCAGTAACAGCCGCTACACCCGGCGCGACGAGCAGG
>NZ_FNOZ01000176.1 GCF_900107175.1 Modestobacter sp. DSM 44400 | reverse complement strand
GATCGGGCGGTGCTGGCCTGCCGGGTCGTCGAGCCCGACCAGTGGTGCCGCCGCTGCGGCTGCGAGGGAGTGCCCCGTGACACGGTGGTTCGTCGGCTGGCGCACGAGCCGCTGGGCTGGCGGCCCACCACGCTGCTGGTCACCGTCCGCCGCTACCGCTGCGCCGACTGCGGGCACGTGTGGCGCCAGGACACCACCAAGGCCGCCGCGCCCCGGGCGAAGCTGTCCCGCGCCGGCCTGCGGTGGGCGCTGGAGGGCATCGTCTGCCAGCACCTGACCGTGGCTCGTGTCGCTGAGGGCCTCGACGTGGCCTGGGGCACCGCCAACGACGCGGTGCTCGCCGAGGGCAAGCGGGTCCTGATCAACGATCCTGGCCGCTTCGACGGGGTGGCGGTGATCGGTGTCGATGAGCACGTGTGGCGGCACACCCGCCGCGGCGACAAGTACGTCACCGTGATCATCGATCTCACCGCGGTGCGGGCCGGCACCGGCCCCGCCCGGCTGCTGGACATGGTCGAAGGCCGTTCCAAGCAGGTCTTTCAAGACCTGGCTGACCGACCGGCCGCAGGCCTGGCGCGACGCAGTCGAGGTCGTGGCGATGGACGGGTTCACCGGGTTCAAGACCGCCACCGCTGAAGAGCTGCCCGACGCGGTCGCGGTCATGGACCCCTTCCACGTCGTCCGGCTGGCCGGTGACGCACTGGACCAGTACCGCCGTCGGGTCCAGCAAACCACCCAGGGCCATCGCGGCCGCAAGGACGACCCGCTCTACCGCGCCCGACGGACCCTGCACACCGGCGCCGACCTGCTCACCGACCGCCAGCGCAAGCGGCTCACGGCACTGTTCACCGGCGATGACCACGTCCAGGTCCAGGCCACCTGGAGCATCTACCAGAAGATGATCAACGCCTACCGAGATCCCGACCGCAGCCGCGGCAAGGCCACGATGACCACCCTGATCGCAGCGCTGCGCTCCGGCGTGCCAGCAGCCCTCGTCGAGCTGCGCCGGCTCGGACGGACCCTGACCCAGCGAGCCGCTGACGTGCTGGCCTACTTCGACCGGCCAGGCACCAGCAACGGCCCTACCGAGGCCCTCAACGGCCGCCTGGAGCACCTCCGCGGCTCGGCCCTCGGGTTCCGCAACCTCACCAACTACATCGCCCGATCCCTACTCGAGACCGGCGGCTTCCGCTCCCGACTACACCCTCGATCGCGATGAGCC
>NZ_FNOZ01000021.1 GCF_900107175.1 Modestobacter sp. DSM 44400 | reverse complement strand
CTACCGCCCACCCTGGCCCGATCGATGCGGTCGACGAACATGATCGAGTCGATGATCTCCATCTGCCGGGATCACGCCGGCAACGTCAAGCGCTGGCGCGACGGGCAGATGGCGCTGCGCTGGTGCGCCGCCGGGATGGTCGAGGCCGGCAAGCAGTTCCGCCGCGTCAACGGCCACCTCCACCTGCCCGTGCTACGCACCGCCCTCGAGCAGGCCACCACCGCAACCGTCCTACCCGCCGTGCATGATGAGCCCGTCAGCAACGCCGCCTAGTTGATCAACGGGCCGCCACCGAAGTTCCACGGAACTCGGGACATCCTCCGTTGTCCTCCGGGGTGGTCACTCGTCGTCCTCGACGCCGGAGTCGAGTTCGCGGGAGGTGAAGCCGCCGGGATTGGGATGCTGATGAATTGTCGGTCCGTGTAGTGGCAGCCCTTCGGCATCGCTAGGAATGTCGAAGTCGATGATGTGGAGAGGCTGACCTCTTCGTTCAGCGTCTCGGTGGGGCCTGTCGTGCTTCCTCGGTCAGCTTGCGCCAGTGGGCCAGAGCCCTGGCGAACTCATCGGTCACTTGTCGCTCTCCTCGTCGATCTGGATCTCTTCTGCAAGATGGGCAGTGGTGTCGCGCGCAGCCATGCCCGGGCCAGCTGGTACTCCTCGCGACGCTGGGCGAGATAGGCGGCGTCCCGGCCGGGTGCGTCCGTTGGGTCCATCTCTGGGTTCTGCGCCACCCGGAGCTGATCGCGGGCCAGGCGCAACGCCTTCACGGCCTCCACCACGCGGCCAGCGGCCGCCTCGATCTCTGCACCCGGCACCGCATCGGCACGCCGCAACAGGGCGTCGGCGGCCAGGTTTTCGCGGGCCTTCTCGAACGGGTCAGTCATGACCTTTCCTCTCGGTTTGGTTGGCGTACTGGCCGTAGCCGACGATAATCTGCAACCGCACCTTTCCCGGCGGCGGCGGTCATACGGACACCCCCGGATTCGAGGCAGTGATCAGTCTCAGCGCCACCAGATGCCCGCACTCGTCCGACCTGGCGGGGCAGTTACACATCCACCCGATATCCGGTGACCATTCGGTGCGGTAGATCAAGCCGCTGTCGCCGCGGACGAGCGCGACGATGCCGCCGGCTCGGTTCGCCGATCGAACGGTCAACCTGCCCTCGATGGGGTACCTGCGGCCCTTGTCGTGGGCGGACTCCCCGGTCACGCGGTCCTCCTCGATTCGACGGCTCGACGGTTGCCGCGATCGACGATGCAGCCGATGCACAAGCCGTTCTCGGCCCGCTTGTCGTGGGGGTGATCGCCGCAGAGAGCGATGTGCTGCCCGTCTCCCTGCTCCCTGCTCCCTGTGCGCTCTGCTCCCTGCTGCACCCCCTCTGACTGGCAGAGAGCACAGGGAGCGCAGGGAGCACGACAGGTGGGGCGGCCCGGTCGGTGCGCCCGGCTCCGTGGTTGGGGCCGGGCAGGGACCAGACCCACGGGCCGGGGTTGCTGGGGCGGTCGGCGGCGGCACCGATGCGCTTCTTGGACCGCTTGATCTGGTCCTTGCTGTACCCGTTGGCGTCGGCGGCGGAGTACACCTCGGTGGCCTTGACGCTGCCAGTCGCGAGGAAGGCGCGGAGCCAGTCGTCGACGTCGTTGCGGTCCTCGGTTCCATCGCCCTGCTCGGCGGCGAACGCGTCGGCGAAGAAGTCCCGGGCGGACTGGTCGGAGTCCCCGATCCACACCAGCCGGGGCACCGTGCCGTCGCTGTCCTCGGTCGCCGGGAAGACGGGGACGGCCTCGATGCGGAACCGGCTGGCGGGGACCGGGGCGGTCACGTTGGACTTCTCCGGTCCGATGACCAGGACGCCGTCGTCCTCCTGATCCGGCTGCGCCAACAGGGTCATGCGGGCCTTCTTGCGGATCTCTCCGCTGAGCCCGTAGACGTTGCGGACGTTGCCGCCCTTCTCTCGGTTGGTGTGGCCACTGAGGAGAACCGCTACCCCGGTCCGGGTGGCCAGCTCCTTCCATGGGTGTAGGGCCTGGCGGGCCTGCTGGGGGTCCTTGACGGACAGGTTGCCGGGGAGGGTGTCGGCCCAGGCGTCGACGATGACGACCGCGGCACCAGCGGCCGCAGCCTCGACGACGGCCATGTCCTCGGGGAAGACGGGTGATCCCGAGCCGTCCTCCTCGGCGCAGATCACGCGAACGAAGTCCAGATCGGCGCCGGCCACCTCGAGCCGGGGTCGGGCGATGGTTGCCCAGTCGTCCTCGGTGAGGACCAGGACGACGACGTGCGGCGCCCGAGCGGGGCAACCGAACTCGGGGAACGACCTGCCGGTGGTGACGATGGCGGTCAGCCAGGTGAGGAACAGGCTCTTGCCGATGCCCTCGGGTCCGAGCATGTAGTTGGTCGCGCCGGCCACGATGCGCCGGTTCGCCAACCACTCGACCCGCCGGCCGGCGGCGAGGTCGGTGGCCCTCCACATCTTCGGTCGAGGGTTTGCCGCGGCGACGTCGCTGGAGGTGGTCTTCGCGGGGAGGACCTCCAGGTTGGCCGCCAGTCGACGTCCGGGCGGACAGGTGCAGGACCCGCCGTTCCAGAGGTCGCAGGTCTTCGGGTGACTGGCGAAGGAAGTCATGCGCCCACCGCCTTGAGCCGGGGCGGGGTGGCGGCGGCGAGTCGCCGGTCGTGCAGCCGACGGACAACCCGGCACTCGGCGTCGAGGACGTCGATGAGCACGTCGAGGGGGCAGCCCTCGGCGGCCTGCATCACCCGGGTCCCCATCGCGATGCAGCGGCGGCGCAGGGCCTCGTCGATGACGGCGAGACCGTAGTACCGCCAGGAGGCCGGCGTCGGCACCGAGCCATAGACGTCGCCCAGCTTCATGCCCAGGGCCTTGGTCGCATCGACCCCGGTCACCACTCCGTGGGCACGGGCGCGGGCGAAGACGGCTACGGGGTCGGGGGCGACACCTTCGGCGACGAGGACCCGGGCGACGGTCACGATTCGCTGGTTCAACAGGTCCGCGAGATCGTCGTCGTGGACGAGGTCGAGGGCTCCCTTCGCCGTCGGCACCGCCATGTGCAGGACGGCGCCGACGAACGCGTCCTCGGCCTCGCACATGTTGTTCTCTCCGCCGGTCGCGGTATCGTGGAGCTGCCCGCCCGGCAGAACATCCACGGCGCCCGTCCCCCGCTGGGGGGCGGGCGTTGTCATGACGCCCCGTCGTCGGTTGCGTCGCGCAGGAGCGTTTTGCGGGAAGCGGCTCGAGTGGTCCGGCCGCTTGCTGGGGAAGGCCAGAGGCCCGGGGGGCTCATCAGGCGGCCCCCTTCTCGGCGGCGAACTGGTCGTGCATCCATGCCTCCACGTCGGCCTGGCCGCTACGGGCGCTCGACTGCTCTTTCCCCGGCTGAACGGCCGGTGTCGCGTTCGACCGGAACAGTCCTGCCAGCTGATCGCATTGCTGTGAGGTCAGCGGCGGGAAAGTCGCTAGTGCCGCGTTGATGTACTCCCGCATCTGAGCGGCGCGCCACTCCTGGCGCAGGTTCTCGATCGCTTCATTGTCTTCGGGGTAATGCCTCGAAGTGTTCGCCAGGAGGGCTTGGAGCTGCCTAGCTGTCTTCTGCGCCGCCATCTTCTCGAGCGCCTCCCATGGGGCCGTCAGGAATGTCGTCCGGTCACCGTGTGGACCACGTGTGGACCAACCGGTGTTACTCCTTCTCCTACTGGCAACGGTAGGGACGGAGACCCGATACGCAAAATGCCGACACGCACTCCCGAGTGAAATGCGTGCCGGCCGCTTCGCTGAACTTCGCGCGAGTTGAGACGACTAGGGACAAGGAGGGACGAATAGGGACAAGGAGGACACCGTTAACACTCAGCGGGCGCGAACCCCCGGTGCCCCTCGATGTGACCAACGTCACAGTTTTGAGGCGCCGCCCTTGCCCTCGATGCGCACGGTGCTGGGATCGAAGGGTCGTCGTCCCGCAGACGCCGGCAACAGGGTCACGGTGCACAAGACGTCGACCACCGCCTGCCGCGCGGGCACGTCAAGGTCGCGCCACGCGGTCACCGGGTCGGCTGCTCCCGCGACGGCGGCCAGCCTCGACGATCGGGTCAGCGCGGCCACGCGCCTCTCGATGCCGGCCAGGTCGGCGCTCTGCCGGTCGATCTGCTCCCGCATGATCCGGGCGGTGATCTCGCCGTCGCCGTAGTCGGCCTCGATCCGTCGTATGCGGGCACGGACGGCGGCGGCCTGCTCGTGTAGGTCGGCTAACTCCGGGTCCTCGGTGGCCAGGACGTCGGCGACGTCCGGCCGCCTGAGGCGGCCCTCGATAACGGCGATCACCAACTCGTCGATCGGGCCGGCGAGACGGGCCAGGTGTCGGGTTCGAGTGCACACGTAGATGCGCGCGCCCGCCTGCCGGTACGCCGTCCGCACCGTCGAGTCGATACCCTCCGCCTCGCAGACGCCGCAGCGATACAGGGATGCGCCGAGGTGCTTGCGGGCCGTCGAACCGCCGGACGTGGTTCGGGCGGGGTCGCGGAGCAGCGCGACGGCCTGGCGGTAGACGTCCTCGGTAACGATTGCCGGCCAGGTGCCCGGGCCGACCTCCTCGCCGTAGTAGGTGCGGATGGCGGCATTCCTCGCGTTGAGTAGCAGCGTGCGGACCGCGGTCGGTTCCCACGGCCGACCGAGGGTCGTGGTGAGCCCGCGGTCGTTGATCCGGCGGGCGATGGTGGCGAGGCTCGCCCCGGCGATTAGCATCCGATAGGCGTCGGCGACGGCGGCGCCCTCGGCGAGCTCGATCTCCATCCCACCCTTGGCGTAGCCAAAGGCCCGGCGGCGCGGTGGTCTGCCTCGCTCGACGGCTTGCTGCTCGGACAAGTGCTGCCGCAACCCCTTCTGGTCGGCCTCTTGGCGGGCGAATGCAGCCTGTACCCGCGCAGCGGCCCGTCCCTCCGGTGTCTCCAGGTTAAGCATGCCCTGACAGGTGACCACTCGGAGTCGGGTGGTGCCGTCGACCAGCTCGATCAGGTGTTCCATCTCGACGGGCTTGCGGAGGAGGCGGTCAACCGACCAGGAGACCACCGTGTCGACTTCGCCACTTTCCACACGGCGCATGAGGGCGCTATATCCGGGGCGCGGCTTGCTACTGCTGGCCGACACGTCGTTGTCCCGGTAGATGTTGCCGTCGTCGACAGTCCAGCCGCGCCGTTCGACCTCCGCGCGGCAGGCGGCCTCCTGGCGGGCGATTCCTAGGCCCTCCACCTCGCCACGCCGGGTGCCGGTGTCCTGGCTCATGCGTAGGTACAGGGCCACGCTGGCGGCACGGGATTCCGCCTCGTCGCGGGGGAGGTAGCGGCGCCGGGAGTCTGCGGTCACGGCATGAATAGTAGCAGTAGACCCGACGAGTAGCACGGCTTCTCCTTCGCCCGGGCCGAGGCCAAGGCGACCACCATCTTCGACGTGGCCCTGCGGGTGTTCGCCGCAGCCGACGACGAGGGCGTCTCCCCCGCGGTCGCGGCCGACCGGCTCGCCGAGGAGCGCATGTCGTCGGTGGGCAGGCTGGCGACCATCCACCTGCCGCGCTGAGGGGCCCACCGACCGTTCCACTGGGGCGTTCCCGGGGCCGGATCGGCCCCGATCCGGTGAGACCCTGGTCACCGGAGGCCTCCGAACGGGGGGCCGGAGGACCGGACGCGTGCCCGTGACCGATCCGTGTCGTAAGCTCACCCCAGGACATAGTCACTCAGTCGGGGTCGCCGCACGGGCCGTCCAGCCCGGAGCTGGGCGCCCTACTCCGTCACGAGGGGGTCGAGCCAATGGGGCGCGGCCGAGCGAAGGCCAAGCAGACACGCGTGGCCCGTGAGCTCAAGTACAGCTCACCCAACACCGACCTCACGGCTCTGCAGCGTGAGCTCGCTGGTCAGCCATCATCGTTCCCCGCACGTGGGGGCACGACCGAGGACGACGCCCTGAGCGATCCATGGGCGCCGGACGACGACACGGACGACGACTGGGCAGCCAGCCGTTGACCGACCGAGCCGGCTGACCCGGCACGACCTGCACAGCACCGACACCGCCGCTTCCGATGTGGGAGCGGCGCTGTCGTCATGCGCCCCGGCCCCCCTGCAGGGTCCCACCGCGAGCGTGCGAGCGGTGGGGGGCAGGGGGGTCCTTTCTCAGCGGTAGGAGCCCACCAGGCCGGCCGTGCCGTGCTGGGCGTCGGGCGCCGCCTCGACCGTGCCGGCGATCCAGGCCGGCACCCCACGGGCGGCCAGCAGTTCCACCGCCCGGTGGGCCGAGGCCGGGGAGACCGCGGCGACCATGCCCACCCCGCAGTTGAAGGCCCGCTCGGACTCCGCCCGGGGGACCCCGTGCTCCTCCAGCAGGCGCACCACCGGCGGCAGCGCCCAGCTGGCGCGGTCCAGCACCGCCGTCAGCCCCGCCGGGACGACGCGGGCGGTGTTGCCGGCCAGCCCGCCACCGGTGATGTGCGCGAAGGCGTGCACGTCGTCCACGCCGAACTCGGTCACCAGGGCCAGGCAGGCCAGGGCGTAGATGCGGGTCGGCTCGAGCAGTTCCTCGCCCAGCGGCCGGGACAGCCCGGCCGGGGTGGCGGTGAGATCGAGCCCGGCGCGGTCCACGACCCGACGGACCAGCGAATAGCCGTTGGAGTGCAGCCCGGACGACGCCATCGCGACGACGACGTCGCCCGCGCGCACCCGCTCGGGCCCCAGCACCGCGTCGGCCTCGACCACGCCGACCGCCGTGGCGGCCAGGTCGTACTCGTCGGCGTCCATCAGGTCGCCGTGCTCGGCAGTCTCCCCGCCCACCAGTGCGGCGCCGGCCTCGGTGCAGCCGGCGGCAATGCCGGTGACGATCGCAGCGATGCGCTCGGGCACCACCCGGCCGCAGGCCACGTAGTCCTGCAGGAACAGCGGCTCGGCGCCGCAGGCGACCAGGTCGTCGACGACCATGGCGACCAGGTCGATGCCGACGGTGTCGTGCCGGTCCAACGTCCGGGCCAGCGCGATCTTCGTGCCCACCCCATCGGTCGAGGAGGCCAGCAGCGGCCGGCGGTACTTCGCGGTGTCCAGGGCGAACAGCCCGGCGAAGCCGCCCAGCCCGCCGACCACCTCCGGACGGTTCGTCTTCTCCACGGCGGAGCGCATCAGGGTCACCGCGCGCTCACCGGCGTCGATGTCCACCCCGGACGCCGCGTAGGTCAGGTCGCCGGGGTCCCCGGACGCCGGGCCGGAGCTGCGGCTCATCCGTGACCTCGCAGGCTCGGTCACGGGCGGGAGAGCGCGTCGTCCGCGCCGCCGGCCAGCGCCGGACTGCCGGCCTGCTGACCGGTCCACCCACTGACCGCCCGGGTGGTCTCGTCGGGCGCGGACGTCGCTCGCTGGTTGGTCATGGCCCGCCGGCCGATCCCCTCCAGCACGTGCTTGCCCAGCACCTCCGGCTCGCCCAGCGGGATGGGGTACTCGCCGGTGAAGCAGGCGGTGCACAGCCGGTTGGCCGGCTGCTCGGTGGCCGCGATCAGGCCGGCCTCGGAGACGTAGCCGAGGGAGTCGGCGTTGATCGAGGCACGCACGCCGTCGACGTCCAGGCCGTTGGCCACCAGCTCGGCCCGGCTGGCGAAGTCGATGCCGTAGAAGCACGGCCACTTCACCGGTGGCGAGGAGATGCGCACGTGTACCTCGAGCGCACCGGCCTCGCGCAGCATCCGGATCAATGCCCGCTGGGTGTTGCCGCGCACGATCGAGTCGTCGACGACGACCAGCCGCTTGCCGCGGATGACGTCGCGCAGCGGGTTCAGCTTCAGCCGGATGCCCAGCTGCCGGATCGTCTGCGAGGGCTGGATGAAGGTGCGTCCGACGTAGGAGTTCTTGACCAGCCCCAGGCCGTAGGGGATGCCGGAGGCCTCGGCATAGCCGACCGCAGCCGGCGTCCCGGACTCTGGCACGGGGATGACCAGGTCGGCGTCGGCCGGGTGCTCCTTGGCCAACCGCCGGCCGATCTCGACCCGGGCGGCGTGCACCGTGCGGCCGGAGATCGTGGTGTCCGGCCGAGCCAGGTAGACGTACTCGAAGACGCAGCCCTTCGGCGCGGCCGGGGCGAAGTGCTGGGAACGCAGGCCGTCCTCGTCGATGGCGATGAGCTCGCCGGGCTCCACCTCGCGCACGAAGGACGCCCCACAGATGTCCAGCGCAGCGGTCTCGCTGGCGACGACCCAGCCGCGCTCCAGCCGGCCGAGCACCAGCGGGCGCACGCCCTGCGGGTCGCGGGCGGCGTAAAGGGTGTTCTCGTCCATGAACGTGAGGCTGAAGGCGCCCCGGAGCATGGGCAGCACCTCCATCGCGGCGGCCTCGACCGAAAGGTCCTGGCGGGCGGCGATCAGGGAGGTGATCAGGTCGGAGTCGGTCGTCGAGGTGAAGGCACCGGCGACGCCGTCGTCGGCGGCCGCGCTGGCCAGCTCGGCGGTGTTGACGAGGTTCCCGTTGTGACAGAGCGCCAGCCCGGTGCCGCCCCCGGTGGTGCGGAACGTCGGCTGGGCGTTCTCCCAGGTGGAGGCGCCGGTGGTGGAGTACCGGGTGTGCCCGACAGCCAGGTGCCCGCGCAGGCTGCCCAGGGTCGGTTCGTCGAAGACCTGGCTGACCAGGCCGAGGTCCTTGTAGACCACCACGGACGCGCCGTCGGACACCGCGATCCCGGCCGCCTCCTGACCGCGGTGCTGGAGGGCGTACAGGCCGAAGTAGGTCAGCTTCGAGACCTCCTCACCCGGCGCCCAGACACCGAAGACGCCACAGGCGTCCTGGGGACCGGGAGCAGAGGGGTCGAGGTCGTGCGTCAGCCGTCCATCACCGCGAGGCACGTCCCGAGGGTACCGGGGCAGGCGCGGGACGGGGGCCCGGGCCGGGTGGTCCGCGCCACCCGGCCCCGGGCCTCAGTGGACGTTCCGCAGCTCGGCGGCGATCGTGGTGTCGTCCCCGTGCCCGGTGCGCACCACCGTGTCCCCGTGCAGCGACATCAGCCGCGCCCGGATGGAGGTGAGGATCGTCGGCTTGTCGCTGTAGGAACGGCCGGTGGCCCCGGGCCCGCCGCAGAACAGCGTGTCACCGGTGAAGACCGTCGCCAGCTCCGGGGCGTACAGGCAGACGCTGCCGGGCGAGTGCCCCGGGGTATGCAGCGCCTGCAGCGTCGTCCCGGCCACGGCGAACCGGGTTCCGTCGGCGATCTCGGCGTCCGGGGCGGTGTCCGGGTGCACCACGTCCCAGAGCATCCGGTCGGCCGGGTGGAACCAGATCGGCGCGTCCACGGCCTCGCGCAGGGCGACGGCGGCGGTGATGTGGTCGTTGTGCCCGTGGGTCAGCACGATCCCGGCGACCTTCCGGCCACCGATCGCCGCCACGATCGGCGCCGCGTCGTGCGGGGCGTCGATGACGAGCACCTCGTCGTTGTCCCCGACCAGCCAGACGTTGTTGTCGACGTCGAAGTCCTGCCCGTCGAGGCTGAAGACCCCGCTGATGACGGTCTTGTCGATCCGCGGTGTCATCAGAAGACGACCACGCTGCGCAGGACCTCACCGGCGTGCATCTTCTCGAATGCGGCCTCCACGTCGCCGATGCCGATCGTCTCGGAGACGAACGCGTCGAGGTCGAAGCGTCCCTGCAGGTACAGGTCGATCAGCATCGGGAAGTCGCGGCTGGGCAGGCAGTCGCCGTACCAGGAGGACTTCAGCGCCCCGCCCCGGCCGAACACCTCGATCAGCGGCAGGCTGATCTCCACGGTCGGGTTCGGCACGCCGACCAGGACGACGGTGCCGGCCAGGTCACGGGCGTTGAAGGCCTGCTCATAGGTCGCCGGGGAGCCCACCGCGTCGATGGCGACGTCGACGCCGAACCCGCCGGTGAGCTCCCTGATCGCGGCGACCGCGTCGGTCTCCTTCGAGTTGACCGTGTGGGTGGCACCCATGCCCTTGGCCCACTCGAGCTTCCGGTCATCGATGTCGACGGCGATGATCTTCGAGGCGCCGGCGAGCCGGGACCCGGCGATCGCCGCGTCACCCACGCCTCCACAACCGAAGACGGCGACGGTGTCGCCGCGGCCGACGTTGCCGGTGTTGATCGCCGCGCCGACGCCGGCCATCACGCCACAGCCGAGTAGCCCGGCCGCCGTCGGCGGGGCCGCCGGGTCGACCTTGGTGCACTGGCCGGAGTGCACCAGCGTCTTTTCCGCGAACGCGCCGATGCCCAGCGCCGGGGACAGCTCGGTGCCGTCGGCCAGGGTCATCTTCTGCGCGGCGTTGTGGGTGTTGAAGCAGTACCAGGGCTTGCCCTTGGCGCAGGCCCGGCACTCACCGCAGACCGCGCGCCAGTTCAGGATGACGTAGTCGCCCACCGTCACGTTCGTGACGCCCTCGCCCACCGCGGAGACCACCCCGGCCGCCTCGTGGCCGAGTAGGAAGGGGAACTCGTCGTTGATCCCGCCCTCCCGGTAGTGCAGGTCGGTGTGGCAGACCCCGCAGGCCTGCACGTCCACGACCGCCTCGCCGGGGCCCGGATCGGGGACGATGATGGTCTCGACCGAGACTGGGGCTCCCTTGCTGCGGACGACGACGCCCTGCACCTCGTATGGCATGTCCCGAGTTTAGGGAGCGGCCGTCCCGGGCGCCCGCCACGTCCGGCCACGGAAGCGCCGTGCACAACGATTTGGTCTCGGCCTCACCCGGACGGGGCCCTCCAGCCAGCCGACAGGCCGCGGTGGACGTAGCGTGCCCACGGCTCTTGACCTGTTTCACAGGTCAGGCTCAGGCGTGCGTCCGACCGGCACCGCCGTCCCCGTTCCCGGAGGTCGACCCGTGGCAGTACCCAGCTTCCTGGCCCGCGAGCGCACCGTCGCCCGCCCGGGCTTCAACCGCTGGCTCATCCCCCCAGCGGCACTTGCTGTCCACCTGGCGATCGGTCAGGTATATGCCACCAGCGTCTACAAGGCCGCGCTCGTCGCGCATTTCGACACCTCGTTGACGGCGATCGGCATCATCTTCTCCCTCGCCATCGTGGTGCTCGGCGTCTCAGCGGCGATCTTCGGCACCTGGGTGGACCGCAACGGCCCGCGTGCAGCCATGTTCACCGCCGCGTGCTTCTGGTCGGCCGGGTTCCTGGTCGGCTCGCTCGGTATTGCAACGAGCCAACTGTGGCTGGTCTACCTCGGCTACGGCGTCATCGGCGGCATCGGCCTGGGCATCGGGTACATCTCCCCGGTCTCCACGCTGATCAAGTGGTTTCCCGACCGGCCGGGCCTGGCCACCGGCATGGCGATCATGGGCTTCGGCGGCGGGGCGCTCATCGCCTCACCGCTGTCCAAGCAGCTGCTGAGTTGGTACGACCCTGGCTATGACGGCACCGCAGGGACCACCGCCAGCGGCGGATCCGTGGCCGGTCTCTTCCTCACCCTTGGGCTGATCTACCTGGTCTTCATGATGTTCGGCGCCTTCATCGTCCGGGTTCCGGCCGATGACTGGAAGCCGGCCGGCTGGGACTCCTCGATGGTCAAGCACCGGGAGCTGGTCACCACCGCCAGCGTCTCGGCCGGCAACGCCATCAAGACCCCGCAGTTCTGGCTGCTGTGGGTCGTGCTGTTCTGCAACGTGACCGCCGGAATCGGCATCCTCGAGCAGGCCAGCCCGATGATCCAGGACTTCTTCCGCACGGGGCAGAGCTCGCTGGTCGCCCCGGCCGCCGCGACGGGATTCGTCGGGCTGCTGTCGCTGTTCAACATGGGCGGACGGTTCGTCTGGTCCTCGACGTCGGACTATCTCGGCCGCAAGGGCATCTACATGATCTACCTAGGGGTGGGGCTCGTGCTCTACGTGCTGCTGGCCACCCTGGGAAGCACCGCCACCTGGCTTTTCGTGCTCCTGGCCGCGCTGATCATCAGCTTCTACGGCGGCGGGTTCGCCACGGCACCGGCCTATCTGCGCGACCTGTTCGGCACCTACCAGGTCGGTGCCATCCACGGCCGCCTGCTGACCGCCTGGGCGGCGGCCGGTGTGGCCGGCCCGCTGATCGTCAACCGGGTGCTCGACACCCAGGGCACCCCTGGTGAGCTCGTCGCCGGCAACTACCGGCCGGCGCTGTTCATCATGGTCGGCCTGCTCGCGATCGGCTTCGTCGCCAACCTGCTGATAAAGCCGGTGGCCAGCAAGTGGCACGAGCCCAAGGGCGTCGACGCCCACACCTCGACCCCGGAACGGAGCGCCGCCCGATGAGCAGCACGAACGAAGGCACCCCGCAGACGAGCACGCACACCCCGGCCGGCCTCATCGGGTTCGCCTGGGCACTGGTCGGCATCCCGCTGGTCTACGGCCTGGTACAGACCGTCCGCGCAGCCAGCGCACTGTTCACCGGCTGACCAGCACCACTGCACCGCCCACTGCGCCCCGTCTGCTCCCGAGCAGGCGGGGCGCAGTGCACATCGTCATCCTCTGGATGACACCGCGGCGGCCACGAGCCGTACCCGGGAGGCGCTGAGCCGTTGCCCGCCCTTTCTCGGAGAGCCTCCGGCCCCCCTCGTCATGCCGGAGTCCGCTGTCGCGGACGTCTACCCCTTCAACGGGCGTAACGGCAGGTGGGCGGAGAGATCGGCGCGGCTCCCGCTGGCACTGACCTTGCCCTCCCCCACCGCCTCGGCCCAGGTGCTGGCGCCGGCGGCCAGCCGCAGCCACGTCGCAGCGTCGGTCTCCACCACGTTGGGCGGTGTCCCCCGGGTGTGCCGCGGGCCGGGCACGCACTGGACGGCGACGAACGGCGGCACCCGCAGTTCCACGGACCGGCCGGGCACCTGCTGGGCCAGCCAGCGCGCCGAGGTCTTCACCGCCGCGCCCAGCACCGGGCGCGGCGGCTGCTCCGCCTCGCCGGCCAGCCACGCCGCGGTGGGCGCCAGGGCGGCCCGTAGGTCCGCGGCGGAGATCGGCGGGACTCCGGCCATCAGCTGGTCGGGACGGTCCCCGCCGGCACAATCCCGACCGCGGCCCCGGGCGAGCTGAACAGCGCCGGCAGGGTGGCGGTCCAGGCGCCCCGGAGCTCCTCCAACGACAGGTCGAACAGGCCGGTCAGCACCAGCGCGTCGCCACCGGTGGTGCCGAGCTCGGTGACCGGGACGCCGGCCGCCGCCGCGGCGGCGAGCACGGTCGCCCCGTCGGTGGTGGTGACGACGGCGCGGGCGACCGACTCGGCCAGCAGGGCCGCGAACGCGTCCCCGTCCAGGGTCAGCGTGGCGCCCACCCCGTACCGCAGCGCGGACTCGGTGAGCGTCTGGGCCAGCCCGCCGTCGGCGAGGTCGTGCGCGGAGCTGACCAGACCCTCGTCGGCCAGGGTGGCGAGCAGCTCGCCGAGGGCCCGCTCCGCGGGCAGGTCGAGCCGCGGCGGTCGCCCGCCGAGGTGCCCGTGGACGACGGCGGCCCAGGCCGACCCGCCGAACTCCGGCCGGGTCTCCCCCAGCAGCAGTACCGACTCACGGTCGGCCCGCCAGCCGGTCGGCACCCGCCGGCGGACGTCGTCGTACACACCCAGCACCCCGATGACCGGTGTCGGGTTGATCGGCACGTCGCCGGTCTGGTTGTAGAGGCTGACGTTCCCGCCGGTGACCGGCAGGCCCAGCTCGCGGCAGCCGTCGGCCAGGCCGCGGACCGCCTCGGCGAACTGCCACATCACCTCGGGCTCCTCCGGGGAGCCGAAGTTCAGGCAGTTGGTGACCGCCAACGGCCGGGCGCCGGAGACGGCCACATTGCGGTAGGCCTCGGCCAGGTTCAGCTGCGCGCCGGTGTAGGGGTCCAGCCGGGCGAACCGGGCGTTGCCGTCCAGCGACAGCGCGATGCCACGGTTGCTGTGCTCATCGATCCGGACGACGCCGGCGTCCTCGGGCTGCGCGAGCACCGTGTTGCCGCGGACGTAGCGGTCGTACTGCTCGGTGACCCAGGACTTGTCGGCGCCGTCCGGGCTGCTGATGACCGCCAGCCAGGCGGCGCGCAGCTCGGCGGGGCTGCCGGGGGCCGGCAGCTGCGCCGGGTCGTCGGCCCGCAGGGCGTCCAGGTCGGCCGGGCGGCTCATCGGCCGCTCGTACCGCGGGCCCTCGTGGGCCACCGTGCGCGGCGGAACGTCGATGATCCGCTCGCCGTGCCAGTCGACGGTGAGCCGGTCGCCGTCGGTGACCTCACCGATGACGGTGGCGAGCACGTCCCACTTCCGGCAGACGAGGAGGAACTCCTCGACCTTCGCCGGCTCGACGATCGCGCACATCCGCTCCTGCGACTCGCTCATCAGGATCTCGGCGGGGGTGAGCGTGCTGTCGCGGAGGGGAACGGCGTCCAGGTCGACGTGCATGCCGCCGGACCCGCCGCTGGCCAGCTCGCTGGTGGCGCAGGACAGGCCGGCGCCGCCCAGGTCCTGGATGCCGGTGACCAGGTCGGCGGCGAAAATCTCCAGGCAGGCCTCGATGAGCAACTTCTCGGTGAACGGGTCGCCGACCTGGACGGCCGGCCGCTTCGCCGGGCCCTCGGCATCGAAGGTCTCCGACGCCAGCACCGACACCCCGCCGATGCCGTCGCCGCCGGTGCGCGCGCCGAACAGGACGACCTTGTTGCCCACGCCCTCGGCCTTGGCCAGCCGCACGTCCTCGTGCCGCATGACACCCACGCACAGCACGTTGACCAGCGGGTTGCCCAGGTAGCAGTCGTCGAACAGCAGCTCGCCGCCGATGTTGGGCAGGCCCAGGCAGTTGCCGTAGCCACCGACCCCGGCGACCACGCCCGGCAGCACGCGGGCGGTGTCCGGGGCGTCGGCCCGGCCGAAACGCAGCGAGTCCATGACGGCGATCGGCCGGGCGCCCATGGTGAGGATGTCGCGCACGATGCCGCCGACCCCGGTGGCCGCACCCTGGTACGGCTCGATGTAGCTGGGGTGGTTGTGCGACTCGACCTTGAAGGTGACCGCGTAGCCGTCGCCGACGTCGACGACGCCGGCGTTCTCGCCCATGCCGACCAGCAGCGCATCACTCCTGGGCAGGTCGGCGAACCGGCGCAGGTGGACCGCCGACGACTTGTAGGAGCAGTGCTCGCTCCACATGACCGAGTACATCGCGAGCTCTGCGGTGGTGGGCCGGCGGTCCAGGATGTCCTTGATCCGCTCGTACTCCTCGGCGCGCAGGCCCAGCTCGGCGAAGGGCTGCTCGTCGTTCGGGGTCGCCGCGGCGAGCTCGACGGTGTCCAGACGGTCGGCCAACTGGCCCGGGCCGGTGTCCAGGTCGCTCAGGCCCGCCGTGGCCGAGTCGGTGGTCACGCAGCCACCGCCGCGGCGAGCACGCTGGTGAAGAAGCCGAGCCCGTCGACCGAGGGCCCGGTGAGGTCCTCGACCGCGTGCTCGGGGTGCGGCATCAGGCCGACCACCCGGCCGTCGGCACTGGTGACGCCGGCGATGTCGCGGGAGCTGCCGTTGGGGTTGCCCCCGACGTACCGGACGACGACGCGGCCCTCGCCCTCCAGCCGGTCCAGCTCCGGGTCGGCGGCGACGTAGCGCCCCTCGCCGTTCTTCACCGGAACGACGATCTGCTGCCCGCTCGTGTACGACGAGGTCCAGGTGGTGTCGGCGCGCTCGACCCGCAGACCCTGGTCGCGGTTGCGGAAGTGCAGGTGGCTGTTACGGGTGAGTGCGCCGGGCAGCAGGCCCGCCTCGCACAGCACCTGGAACCCGTTGCAGATGCCCAGCACCGGCAGGCCCTGGTGCGCCCGGTCGACGACGCTGCGCATCAGGGGCGCGCGGGCGGCGATGGCGCCCGCGCGCAGGTAGTCGCCATAGGAGAAGCCGCCGGGGAGCACGACCGCGTCGACGTCCCGGAGGTCGTCGTCGGCGTGCCAGAGCGTTACCGGTTCACCGCCGGCCAGGCGCACCGCGCGTGCGGCATCGACGTCGTCCAGAGATCCCGGGAAGGTGATGACACCGATGCGCACAGCCTGTCCTTCAGTGAGTGGTCAGTCGTTCGCGAGGCGCAGTTCCACGTCCTCGATGACGGGGTTGGCCAGCAGCGTCTCGGCGATCTCGCGCAGCTCCGCCTCGTCGGGGTCGCCGTCGACCTCCAGCACGAAGTGCTTGCCCTGGCGGACGCTCCGGACGCCGGGGTGGCCGAGCCGGCCGAGGGCACCGAGCACCGCCTGCCCCTGGGGGTCGGAGATCTCGGGCTTCAGGACGACGTCGACGACCACCTGGGGCACGGGCACGAGGGTACCGGGGTGACACGAACGGGTGGCAGGGAGGAGCTGCACGGCTGTAGTCGCGGGGACGGCTGTCGATGAAGATCCCGCAGGACCGTCCCACCGGCGGCCCACGAATGGAGACCAGGGAGCAGGGATGGTCGCCGGACGACCCAACATCGACTATCCAGCCGCAGACACGGCACTGAGCGTGGTGGTCTTCGGCGACGAGGCCGCGCTGACCAGCCGGGTGCGCAAGGTCGGCGAGAACAACGTGCACGTGACCGCCGCCCGCAACGAGGTGGGTGAGCCGGTGCGGATCAACCACGGCGAGTCCCTCGACCTGTTCTGGCAGGCCGACGACGGGTTCCGTTCCGTCGAGGCCCAGATGGTCGACGTCGCCCCCGATGGCCTGGTGCAGGTGCGGGTGAAGGGCGAGGCGACCCGCATCCAGCGCCGGGACGCCGTCCGGGCGCCGCTGGGCCTGCCGGTCCGCGTCGTCTTCGGCCAGACCGAGCTCTCCGGCAGCACGGTCGATCTCAGCGAGGTCGGCCTGCGCTGCGTGTTCCGCCCGCACGGGACCTGGGCAACGTCATCCCCTTCCCGAAGGCCGGGCAGCCGATCGGGCTCATCCTCGACCTCTACTCCGGCCAGCTCGAGACCCGGGTGGAGTTCATCCGCCGCGTTCCGCGGCCGGACCAGTTGCACGAGTGGTCGTTGAAGTTCCTGGAGCTGCCCGAGGTCGCGGAGGACCTCATCCGCTCGCAAGTGTTCACCGCCCTGCGCAACGCCCGCTCCCGCGGCCTGGTGACGTAGCTGTGCACATGGCGATCCTCCGGATCGCACCGCGGCCAAGTGCCGTGCCCGACCTGCGCTAAGCCGTTTCGTGCGATGCCGACGGGAGCCTCCGGCCCCGCGCCGACCTCACACAGCGGTCCTCCGGACCGCGGGTCCGTCACACGAAGGCCTGCCCGGTGAGCTGTTCGTAAGCGGTGACGTACCGCTCGCGGGTCGCCGCGACGACGTCCTCGGGCAGTTCCGGCGGCGGGGACACCCGGTCCCAGCCGGAACCGGTCAGCCAGTCGCGCACGTACTGCTTGTCGTAGGAGGGCTGCGCCGCCCCCGGCGACCAGGTGCGGGCCGGCCAGAACCGCGAGGAGTCCGGCGTCAGCACCTCGTCGCCGAGCACCAGACCGTCGGCGCCGGCCCGGGTGCCGAACTCGAACTTGGTGTCGGCCAGCACGATCCCGGCGGACTCGGCGATCTCCGCCGCGCGCCGGTAGAGCGCCAGTGTCAGCTCCCGCAGGGCGTCCGCCCGCTCGGCCCCGACGGTGCCCACCACCTCGGCGAAGGTGATCGCCTCGTCGTGCTCCCCCACCTCGGCCTTCGTGGACGGCGTGAACACCGGCTCGGGCAGCCGCGACCCCTCGACCAGCCCCGGCGGCAGGACGACGTCCCGGATCGCACCGGTGCGCTGGTACTCGACCGTCCCGGAGCCCGACAGGTAGCCGCGGGCCACGCACTCGACCGGCGCCATCTCCAGCCGGCGGACCAGCATCGCCCGGCCCGCCACCTCGGCCGGCACGTCCGTGACGCTGACCAGGTGGTGCGCCGCGCCATGCGCCTCGAGGACCGGGCTGAGCTGGTCGAACCACCACACCGACAGCGCGGTCAGCACCCGGCCCTTGTCCGGGATGGGGGTGGGCAGCACCACGTCGTAGGCCGAGATCCGGTCGCTGACGACCAGCAGCAGCCGCTCGCCGTCCACGGCGTAGACCTCGCGGACCTTGCCGCGGGCGACCAGGGGCAGGTCCAGCGTCATGACAGCGCAGCGAGCCGCTCGAAGAGCGGGTCCAGGTGGGCGACGTACCGCTCGGGACGGCAGATCTCGTCCAGCCGGGCCTCCTCCAGCGCCACGCCGGCCCCGTCGGCCTGCTGCCGCAGCGTCTCGCGGAACGGCGTGCCGCCCCGCCAGGTCGCCATGGCGGCGGTCTGCACCAGCGTGTAGGCCTGCTCGCGGGACATGCCGCCCTCGACCAGCTCCAGCAGCACCGCCGAGGTGTAGATCAGCCCGCCGGTGGAATCCAGGTTGGCCCGCATCCGCTCTGCGTCGACGACCAGGTTCTCCACCAGGCCGGCGGTCAGGTTCAGCAGGTAGTCGGTGGTGATCGCCGCGTCGGGCAGGAAGACCCGCTCGGTGGAGGAGTGCGAGATGTCCCGCTCGTGCCAGAGCGGGATGCCCTCCATGACCGGGACGATCGCCGCCCGCACCACCCGGGCCAGCCCGGCGATCCGCTCGGAGCGGATCGGGTTCTTCTTGTGCGGCATGGCGCTGGAGCCCTTCTGCCCCGCACCGAAGGCCTCCGACAGCTCCCGCACTTCGGTGCGCTGGCCGTGCCGGACCTCCAGGGCCACGGTCTCGCAGACGGTCGCGATGATCGCCAGCGCAGCGACCCACTCGCTGATCCCGTCACGCAGCACCACCTGGGTGGAGGCGTCGGCCGCCCGCAGGTGCAGGGCCTCGGCGACCTGCTGCTCCACGGCGGGGTCGATGAGCGAGTAGGTGCCCACCGCACCGGAGATGGCGACCACCCCGACCGACGCGCGGGCTACCCGCAGCCGGTCGCGCGAGCGCGCCATGGCGAAGGCCAGGTCGGCGACGCGGTGCCCCCAGACGTCGGGTTCGGCGTGCACACCGTGCGTGCGGCCGACCTTGAGCGTGTGTCGGTGGGCCAGCCCGTGGTCGCGCAACGCGGCGACCAGCCGGTCGGCCTTGGCCAGCAGGACGTCGGTGGCGTCGGTGAGCTGGACCGCCAGCGCGGTGTCCAGCAGGTCCGAGGAGGTCATGCCGTGGTGCACGTAGGCGGCGGCCGAGCGGGGCTCGGTGTTGTCCGCCCAGGCGGTGAGGAAGGCGATGACGTCGTGCTGCGTCGTCTCCTCGATCTCCGCGACCCGCTCCGGGGTCGGCGGGGCGGCGGCGCGCACCGGCTCGACGACTTCGGCGGGGACGCGGCCGGCCGCGGCGTGCGCCTCGAGCACCAGGGTCTCCACGCGGCACCACAGCTCGTACTTGTGCTGCTCGCTCCAGACCCGCCCCATCTCCGGCAGCGTGTAGCGGTCGATCATGCGGTTGCCGCGGAGGACTGGTGAGTTCGGAGCGCCACGGCAGTCATCTTCCCGCACGACCTGGCAGGCTGGGCCCGGCCCCTGCTCCCGACCGCCTGGAGAACTCGATGTTCCGACGGGCGCACCATCTGGTCGACCTCGCCCGCGAGCGCATCCGGGCCGCCGAGCAGGATCCGCACGGCTGGCCCGACACCCGCGTCGTCCTGGTCATGGACGACGAGCGGCACGGCCACCTCGAGCCCGATGACGGCCCCGCCCACCCCCGGCCGGGCGACGTCGGCGCGTCGGCCGGCGCCCTGACCCGGATCGAGACCGGGCAGGCCACGCCGGTGGCGCGGCCGGTCGAGCCGGCGCAGCCCGCTGCGGAGCACCCGGCCGGCAGCCCGGTCCCCGGGGCACCCGACGTCGCGGGCGGCGGGGTGAGCGGCCCGCCGGCGGCCGGCGATCCCTCGGATGACGTCCTGGGCCCGGACCGCAGTCGCGGGACCCTGCTCGGGCCGGACCACCCGGAGGACGCCGAGAACAGCGTGCCCAACGGCCTGCGGGTCGCTGCGGCGTGGTCCTGGCGCGTCCTGGTCGTCGGCGCCGCGCTGTACGCGCTGCTGGTGCTGGCCGGCCACGTCGCGGTGGTCGTCGTCCCGGTGATCGTGGCGCTGCTGCTCGCCGCGCTGCTGCAACCGGGGGCCGCACTGCTGGTGCGCAAGGGCTGGCCGCACGCGCTGGCCGCGGCCACGATGCTGGTCGTGGGGGTCGGCGCCGTGGCCGGGATCATCACGCTGGTCGTCGAGCGGTTCACCGCCGGCTACGACCAGCTCGCCGACCAGGTGGTCCAGGGCATCAAGCAGATCCAGCAGTTCGTCACCGACAACTTCCCGGTCTCCCAGGCCCAGATCGACCGGGCGCTGGAGAGCGCACAGCAGGCCGTCGTCGACAACCAGGACACCCTCACCGCCGGTGCGCTGACCACCGCGGCAACGCTCAGCGAGGTCCTCACCGGGATGGTGCTGGCGCTGTTCACGTTGTTCTTCTTCCTCAAGGACGGCCGGCCGCTCTGGCTGTGGTTCGTCGGCCTGTCCCCCCGGTCCTCGCGCGCCTACCTGGACGAGGCCGCACGCCGGGCCTGGCGGACGCTGGTCTCCTACGTCCGGGCGACGGCGCTGGTGGCGCTGTCCGACGCCGTCCTGATCGGGATCGCGCTGTCGGTGCTCGACGTGCCGCTGGCGATTCCGCTGGCCGCGCTGGTCTTCCTGGGCGCCTTCATCCCGATCATCGGATCGTTCCTGGCCGGGACGGCGGCGGTGCTGGTGGCGCTGGTGTCCAATGGCCTGGTCACTGCCCTGATCGTGCTGGGCGCGACACTGCTGATCATGCAGCTCGAGGGGCACGTGCTGCAGCCGCTGCTGCTGGGCCGGGCGGTCCGGGTGCATCCGCTGGCCGTGGTGCTCTCGATCGGCGCGGGGCTGCTGGTCGCCGGCATCTTCGGCGCTCTGGTGGCGGTGCCGCTGGTGGCCTGCCTCAACGTGGCCGGCACCTACCTGTCCCGCCGGCACGAGGGCCCGCGCCCGCCGGAGCCGCAGTGCGGCCGCGCGGCCGCGCCGGTCAGCGTGGAATGAGCGGTGCCCGGCCGGGCCGCCGCTACCGTCCATAGACCGAGACGTGCCGGGCGCTGCGGGAGTCGAAGGGCTCCCGCTGCCAGCCGCCCCAGCGATGCTGCAGTCGGAGGCCGGCCAGCCGGGCCATCAGGTCCAGCTCGCTCGGCCAGACGAAGCGGGTGACGATCGGCGTGACCCGGATGCCGCCGGGCGACAGCGACACGTGGCACTCGTCGAGGAGCTGGGTGGCCCGGTCGTAGCGGCCGACGTCGAGGGTCACGCCGTCGGTCCGGACGGACTCGGCGTCGACGTAGGAGTCGTCGAGGCGGTAGAGCGGTCCCGGCACAGCCGCCTCGACCAGGAACACCCCGTCGTCGGTCAGGTGCTGGGCCACGTTCTGGAAGCACCGGACCTGCTCGTCCTGGGTGAGCAGGTTGTAGATCGTGTTGAAGACCAGGTAGACCAGCCGGTAGGTGCCGTCGACCGGGACGTTGGCCATGTCGCCGCACACGACGGCGAGGTCCTCGCCACCGGGTTTCGCCCGCAGCCGGGCGATCATCGCCGTCGACTGCTCGACGCCGTCGACAGCCAGCCCCTGAGCGGCCAGCGGGAGCCCGATCCGGCCGGTGCCGATCGCCAGCTCGAGCACCGGCCCACCGTCAGCGAGCTGAGCCAGGCAGGCGACGGTCTCGGCCTCGTCGCCCCGCAGGTGCGCGTCGTAGGTGGCGGCGACGTCGGCGCCGAAGCTGGCCAGGGGGTCGAAGTCGCGCACCGGAGCAGTTCCGCACCCGCCGCGGCGGGTGTCAACGCCATTTCCGGCCGCGGCTGTCGACCGACGGGAACACTGGTCGACTTCCGCTCCTCGGTCGCTGTGTCGCGCTCCGGCGCTCCCTGCGATGCTCCCGCGGCTGTCAGCCGACGGTGATCCGGCCCTCGACGGCGGCCAGGCCGATGTCGGTGCGCCAGTGCGCGTCGGCCAGTCGGACGGCGGCGACCCGCTCGTAGGCCATCTGCCGGGCGGCGGCGAGGTCGGCGCCGACCGCGGTCACCGCCAGCACCCGGCCCCCCGCGGAGTGCACGACACCGTCGGGGCCCAGCCGGGTGCCGGCGTGCAGCACGCCCTCGCCGTCGGCCCCGGTGACGACGTCGCCGGCCCGGGGGCGCTCGGGATAGCCGGGTGCGGCGACGACGACGGTGACCGCGGCGCCGGCCCGCCAGCGCAGCGGCGGTTGCCGGTCCAGCGTGCCGGTCGCGGCGGCGTACAGCAGCCCGGCGAGCGGCGTCTCCAACAGGGGCAGCACGACCTGGGTCTCCGGATCGCCGAACCGGGCGTTGAACTCCACGACCCGCACGCCTCGCGAGGTCAGCGCCAGCCCGGCGTAGAGCAGCCCGACGAACGGCTCGCCCCGGCGCGCCATCTCGCTGACCGTCGGCTGGAGCACGGTGGCCAGCACGTCGTCGACCAGTCCGGCCGGGGCCCAGGGCAGTGGCGCGTAGGCGCCCATGCCGCCGGTGTTGGGCCCGCCGTCCCCGTCGTCGCGGCGCTTGGCGTCCTGGGCGGGCAGCAGCGGCACCACCGTCGTCCCGTCGGACAGGGCGAACAGCGACACCTCCGGGCCGTCGAGAAACTCCTCGACCAGGACGGCGTGCCCGGCGCCGAGCACCGCGGTGCCGTGGGCCAGCGCTGCGGCCCGGTCGGTGGTGACCAGCACGCCCTTGCCGGCGGCCAGACCGTCGTCCTTGACGACGTAGGGCGCGCCGCCGCTGACCGCGTGCGACTCGTCCAGCGCCGTCTCCAGCTCGGCCGGGCCACCGACCGGCCAGGCCTGGGCGGTGGGCACGCCGGCTGCGGCCATCACGTGTTTGGCGAAGGCCTTCGAGCCCTCGATCTGGGCGGCCTGCGCCGACGGTCCGAAGCAGGCGATGCCGGCCTCGCGGACGGCGTCGGCGGCGCCGGCGACCAGCGGGATCTCCGGACCCACGACGACCAGGTCAGCCGACCACTCGACGGCCAGCGCGGCGACGGCGACCGGGTCACCTACGTCCAGCGGCCGGGCCTCGGCGAGCGCGGCGGTGCCCGCATTGCCCGGGGCACAGGCCAGCGCGGTCACCGCCGGGTCGGACTGCAGAGCCACGCACAGGGCGTGCTCACGGGCACCGGAACCGATCACGAGCACGCGCACGCCGCTGAACCTACCGACCGGCGCCCGGCTCCGGCCAAAATGGCCACTGTGGCCGGATCGCGAGCGTCAGCGGCGGGGGCGGCTGGGCTGGTCGCGGAGCTGGCGGGCGCGGGCGCGCAGCCGCGCGGACTCCAGGGAGCGTGCCCGGGAGTCGAACCGGCGCTCCTGCCGGTGCGCTTCGGCCTGCAGTTTGCGCCAGGCGGTCAGCCGGGCGGGGTCGAGCGCGCCGCGGTCGATGGCGGCGGCGACCGCGCAGCCGGGTTCGGTGCGGTGCGCGCAGTCCCGGAACCGGCAGTCCGCGGCGACGGCGGTGACGTCGGCGTACGCGGTGTCCAGGTCCTCCCCGCCGGTCAGCGCCAGCTCGCGCATGCCGGGGGTGTCCACCAGCAGGCCGCCGTCGGGCAGCAGGTGCAGTTGCCGGGCGGTCGTGGTGTGCCGGCCCCGGCCGTCGTCCCGGATCTCCGCGGTGTCGGCGACCGGCCGCCCGGCCAGGGCGTTGGCGAGGCTGGACTTGCCCACACCTGAGGGCCCCACCATCGCCGCGGTGCACCCCGGGGGCAGCAGCGCCGCCACCCGGTCCAGGCCGCTCCCGGTCAGCGCGCTGACCGCCAGCACGTCGACGCCGATGGCGTCCTCGGCCACCTGCGCGAGGGCGGCCGGTACGTCCGGGCAGAGGTCGACCTTGGTCAGGACGACGACGGGCGTGGCCCCGCTGGCCCAGGCGACGGCCAGGTAGCGCTCCACGCGACGCAACCGCGCCTCGCCGACGAGGGAGTCCACGACGAACACCACGTCGACGTTGGCCGCGACCACCTGCGCGGCCGACCCTCGACCGGCGACGGTGCGCACGAACGCCGTGCGGCGGGGCAGCACGGCGACCGCCAGCTCGCCGCGGAGGGCGACCCAGTCGCCGACCGCCGGCTCCCCCAGCCCGGTTCCGTCGTGCAACGTGCTGCCCGGCCGCACCCACCGTTCACCCGCCGCGGTCAGCACGGTGAGCCGTCCACGGTCCACCCGGGCGACGCGGGCCAGCTCGCAGCCGACGGGCACGTCCCCGACCTCCGCGGCACCCCGGCCGAGGAACGATAGTTCTGTCACACCCGTCATGTTGGCGTGCAGGTGAGGCGGTTGTCCTCTGATTTGTCAGCTCCTCGTCGGCGCGCGTTCACCCAGAGCACAGGGAAGCGAGTTCTACTTGTAGCCATGTACGAGACCGGCCTGAAGGCCGCGCCGTCATCCCGCCGGACGCAGGAACCGGTCGTCATCGGCCACCGCGGAGCGCCGAGCTACCGACCCGAACACACCGTCGCCAGCTACGAGCTGGCCATCGACCTGGGCGCCGACCGGATCGAGCCGGACGTCGTCGTCACCCGGGACGGCGTGCTGGTCGCCCGGCACGAGAACGAGCTGTCGCTGAGCACCGACGTCGCCTCGCAGCCGGAGTTCGCCGCCCGCCGGCGCACCCAGGAGGTCGACGGCCACGAGGTCACCGGCTGGTTCGCCGAGGACTTCACCCTCGCCGAGCTGCGCACCCTGGGTGCGGTGGAGCGGATGCCGGCGGTCCGACCGTTCAACACCGCCTACGACGGCCGCTACGGCATCCTCACCCTCGCCGAGGTGGTGGACATCGCCCGGCGTCGTTCCACGGCCGCCCGCCCGATCCGGGTACAGGCCGAGCTCAAACACCCCGGCTGGTTCGCCGCCCAGGGGCTGCCGATGACCGAGCTCCTCTCCACCGAGCTCCGCCGGCTGGGGGCCACGGACGCCGAGGGATCGGTGGTGGTGATGGCCTTCGAGCCGCTGGCCCTGCGGAGGCTGAGGGCGGACTTCGGGCCGCACGGGACGCGGCTGGTGCAGCTGATCCAGGAGGAGGGCGTGCAGGACGCCCTGGTGACCCCTCCGGGGCTGCGCGAGATCTCGACCTACGCCGACGGGATCGCGCCGCACAAGGGCCGTATCCTGCTCCACGGCGCGGACGGCGCCCTGGTCGGCGTCTCCGACCTCGTGGGCCAGGCGCACCGGGCCGGTCTCACCGTCGAGCCGTTCACGCTCCGGCCGGAGAACGTCTTCCTCCCCCGCCACCTGCGCCGCGGAGCCGACCCGAGCGGGCTGGGCGACGCGCAAGCGGAGGCCAGTCTGCTGTTCGCACTCGGTGTCGACAGCGTCATCACCGACGCGCCGGAGACCGCCGCCCGCGCCCGCGCCGAGCTGTCCGCCGGTGACCCCGCGATCCTGACGGATCGCATCGCGGCCAGGAGCCGTCCCGGCCTGAGCTGAGCCGTTGCATGGGATGCGGACGGGAGCCTTCAGCCCCGCGTCCACGTCCCACAGTCGTCCTCGGGACGACGTTTTCGGTCACGTCCCGAGTCCGGCGCCGTTCGGCCGCGGTGCGATCCGGAGGATCGCGATCCAACTCAGTCGATCAGGTCCCGCAGGACGACGTTCTCGTCCCGCCCGGGGCCGACGCCGATCACGCTGACCCGAGCACCGGCGAGCTCTTCCAGGCGGCGCACGTAGGCCTGCGCGTTGGCCGGGAGCTCCTCGAAGCGCCGGCAGGCGGTGATGTCCTCGAACCAGCCCGGCAACTCCTCGTAGACCGGCGTCGCGTGGTGGAAGTCCGTCTGGGTCATCGGCATCTCGTCGTGCCGCACGCCGTCGACGTCGTAGGCCACGCAGATGGGCACGGTCTCCAGGCCGGACAGCACGTCGAGCTTGGTGAGGAAGTAGTCGGTGATCCCGTTGACCCGGCTGGCGTAGCGGGCGACCACGGAGTCGAACCAGCCGCAGCGGCGGTCCCGGCCGGTGGTCACGCCGACCTCGCCGCCCTGCTTGCGCAGGTACTCGCCCCACTGGTCGTGCAGTTCGGTGGGGAACGGACCTGAGCCGACGCGGGTCGTATAGGCCTTGAGAATGCCGACCACCCGCTCGATCCGGGTGGGGCCGATACCGGCGCCGACGGCCGCGCCACCCGCGGTCGGGTTGGACGACGTCACGAACGGATAGGTGCCGTGGTCGACGTCGAGCAGGGTGCCCTGAGAGCCCTCCAGCAGCACCCACTCCCCGGCGTCCAGGGCGTTGCCCAGCAGCAGCCGGGTGTCGACGATCCTGTGCTTCAACTGGTCGGCGTACGCCGAGTACTCGGCGACCACCTCGTCGACGTCGATGGCCTTGCGGTTGTAGACCTTGACCAGGACCTGGTTCTTCTCCTCAAGCGTGCCCTCGAGCTTCTGGCGCAGGATCGAGAGGTCCAGCAGGTCCTGGGCGCGGATGCCGACCCGGGCGACCTTGTCGCCGTACGCCGGGCCGATGCCACGACCGGTCGTGCCGATCTTGCGCTTGCCCAGGAACCGCTCGGAGACCCGGTCCAGCGCCCGGTGGTGCGGCATGATCAGGTGCGCGTCGGAGGAGATCACCAGCCGCGAGGTGTCCACCCCGCGCTCCTCCAGCCCGGCCAGCTCGCCGATGAGCACCTCGGGGTCGACGACGACGCCGTTGCCGATCACCGGGGTGCAGCCGGGGGTGAGGATCCCCGACGGGATCAGGTGCAGGGCGTACCGCTCGCCGTCCGGGGTGATCACGGTGTGCCCGGCGTTGTTGCCACCCTGGTAACGGACGACGTAGGGCACGCGTCCGCCGAGCAGGTCCGTGGCCTTGCCCTTGCCCTCGTCGCCCCACTGGGCACCGATCAGCACGACTGCGGGCATCGGGGATTCTCCTCGTCGGCGTTCCTCGTCGTCTCGCACCGGCCAGGGTCGGTCCGGCCAGGTGGGAGGGTATCGGCATGCCCGCACAGCGGTTCGACCTGCGCGGGCTGGCGCCTGGTCAGGGTCCCTCCCGCCGCCACGTCGCCTCGGTGGTCGACGTGGCCGAGGATCTCGTCGTCCAGGGGCCGGTGCAGGCCCTGGCGGCCGTCCTCGCCCGGCTGTGGCGCACCGAACGGCTGCCCGCGGTCCCGGTCGGCTGGGAGCCTGCGGACGACGCTGCCTCCCGCGGGCTCGCCCGCGCCCTGGCGCTGGGGACGGGCCCGGAGCGGGAGCTGCCGTTGGTCCGCGACGACCACGGCGGAGTGCTGCTGTCGGCGGGCAGGTTGGAGGCCGGCGGCGGGCCGGCCGCTGGGGTCCGCCGGGCGCTGGGCCGGCGGTTCGGCGCGCAGGCACACCACGACGACGCCCGGGTCGCCGACGGCCTGATCACCCGGATCGACGTCCACCCGGACTGGACGGCGGCGGACTCGATCCGGGCCGCGGTTGTCACCCAGCCGCTTCGCCCGGTGCGCCGTAGCACCGGCCGGGCGCTGCAGGTCGCCTGCGACGCCGCCCGGGTGGTGCGCGACGGGGTTCCCCTGGACCGCGACGTCACCCGCTGGACGTGGTACGCCGACGACCGGGTCCGCTGGCGGCTTCGGCCCTGACCCGGGGCCGTCCCGGCCGCTGGGCGGTCGGGACGGCACGCGTCAGGTGAAGACGCTCACCCCGCCGGGCCCGACGAGCAGGCCGACGACGATCAGCACTATTCCCCAGAGCAGTTGTCCCCGGACGATCCCCAGGATCCCTGCGATGACGAGCACGACAGCGATGATCCACAGCAACGTGGCCATGACCCCGCCTCTCCTCTCGGGGCGACGCCCCGACGGCGTCGACCGAGGGCGAACGCTAACCCTGGACCGGGTACCCCGCACCTCGAAACGATCAACGACAGCGCAGGTCAGGCCGCCAGCGAGGGGACGCAGTCGCGCAGCAGTTCGGTGAGCCGTTCCTCCTCGGCCACCTCGCCGATCGCCCCGGCGACCTTGGCCAGCACCGTCACGCAGCGCAGGAACCCCTGGTTCGGGGTGTGTGACCACGGCACCGCGCCGAAGCCCTTCCAGCCGTTGCGGCGCAGGGCGTCCAGGCCGCGGTGGTAGCCGGTGCGGGCGTAGGCGTAGGCCTCGATCGTGCGGCCGCCCTGCAGCGCGGTCTCGGCGAGCGCGGCCCAGGCCGCACTGGACGTCGGGTGCGCCGCGGCGACCTCCGCCGGGTCGGTGCCCGCAGCCAGCGCCCCGTCGGCTCCCGGATCGCCCGGCAGCAGCGTGGCCGGCGGCTCGCCCAGCAGGTTGGAGTGGGAGTGGGTCACGCGGTTCTCCTCAAAGCTTCGATGGCACGGCGTAGCCGTTCCGTTCCGACACCGGAGCGGGTATGTCAGCCCGCCTGCGACTGACCGGCGGACAGCAGGTCCTCGCAGGCCCGCACGACCCGGTCGGCCATGCCGGTCTCGGCCAGCTTCATGTACGTGCGCGGGTCGTAGGTCTTCTTGACCCCGACCTCACCGTCGACCTTGAGCACGCCGTCGTAGTTGCTGAACATGTGCCCGGCGATCTGCCGGGTGAAGGCGTACTGGGTGTCGGTGTCGACGTTCATCTTCACCACGCCGTAGGACAGTGCCTGGCGGATGTCCTCCAGATCCGAGCCGGACCCGCCGTGGAAGACCAGGTTGAAGGGCTTGGCGCCCTCGCCCAGGCCGAACTCCTCGGCGACGACGGCCTGGCCGCGCTGCAGCACGTCGGGGCGCAGCTTCACGTTGCCCGGCTTGTAGACACCGTGCACGTTGCCGAAGGTGGCGGCGAGCAGGTACACGCCCTTCTCACCCAGGCCGATCGCCTGCGCGGTACGGATGAAGTCGCCGTCGGCGGTATACAGCTTCTCGTTGATCTCGTGGGCGACGCCGTCCTCCTCGCCGCCGACGACACCGATCTCGACCTCCAGGACGATCTTGGCGGCCGCGCACTTCTCGATGAGCTCCTGGGCGATCTCCAGGTTCTCGGTCAGCTCGACCGCCGAGCCGTCCCACATGTGCGACTGGAACAGCGGCGCCTGACCGGCGTCCACCCGGTCCTTCGAGATGGCGATCAGCGGCCGGACGTAGGTGTCCAGCTTGTCCTTGGGGCAGTGGTCGGTGTGCAGCGCGACCTGCACCGGGTAGCGCTCGGCGACCACGTGGGCGAACTCGGCCAGCGCCACGGCACCGGCGACCATGTCCTTGACCCGGGTCCCCGAGCCGAACTCCGCGCCACCGGTGGAGAACTGGATGATCCCGTCGCTGCCGGCGTCGGCGAAGCCGCGCAGGGCCGCGTTGATCGTCTCCGACGACGTGCAGTTGATGGCCGGGTAGGCGAAGCCGCCCTCCTTCGCCCGGCTGATCATGTCGGCGTAGACCTCGGGGGTCGCGATGGGCATGCGGTGCACTCCTGGCGTCGGGGACAGCTGCTGTGCTGGGGTCAGTATCGCGTCGTCCCCCGGGCGACGGAGTGCCAGGGGCGCACTTTCCGCGCTCTGGCACTCCGGTCAGCCTCGGTCCAGGCGCACGTCGAGCCCGAGCGCCCCGGCCAGGACGACGGCCTGCGCCCCGTCGATGACCGCGCCGGCGAGCCGGGTGTTCAGCGGGTCCACCGCCGACAGATCCGAGCCACGCAGGTCGGCGCCGCTGAGGTCGGCGCTGTGCAGGTGGGCCCCGGACAGGTCCAGGAACTGCCACGTCGCCTCCGCGCAGCGCGTGCCGGCGAGGTCGGCCTCCCGCATCCGCACGCCGGTGAACGACGTCCGCGAGAGATCGGCACCGGGGAGCCCGACGAAGGACCAGTCACCACCCCGCACGGTGAACAATCCGAAGGTGCAGCGGTCGAACATGCTGCCGGCCACCTTGCAGTCGACGAAGGTGGCGTCGAAGAACGAGCAGCCGGTGAACGTGCAGTTCAGGAACGCGGCGTCGGTGTGAGTGGAGAGATTGAAGCGACAGTCCCGGAAGGTGCACTCGTCGAAGACGGCGCCGGTGTCGACCACCTCGGTGAGGTCGACGTCGATGAACGCCACGCGGGCGTGGTGCTGGCCGGAGACGTCCTCGGCGTACCAGTCCTGCGAGCGGATCTCGGTCTCCGTCAGCGGCGGCGCCTCGCCGTGCTTGCGGTCGGCCATGCGGCGGCCCTCAGCCCTGTTCGGTACGGCTGACCGCCCGGGCGGCGACCGCCACCGGGTCGTAGACCGGAGAGAACGGCGGGGCGTAGGACAGGTCGGTCCCGGCCACGTCCTCGGCGGTCATGCTGGCCCAGATGGCCGTGGCCAGCACGTCGATCCGCTTGCCCGACCCCGGGCCGCCGACGATCTGCGCGCCGAGCAGCCGCCCGGAGCCGCGCTCGCTGATCAGCTTGACGGCGATCTCCTCGGCGCCGGGGAAGTAGCCGGCCCGCGTGGTCGCCTCGATGGTGTCGGTGCGGTAGCCGAACCCGGCCTGTTCCGCCTGGGTGGTGCACAATCCGGTGCGGGCGATCTCCAGGTTCCCGACCTTGGTCACCGCCGTCCCCAGCACGCCGGGGAAGCGGGCCGGCCGGCCGCCGATGACCGACCCCGCGACCCGGCCCTGCTTGTTGGCATGGGTGCCGAGCGCGACGTGGGCGGGCTCGCCGGTGATCCGGGAGAAGGTCTGCGCGCAGTCACCGGCGGCGAACACCTCCGGGTGGTCGCGGCAGCGCTGGCTGTGGTCGACCTCGATCGCCCCGGTCGTGCCCAGCGCCAGCCCTGCCTCGGCGGCCAGCGTCACCTCCGGGCCCATGCCCAGCCCGAGGACGACGAGGTCGGCGTCGTAGCTGCCGACGTCGGTGCGTACCCCGCAGGCCCGGCCGGCGCTGTCGACCAGCACCTCGCGGACCGCCTGGTCGGTGTGCACGGCCATGCCCATAGCGCGCAGCCCGGCGCAGACGCGCTTCCCCATGTCGGCGTCCAGCAGTTGCATCGGCAGCGGGTCGGCCAGCACCACGGTGACCTCCAGCCCTCGTCGCTGCAGCGCCTCGGCCATCTCCAGACCGATGTAGCCGCCGCCGAGCACCAGGCCCCTGCGTGCGCCCGCGTCGATCGCCGTCCGGACCGCCGCACCGTCATCCAGCCGGTGCACGCCGAACACGCCAGGCGCGTCCAGCCCCGGAACGGGCGGCCGGGCCGGCCGTCCGCCGGTGCCGACCACCAGGGCGTCGTAGGAGTACCGGGTGCCCGACCCGGTGACCACGGAGCCTGCGTCGAGATCGATCCCCGCCACCCGGGTACCGGTGTGCACGGTGATGTCCTGCGCGGCGAACTCCGCGGGAGTGCGGGCGATCAGCTCGGCGCGGCCGGCCACCTGCCCGCCGACCCAGTACGGGATGCCGCAGGCGGAGAAGGAGACGTCGCCGCCCTGCTCCAGGACGACGACCTCCAGCTCCGGAGCGGACCGGAGGCGGCGCGCCTGGGCGGCGGCGGACATGCCCGCAGCGTCACCACCGATGACGACCAGTCGTTCGCGGGGCCCGCTCATGTCGCGAGTCTCCCTGCCGCGTGGCCGTTCACGCCCCGGTGAGCGCCCCGAGCGCGCCGAGGTCGGCGCGGTGCGCGCGGCGGAACAGCTTCCCCGGGTTGAGCAGGCCGGCCGGGTCGAGTGCGTCCTTGATCGCCTGGTGGACCGACAGCGACACCGGGCCGATCTCCCGCTCCAGCCACTCCGCCTTCAGCGTGCCGACGCCGTGCTCGCCGGTGATGGTGCCGCCGAGGGAGAGCCCGAGCTCGAGGATGGCGTCGAAGGCGGCGAAGGCGCGGGTCCGCTGGTCGGGGTCGGTGCCGTCGAAGACGATGGTCGGGTGCATGTTGCCGTCGCCGGCGTGCCCGACGACGCCGATGACGAGGTCCGCCTGCGCGGAGATCGCGACGCAGCCGTCGATGAACGTGGCCACCTGGGACCGCGGGACGGCGACGTCGTCCAGGAGCAGACTGCTGGCGATGCGCTCGAGGGCTGGCAGGGCCATCCGCCGGGCGGTCATCAGCATGTCGCCCTCGGCCGGGTCGTCGGTGGAGTGGACGAAGTCGGCGCCGGCCTCCTCGCACAGTCGGGTCAGGGCGGCGATCTCCTCGACGGCCGACGCGCCACCACTGTCGGACTGGGCGAGCAGCAGCGCCGCCGCGTCCCGGTCGAGGTCGCTCTTCAGCATGTCGTCGACGGCACGGATGCAGGTGCGGTCCATCACCTCGAGCATGCTCGGCACCAACCCGCTGGTCACCACGCTCTCGACGACCTGTCCGGTCTGCGCAGTGGTCGGAAAGCTCGCCACGAGGGTGATCGGCGACGCGGGGGCGGGCCGGAGCGCCAGCGTCGCCTCGGTGATGACGCCCAGGGTGCCCTCGGACCCGACGAACAGCCGGGCCAGGTCGTACCCGGCGACGCCCTTGACCGTGCGCCGGCCGGTGCGCAGCACCCGCCCGTCGGCGAGCACAACCTCGAGGCCGAGCACGTAGTCGGTGGTGACGCCGTACTTGACGCAGCACAGGCCGCCGGAGTTCACGGCCAGGTTGCCGCCGATGGTGCACCAGTCGTAGCTGGCCGGGTCCGGGGGGTAGAACAGCCCGTGCCCCCGGACGGCGTCCCGCAGCGTCTTGTTCACCACGCCCGGCTGGACGACGGCGAGCCGGTCGGCGGGGTCGACCTCCAGGACGGCGTCCATCCGGGTCAGCACCAGGGTGATGCAGCCGTCGACGGCGTTGGCCGCGCCCACCAGGCCGGAGCCGGCGCCGCGCGGCACCACGGGCACCCCGTGCCGGGAGGCCACCTGCATCACCGCGACCACCTCCTCGGTGCTGCGCGGCAGCACCACGGCCGCCGGCAGGCCGGCCTCGGCCAGCATCGCCTGATCGCGGGCGTAGGCGAGGGTCACGTCGGGATCGGTGAGCACGTTGCCCGTGCCCAGGGCGTCCTGGAGCTCGCGGACCCACGTCGTCGTGGAGGTCGTCACACCACGACGGTACGTGGGCGGGACGACGTCCCGGGAGGCGTCGCGTCCGGCCGGGGCGCGGCCGCTCCCCGCAGCGCGCATTCCTGTGAGCGGCTTCCTCGACCCGACGCACCTGATCAACACCTTCGGGTTGATCGGCATCATGGTGATCATCTTCGCCGAGACCGGCCTGCTCGTCGGCTTCTTTCTCCCCGGGGACTCGCCCGCTGTTCACCGCCGGCCTGCTCGTGGCCGGTCGCCGGTGGCGCCGCTGTGGGTGGTGCTGCTGCTCCCGCTGGCCGCGGTCCTCGGCAACCTTGTGGGCTACTGGATCGGCCACCGCGCCGGCCCTGCGGTGTTCAACAGGCCGAACTCACGGCTGTTCAAGGCCGAGTACGTGGAGCGCTCGGCCGCCTTCTTCGGGCGCAACGGGGCGCGCGCCATCCTGCTCGCCCGGTTCGTGCCGATCGTGCGGACGTTCGCCGTCACGGCCGGCGCCTCGCGGATGGACTTCCGCCGGTACGCGCTCTACCCGGTGATCGGCGGCATCGCTTGGGCCGCCGGGTGACCGCGCTGGGCTACCGGCTCGGGCAGATCCAAGTGGTCCGCGACCACGTGGAGCTGTCATTCTGGGGGCATCGTGGCCGTCTCGCTGATCCCGGTGGCCCTGGAGTTCCTGCGCTCCGGGCACGCGGGGCGGGCCGCCTGAGCGCGCCGGAGGCGTTTTCGCCGCGCTCAGTCCAGGTCGAGGTCAGCCAGGTCGAAGGCCGCCCGGTACTCGAAGCCGGCGGCCTCGACCGCGGCGCGGCCACCCCGGTCGACGATGACTGCGATGGCCACCACCTCCGCGCCGGCCTCCTGCAGCGCCTCGGCCGCGGTCAGCGGGCTGCCGCCGGTGGTGGAGACGTCCTCGACCACGAGCACCGCCCGGCCGGCGACGTCCGGGCCCTCGATGCGCCGCTGCAGACCGTGCGCCTTGCCCTGCTTGCGCACCACGCAGGCATCCAGGAAGCCGGCGCCGTCCGCGGCGGCGTGCAGCATGGCGGTGGCGACCGGGTCGGCGCCGAGGGTGAGGCCGCCGACGACGTCGTAGCGCAGGTCGCCGGTGAGCTGGCGCATCACCCTGCCGACCAGCTGCGCACCCTCGTGGTGCAGCGTCAGCCGGCGCATGTCGATGTACCAGTCGGCCTCGCGGCCGGAGGACAGCGTGACCTTCCCGTGGACCACGGCGAGCTCGGTGATGAGCTCACGCAGCCGGTCGCGGTCGGGGTGCGCGGGAGAGGCCGTCATGGCCCCGACCCTACTGAGGACGACGGCCGCGCTCCCGGCGTGCGGGTCAGCCGGCAGCGGGCGGGGCGAGCACCTGGTCGATGAGGTAGACCGTGGCGTTCGCGGTCGGTACGTCGCCGCAGACCACCGTGGCCGGCCCAGCGCCGGCCAGCGTCTGGTCCGCCGCGACCGTCAGGTCGGTACTGGAGCCGGCGATCGTCACCGTGTCGCCGTTGAGCGTCGTGTGCTCGCCCACCAGCTGATCGGGCGCGAGCCGGCCGTTGATCACGTGGTGGGTGAGCACGGTGGTCAGGCGCGGGGTGTCGCCCAGCAGCGCACTCAGCGCGCCGGGCTCGATCGCCTGGAACGCCGTGTCGACCGGCGCGAGCACGGTGATGTCCTGCCGGGTGTTCAGCACGTCGACCAGGTTGGCCGCGAGCACGGCCTCGGTCAGCGCGGTGGTGAGCGGGTCCTGGCTGACCGCGGTGCCCACCGGGACGGTGGCCATCGCCGCCAGGCTGCCCGGCCCGTCGGCGGGCAGGCCGGCGCAGCCGGGACCGAACGGGGCGGCGGGGGCGGCCGCCGACGTCGACCCCGCGGCGCCGGCCGGCGACCCGGCGGACGCCGACGCCGAGGCCGACGAGGCGGCACCCGAGTTCCCGTCGTCGGACCCGCAGGCGCTGGTGGCGGCCACCAGCCCGGTCAGGACGGCGGCGACGATGGCGCGGGACAGCCGGGCGGTCGTCACGGTGGTCTCTCCTGGTGTTCGTCGGCGGCGGCGGCCGGGGAGAGGCGCCGCGATCTGGCTGACGAGCATCGCATCCCGGGGCCCCGGGGTCGGCCGCGCGCCGGTCGGGCGGTCCTGCCGCGCTCCGGGGAGGTGCCAGTCTGGGCACGCGACCGGGCGTGCGAGGACACGCCCGACCGGGGCACCGCCGAGCGCGGGGCTGACGACCGTTAGCGAGGAGGAGGAGCCGTGACCGACACATCTTCGCGGCAGGACCGGGCCGGGCCTGGAATGCCCGTGTCGGTGCGCGTGGCGACCGGGCTGCTCGGGGTGCTGGCCGCGCTGCTGCTGCTCAGTGCGGCGCTGACCTGGTTCGGCCGGGAGGGCGTCGTCGACCGCTTCGTCCTCGCGCAGCCGGAGCTCACCCGCGAGGAGGTCACCCGCTTCGTCGTCGGCGGCCTGCTACGGGACCTCGTCATCGGGGTCGTGGGCGCCACGGCCGCGCTGTGGCTGGCCCGCCGACGGGCCTGGGCGCGCTGGACCGGCGTGGCGGTCGCCGCCTTCCTGGGACTGCTGACCTTCATGTCGGCCATCGGGGCCGGCGGCACGTCGGCGTTGTCGTTGCTGCTGCTCGTGCTGTGCGTGGCGGCGGTCACCAGCCTGCTGGCGAAGACCACCGCCGCCTGGGCACCGATGCGCGGCCGCGGCTGACCGGCCGGGTGCTTTCGGACGCCGGCCGGGGACGGCCGCACAGCGACGCTCGGCGTCATGTCCGACCCGCGCATGCTCGTGCGGCCGCCCGTTGAATCTGCCGTTCCAGCGGGGCCGGAAGTGTCAGAGGTGCCGGCTACGTTCGGACACATGATCGAGGGCGAGGGTGGCAGCCGGTTCATCTCGGCCGATGACCTGTCCTTCGACTGGTACGTGCCGCCATCGGAGACCGAGCTCGTGGCCGACATCTGGTCCGCCGACGCGCGCATGTCCCGGCAGGTCGCCGCGCGGGCCGTGGCGATCGACGCGCTGGCCCGGCGGCGACGCGCCACGGGTGACCGGCCGGCGGGCAGCCGGGGCGGTGCCGGTCGTGACTCGGTGGCGCTGTGGCGGCACGGGCTGGCCGACGTGTCGGAGACCTTCGTGCCGGAGCTGGCGCTGATCCGCGGCTGCAGTGAGCGTGAGGCGGAGCGGATCGCGGTCTGGGCGCTGGTCCTGGTCCGACACCTGCCGGCGAGCCTGGAGGCGCTGCACGAGGGGCGGTTGACCGAAGGCACGGCCGCGGTGCTCATCGACCTGCTGGGCCCGGTCTCCCGGGAGGTCGCCGACGAGGTACAGCGCCGGGTCCTGCCCGACGTGCAGACGCGGACCGCGCCGCAGCTGCGGGCGAAGGTCCACCGTCTCCTGGCGCAGTTGGACGCCGAGGCGCTGGAGGAGCGACGCCGGGAGGCGGCCCGGCGGGCCGACGTCAGGCACCACACGACCGGCGACGGGATGAGCCAGCTGGTCATCGACCTGCCCACCCCACGGGCGGCCGCGTGCACCGACGCGTGTGACCAGTACGCCCAGATGCTGCGGGCCGACGGCGACCAGCGGCCGATCGGGGTGCTGCGGGCGGCGGCGGCAGCCGACCTGATCCTGCGGCCCTGGGAGGAGCGGCCACCCGTGACGGCGCACGCGCAGCTGTCTGGGCTGGGCGAGGGCTCGTCCAAGCCGGCCGCCGAGGTGTCCGGGCACGTGGTCACGGCGCAGCAGTGCCCTGAGCTGCTGGTCGAGCTGGATGCCGTGGGGCTGCGGGCACCCGAGGGTGGCAGCCTGCAGGTCGCGGTCAGTGATCCGGTGACCGGTCGGCTGGTGACGGTGGTGAACCAGCGCGAGCTGCGACGAGGTGCCTTCGGCCGCCGGACGCGCCGTCGCGGGCTGCCGGTCGACTCCCCGGATGACCTGAGCGGTGCGGTCGTGGGGCCGCCGGGACGGACGGCGGCGTACCGGCCCACCGCCGGGCAGCGCCGATTCGTGCAGGTGCGCGACCGGACGTGCCGCTGGCCGGGCTGCCGGAGGCGCGCGGAGTGGTGCGACCTCGACCATGCCGTGGCCCACGCCGATGGTGGGGCGACCGGGTGCGAGAACCTGTGCTGCCGGTGCCGGCGGCACCACCGGATCAAGACGTTCGGTCCCGGGTGGGCGTTCGGGCTCGATGCCGACGGGCGGTTGCGGTGCGCACGCCGAGCGGTGTGATGCGGGTGACCTGGCCGCCGGGCTGGTACTGGGACGGCGAGCCGATGCCGTCCGAGGTGGAGGAGCAGGCGCTGCCGGATCCGCTGCGCGCGGACGCGGAGTGCGTTCAGTCGTAAGGGTTGGTCAGGACCGTGTGTGCCTGCAGGACGGTGAAGGTGACCGGGGGTCCGTCGGTGGTCGTGGTGCCCGGAACGTCGACGATCGCGCCACCGTCGACGGAGTAGGTCGTGCGCCAGGTGGTGGTCAGGGGCCCGCCACACCGTCGGGGTCGACGGGACAGGCCCGGTCACCGGGCCCAGGTGCCGTAGGCCCTGGAAGGGTGAATCTTTGCGTCAGAGGCGTCGCAGGGTTTCGCGTTTGATCCGCAGCCGTGTCTGGGACACCGCGGAGGTGCGTAGGTGTTGTTGGCGCTGTCTCATGGCCTGCCCGAGGGTCTCCAGTTCGGTCTCGCCGAGGGCTTTGGCTTGGGGAAACATCTCCTGCTCTTCCTCGCTGGCGTGGTGCTCTACCGTTGCCGCCAGCATCTTGACCTCGGTGTGGAAGTCCTCGCTGGTGGGGTCGGTGCGAAACACGACGGCGAGTTGGTCATCGATCTGGCGGTGTTCGGCGTGGGCGATCGCGTACAGCGGGCTGACGTCGCGGATTGCCGGGTAGAACAGATCGTTCTCGATCTGGACATGGACGTCGAGCACGCTCAGCAACCTGTCCAAGAGCTCGCTGCGCTCCGCGGCATGCTCGGACCGGCTCTGCTCCAGCTGGTGCAGCAGTCCCCGGATCACGCCGTGGTCTTCGATGAGCAGCTCATCGGCCTTCATTGTCGCGCTCCCGCCGGGGAGGTGGGTTGACCGGGCGTGGACGAAGGTGCCGCTGGACGGAGTTCGATCTGGCCGGCGGCTGCCCGAATCTCGTAGCGGGTGAGCGGCGCGGTCGCGGGACCGGTCACCGCACAACCAGTCCGCGGATCGAAACGCGACCCGTGCCACGGGCATACCAACTGGCCGCGGTAGAGCCAACCCTGTGACATCGGGGCTCCCAGATGCGAACACAGCCCGCCGACTGCTGCGATATGACCGTCGTGTCGGGTGAGCACCACCGTAGCACCGGCGTAGTGGACCTCGTGGGGGGTGTCCTCCGCCAAATCCGCCTCGGGCAGCACTGCGATGAATCCGTGTGGCGACGGCGCTTGCTGGGAGTGATCGACACCGATTCGGTGCCGAAAGACCAGCTTGCCGCCGAGGTAGCCGCCGGCCAGGACGAGGCAGTAGCCCAGTGCACTGGCCCGGCGGGCGCGGGCGTGCTCGCCGTGGCCGCGAGCACGCCACGACAGCACGTTGAGCCCGAGGGCGGCCGAGTTCAGCAGCCCGTGCACAAGCCCGGATCGGCGGGCCTTGTCGTGGGTGTATTGCCAGTCCGTCAGCCCGGTCAGCGCCGCACCCATACCGCCCATGACGCCGACGCCGACGGCGAGCTGCGCGGCTTGCCGCCATCCCTCGGGTCGAGGGGACAGCACATCCAAGGCGTCCAGGATGAGGGCCGCGGTCCAGGCGCCCAGCGGCACATCAGTCAGTGTCGGGTGCAGGGGGTGCCCGAGCGGCGTGCCGTGCAGAACGTCCTGCAAGCCTCGACCCCTGGCACCGAGAGTGGTGAACGCCAGCGCGAGACCGTGCTCGAGCTTGTAACCCGGGGCATCCAGCCACCGCTGCCCCTCGATCGCATCCACCACCGCGTCGGCGATTGTTTTCACGTCCCTCATCTGTCCTCCTCGGGATGGCGAAACCTAACCCGGGGCTTTGCGCCACGTGATGAAGAGGCCCTCGAGCAATACGGAAGGTGCCTCAGAGCTGAGCCGCCCGGATGTTGTTTGTCGAGGGAAATATCCAAGCGGGCCAGGAGGCACCTTTCTGGTGAAGGAGAGTAGCGGGCTCTACCCCCCGTCTGGCAGTGGATGGGCACTTCCAGGCCTGACCGGTGGAGGACCGCTTCCGCCGTCCCTCCGGGGCCTCTCCGCTGCACCTGGCGGGGTTGGTGGCCACCTTCCTCGTCACCGGGTACGCGCCCTGGCCTGGATTTTTCACGGGGGTGACGGGCTTCCCCTCCGGAACCACAGGCTTGTCATTCTGATCGTGGTCTCCGGTGTGTGGCCAGGTTGGGTGCCCGACTGTCGCGTCGGGCGGTACTCCTTTCAGGGTCGTCGGGATGTCGTGATGGTGATCAACATCTGGCGGGCAGCGCCTTGACCGCCCGCCAGGCGTCAATCAGCTCCTGGACCCACGGCCAGTCGGCGCGTAGGTACAGCCAGCGTTTGCGTTGCCCGCGGGTGAGGCGGGCGGGCAGGTGGAACAGCCGGTAGCGCAGCAGCTTGGGGGCCGCGTCGGGCAGCTCACCTTCGGGGAGGGCGAGGTGGCGGAAGCAGGCCAGCAGGCCGCCGGCCAGGACCACGATCTGGGTCCAGGCCACGTTGATCGCCCACTGCCGGGACGGCCAGCGGAACAGCGGCGAGGTCCTTGGCCTGTTTGACGTCGTTCTCCACGTGCACGTGGGAGCGGTGACGGGCATCGAGCCAGGCGAGCTGCCCGCCGCGGGTGTTGATGGCGATCAGCTGGAAGCGACGGCCGAGCCGTTTCTCCCGGTCGGTGGCCAGCTTGCGGTAGCGGGGGTGCAGCGGCTCGTTGCGCACGAGGATCGGCAGCCCGGGAAGCTTCTGCTGCCAGGAGCCCAGGTCCGGCAGACCGGTCAGGTCAGCGACGAACGTGTCTTCGACGAGGTCGCCGCGCTGGTCGATCCCGGCCGTCCAGGCGTTCTTGGGCAGGGCCTCGATGGCGCCCATCTCGGTGTCGGTGCACGACCAGCCGACCGAGACCCCCCATTGCCGGCCCCGCCGGCCGCCGCCGGCGGCGATGTGTTCGAGCAGCTGGTGGGAGAAGCCGGCACCGTCGAGGCGGACCAGCACGCGGTGCCGGTAACGGCCGGGCAGCCGGCCACCCGCGCGAGCCGCATCCGTCGTCCTCCCATCGCCCCGGACTTCCGTGGACGAGCAGACAACGCACGTCAAACAGCCATCACCTCGCTCGTACGGGTCATCCTGTGGACAGCCCCAGCGGTCGTGGCCCTACGCTCCCGCCGTGACGACACCACCGGGTCCTCCGCCGGAATCCCAGCACCCCGGCGACGGGCAGCCACATCCCGAGCACGGCGCGCCCGGCGGGCAGCCCGGTTACCCACCCCAGGGCTACGGGTCGCAGGGCTACGGGTCGCAGGGCTACGGGACACCCCAGAGCTACGGGCAGCCCGCGCCCTACCCGGCGCCGGAGCACTACGGAACCCAGGGTGGGTACGGCCAACAGGCCCAGCCGGCTCGGTCCAACGGCTTCGGCATCACGGCCCTGGTGCTGGGCATTCTCTCGCTCCCGGCGGCCTTCTTCGGCGGCATTCCGGGCATCCTGCTGGGCGTGCTCGCGATTGTCTTCGCTGTGCTCGGGCTACGTCGTGTGCGGGCCCGCCGGGCGGACAACCGCGGGATGGCCATCGCCGGACTGGTGACCGGCATCCTCGGCGCACTGCTGGGCGTCGTCGTCCTGGTGCTCACCGTGCTCGTCTTCAACACCGTGGGCGACTGTGTCGACCAGCTGCAGGAGACCGGCGACCAGGTCCAATACCAGCAGTGCGTGCAGGACAACATCGAGGGCTGAGGCCCGCTCATCCCGCCGGGCGGACCGGGGTGCTCACCGGCACCTCGGCGTCCCGCGTCACCCACTCCCGGCTGTCCAGGTGCAGCAGCAGCCAGCCGAACGCCACCGCCCGCGCGGCCCAGAACAGATCGGGCGCACCCCGCCCGTCGCCAGACAGCCCGCCGTGGTCCAGACCAGCGCGAGCGCCTGGACCGCGACCAGACCCCACCAGGCCCCGCGGCGCTGGCGTTCGAAGCCCTGCACCAGCGCGCCCCAGCCGGCGGCGAGCCCGGCCAGAACGGCCGGCAGCACCAGCAACTCCACCGACCAGACGACGACCGCACTCAGCAGCAGCCCGGCGGCGCCGGCCACCAGCAGGGCCACTGCAGCAGCCCAGCCGGATCACCCAGTGGGCGGCCCGCACCCGTACCCGCTTCGTCCCGTCCATCGCGACCTCCGTCCCCGCGCGGCGCTGGTGGCCGCAGTCGAGGGCAGGACGCTAGGTGGGATGGGTCAACTCGCGGGGGCGCCGTCCACAGCCTGTGGACGGCGCCCCCGCCGGCGTCACGCGCGGGTCACACTCAGTCCGCTGTCGGCCTGCTCGCCGGCAACCCCGGGCCAGTCGACGACCACCGTGTCGCCGTCCCGGATGTCCCCGGCCAGCAGCGCCCGGGCCAGCTGGTCGCCGATCGCCGACTGCACGAGCCGGCGCAGCGGCCGGGCCCCGTAGACCGGGTCGAACCCGTTGAACGCCAGCCACTCCCGGGCGGCATCGGTGACCTGCAGCGTCAGCCGGCGTGCGGCCAGCCGCCGGGCGAGAACGCCGACCTGGATATCGACGATGCCGGCCAGCTCGTCGCTGCCCAGGGCATGGAACACCACGACGTCGTCGAGCCGGTTGAGGAACTCGGGCTTGAAGTGGCCGCGGACGACCTCCATCACGGCCTCGCGACGACGGTCTTCCGGCACCGACTGGTCGGCGATGAGCTGCGAGCCCAGGTTCGACGTCAGGATCAGCAGGGCGTTGCGGAAGTCGACCGTGCGGCCCTGCCCGTCGGTGAGCCGGCCGTCGTCGAGCACCTGCAACAGCACGTCGAACACGTCCGGGTGGGCCTTCTCCACCTCGTCGAGCAGTACCACCGTGTAGGGGCGGCGCCGCACGGCCTCGGTGAGCTGCCCGCCGGCCTCGTAGCCGACATAGCCGGGCGGGGCACCGACCAGGCGGGCCACCGAGTGCTTCTCGGAGTACTCGCTCATGTCGATCCGGACCATCGCCCGCTCGTCGTCGAACAGGAACTCCGCCAGCGCCTTGGCCAGCTCGGTCTTCCCGACGCCGGTCGGCCCGAGGAAGAGCCAGGAACCGGTCGGCCGGTCCGGGTCGGCCACACCGGACCGGGCCCGCCGGACGGCGTCGGCCACGGCGCGCACCGCGTCGGGCTGGCCGACGACCCGCCTGGCGAGCCCGTCCTCCATCCGCAGCAGCTTCACCGTCTCGCCCTCCAGCAGCCGGCCGGCCGGGATGCCGGTCCAGGCCTGCACGACCTCGGCGATGTCGTCGGGGCCGACCTCCTCCTTGAGCATCGACTCACCGGCCGCGACCGACGCCTCGGCCTCCGTGAGCTCCCGCTCCAGCGCGGGCATCCGGCCGTAACGGAGCTCGGCGACCCGGGCCAGGTTGCCGTCCCGCTCGGCGCGCTCGGCTTCCTGGCGGACGGACTCGAGCTCCTCCTTGGTGCGCTGGATGCGGTCGATGGCCGTCTTGTCCTGCTGCCAGCGGGCGGTCAGCTCGTCGAGCTCCTGCCGGCGGTCGGCCAGCTCGGTGCGCAGCGCAGCCAGTCGGGCGACCGACGCCGGGTCGTCCTCCTTGGCCAGCGCCATCTCCTCGATCTCCAGCCGGCGCACGACCCGTTCCACCTCGTCGACCTCGACCGGGCGGCTGTCGATCTCCATCCGCAGCCGGCTGGCGGCCTCGTCGACGAGGTCGATCGCCTTGTCGGGCAGGAACCGGGCGGTGACGTACCGGTCGGACAGGGTGGCCGCGGCGACGATCGCGGTGTCGGTGATCCGGACGCCGTGGTGGACCTCGTAGCGCTCCTTGAGCCCGCGCAGGATCCCGATGGTGTCCTCCACCGACGGCTCGCCCACCAGCACCTGCTGGAAGCGGCGCTCCAGCGCGGCGTCCTTCTCGATGTGCTCGCGGAACTCGTCCAGGGTGGTGGCGCCGACCATCCGCAGCTCGCCGCGGGCCAGCATCGGCTTGATCATGTTGCCGGCGTCCATCGCGGAGTCACCGGTCGCGCCGGCGCCGACGATGGTGTGCAGCTCGTCGATGAAGGTGACCACCTGACCCTCCGCGTCGGTGATCTCCTGCAGCACCGCCTTGAGCCGCTCCTCGAACTCCCCGCGGTACTTCGCCCCCGCGACCATGGCGCCCAGGTCCAGCGCCATCAGCCGCTTGCCCTTCAGGCTCTCCGGGACGTCGCCGGCCACGATCCGCTGCGCCAGGCCCTCGACGATGGCGGTCTTGCCGACGCCGGGTTCGCCGATGAGCACCGGGTTGTTCTTCGTCCGCCGGGACAGCACCTGGACGACCCGGCGGATCTCGGTGTCCCGGCCGATGACCGGATCCATCTTGCCCAGCCGGGCGCGCTCGGTGAGGTCGACGGCGTACTTCTCCAGCGCCTGGAAGGTGTTCTCCGGGTCCGGGCTGGTGACCTTCCGGTTGCCCCGCACGGTGCGGAAGGCGGCCAGCAGCGCGTCGCGGGTGGCACCGGCGCCGGTGAGCACCGAACCGGCCTCCCCCTCGGCCGTGGCCAGCCCCACGAGCAGGTGCTCCGTGGAGACGTACTCGTCGCCCAGCGCGCTGGCCTGCTCGCCGGCGGCGTTGATCGCCCGCAGCAGCTCACGGGACGGCGCCGGGGCGGGGACCGTGGCGCCGCTGACGCTCGGCAGCCGGCGGATCGCCGCGTCGGCCTTCGCCCGGACGTCGGCGGGGTCGGCACCGGTGGCCTGCAGCAGCGGCCCGGCGATGCCGTCGGACTGCTCGAGCAGGGCGACCAGCAGGTGCAGGGGCTCCAGGGCCGCCTGGCCGCGGTCCACGGCCAGCCGCTGGGCCGCTGCGATCGCCTCCTGGGCGCGGGTGGTGAGCTTGCTCTCCATGGTCGGGTGTCCGGTTCCTCTCCTACGACGGTGCCTGTCAGCCACACGAACGGCACAGGAGTTGAGTCTGTTCCACTCAACCCCAGGCGTCCACCTGTCCGCTCCGGGGCGTTATTGGGCACACGAACCGGATGGCGTCCTACTCTGTGCGGATGACGGACACCCCGTCGCCGAGCCTGGCTCTCGACGACCAGCTCTGCTTCGCGCTCTACGCAGCCTCCCGCGCGGTGACCGCGCGGTACCGACCCTTGCTCGACGGGCTGGGCATCACCTACCCGCAGTACCTGGTCCTGATGCTTCTGTGGGAAGAGGACGGGCAGACCGTCGGCCAGCTCGGCGCCCGCCTGGCGCTCGACTCCGGCACCCTGTCCCCGCTCCTCAAGCGGCTGACCGCCGCGGGCCTGGTCACCCGGCACCGCCGGGCGGACGACGAGCGGTCGGTGTCCATCCAGCTGACCGAGGTCGGCCGATCCCTCAAGCAGCCCGCCTGCGCCGTCAACGAGGACATGATCGGCGCGCTGGGCCTGGACAAGACGGAGTTCGGCGAGCTCAAGAGCCAGCTGCGACTGATCACCAAGCGGGTCGCCACCCCGCGCGACACCACCACGGCCCCCGAGCCCGCAGCCTGACGGCCCTGCGACCTCCGGTCGCGGGAACATTCCCAGAGCGAGACGGTTGTGCACGACACGATGTCTGGCACGCCGGCCTGCCGTGGGCCCGGCGGCCTGCCCCGAGGAGGTCCGATGCCCACCCGCACCGCTCGCACCGCATGGAACGGCTCACTGCAGGAAGGCTCCGGCCAGGTCGAGCTGTCCAGTTCGAAGGTCGGCACGTACGACGTGTCGTTCCCCAAGCGCGCCGCTGACGAGGCCGGGGGCACCACCAGCCCCGAGGAGCTCATCGCCGCCGCGCACTCCGCCTGCTTCGCCATGCAGCTCTCTGCCGTGCTCGGCGAGGCCGGCGGCACCGTGGAGAGCCTCGAGGTGAGCGCGGACGTCTCCCTCGGCCCGGACAAGGCCAACGGCGGCTTCATGCTCACCGGCATCAAGATCACCGTCCGCGGTGAGGTCGACGGCGTGGACGCCGACGGCTTCGCCAAGGCTGCCGATGCCGCCAAGGTGGGTTGCCCGGTCAGCAAGGCCCTCACGGGCGTGGACATCACGCTGGATGCTGCACTCGCCTGAGCCGGCCGGCCGGCGCACCCCGCCGGCCCCGTGCGACAGAGGCCCGCCCCCGGATCGATCGGGGGCGGGCCTCTGTCGTCAGGCCCCGTCCCGGGCGTCCCCGACCCGGCTCCTCGGCCCCGTCCAGGGCTTCCCTGAACTTGCGAGGGGATGCGGGACGGGGTCCTTCTGCTGAGCCTGCGAAGGGATGCGGGAGGGAATCCTTCCGCCAGGAGGAGGTCCTTTCTCAGGCGCGCGGGTCGGACCCCTGCCCGGCAAGCTGCTCGTCGACGTCGGCCGTCGTGTTCCGACCGCCGACCGCCGTCGAGCTCTCCGTCTGCACCCGCTGGTCGCCGGACTCGGTGCGCAGCGCCACCTCCCGGATGAACAGGATGACGACGATCGTGATGATCGACAGCAGTCCCGAGATCAGGAAGATCCGACCGGTCGCATCGCCGTAGGACACCGCGATGAGCCTGCGCAACGCCGCCGGGGCATCGGCCAGGTCGGCCAGCCCCACGTTCCCCGATCCCGAGGACGCGGTGGCCGCACCCGGGACGTCGGCAAGGCCCTGCTGGATCAGCGTGCCGACCCGACTGCTGAGCACCGCGCCCAGCACCGATACGCCGACCGCGCCCCCGAGGCTGCGGAAGAAGGCCACCGCCGAGCTCGCCGCGCCCAGGTCGCTGGCCGCCACGGTGTTCTGCACGGCCAGCACCAGGTTCTGGTTGGTCAGGCCGATGCCGACGCCGAGAACGGCGAGGAAGACGCCGAGCAGGACGATGTCGGTCCCGTGGTCGATGGTGGCCAGCAGCCCGAAGCCGGTGGCGACCAGCAGCGAGCCGACCACCAGGAAGGCTTTCCACCGGCCGTACTTGGAGATCAGGATCCCCGAGACCGTCGAGGCGAGCACCAGTCCACCGATCATCGGCAGGGTCAGCAGCCCGGCCACCGTCGGCGAGTACCCCCGGGAGATCTGTAGGTACTGGCCGAGGAAGACCGTCGTGCCGAACAGCGCCACGCCGATGACCATGCTGGCGATGATGGCCAGCGTCGTTGTGCGCTCCCGGAAGAGCCGCAGGGGGACCATCGGCTCACTGGCCCGCAGCTCGGTGACGATGAAGGCGATGATCGCGAGCACGCCGCCGCCGAGGAGCAGGGCGCTGTTCAGCGAGGCCCAGCCGAAGCTGTTGCCGGCCAGCGTGACCCAGATCAGGAGCGCCGAGACGCCGGCCGTCAGGAACGCCGCGCCCAGGTAGTCGATGGACACCTTCCTCTTGACCACCGGCAGGTGCAGCGTGCGCTGCAGCAGCACCAGCGCGACGGCGGCGAACGGAACGCCGACGTAGAAGCACCAGCGCCAGCCCAGCCAGGAGGTGTCCACCAGCAGCCCGCCGATGAGCGGGCCGGCAACCGTGCCGAGGGCGAAGACGCCACCGAGCAGCCCGGAGTAGCGGCCGCGCTCCCGCGGGCTGATCATCGCGGCCATCGCGATCTGCACCAGCGCGGTGAGGCCGCCCAGGCCGAGGCCCTGCAGGGCGCGCCAGCCGATCAACGTCGGCACCGACTGGGAGAGGCCGGCGAGCATCGAGCCGACGATGAACACGACGATCGCGATCTGGAGCAGCAGCTTCTTGCTGAACAGGTCAGCCAGCTTCCCCCAGATCGGCGTTGATGCAGTCGAGGCCAGCAGGGTGGCGGTGACGACCCAGGTGTACTGGCTCTGCGAGCCACGCAGGTCGGTGATGATCGTCGGCAGCGCGTTGGAGACTACGGTCGAGGACAGGATCGCCACGAACATCGCCAGCAACATGCCCGAGAGCGCCTCGAGGATCTGGCGGTGCGTCATCCCGCCCTGCTGCTCGACGGGCGCAACCGTGGGGGTGTCCCCGCCGGCGGGGAGCCGGTCGGTGGTGGTGGAGCTCATGCGGGGTTCTCCTGGGTGGTGCCGGGGTGGGACGGGCGGGGAGTGCCGACGAGGGATCAGTCGGCCACCGGGGCGGCGGGGTGTGGGGACGACGAGCGTCGTCCGGTGCGTTCGAGGTCGTCGGCCATGCGCTCGAGCAGGACGCTGAACTGCCGGGCCTCGTCCTCGCGCCAGTGCTCCAGGGCGCCGAAGGCCCACTGGCTGCGCAGCTCACGGACCCGGGCCAGGGCGGCCACCCCCTCGGCACTGACGCTGATCAGGCTGGCCCGTCCGTCGAGCGGGTCGGGCCTGCGGGCCACGTACCCCGACCTCTCCAGGGCCGACACCTGACGACTGGCCACGGAGACGTCGACCCAGAGCTTGTCGGCCAGCGCACTGCAGCGCTGCTCGCCGCCCTGCTCGAGCGACGCCAGCAGCGCCCAGCCGGAGGGCGGGAGGTCGCCGTAGAGGTCGGCGGCCGCGCGGTGCCCGAGCTGGCGGCCGGTGCGCACGAGCCGGCCCACACCGGCGGTGAGCCGTTCGGAGGTGTCCCGGGTGATGTGCACGTCGCCGTCCTGGGGAGGGGGCCGGCACACAGCGCCGGCTCGGTCACGTCCCATGATCAGTCATTTGGTTGCCGCACGCAACTGACGCGCCGGGCGACAGTCGTCACAATGCGGCGGGCGCCCGCCGAACCCGTGGGTCCAGCGGGCGCCGGAGTGCGCTGTGGTGCGATCAGCCCCGGGCCAGCGCCTCCAGCACCAGCTCCACCGGGTGCCAGGCGTTGCGCTCGGTGCCGTGGAAGATCTGCTGACGGCAGGAGACGCCGGTGGCGGCGATGACGGTCTCGGCCGCCGCCGCGCGAACCGCCGGGAACAGTCGGTCCTCCCCCACCTGCAGCGAGATGTCGTAGTGCTCGGACTCGAAGCCGAACGAGCCGGCCATGCCGCAGCAGCCGGCGTCGAGCTCCTCGACCACGACGCCCGGGATCCGCGACAGCAGCGCGACCGTGGCCGTCGTCCCGGCCTCGGCCTTCTGGTGGCAGTGGCCGTGGAAGAGGATGCGGCGCCCGGCCAGCCAGCTGTCCTCGCGCAGCCGGAGCCGACCCTCGTCGATCGCCTCGACCAGCAGCTCCTCAGGCAGCCGCACCCGCGCGGCGACGTCGCGCACGTTCGGGTCATCGGGCAGCAGGTCGACGTGCTCGGCCCGCAGTGTCAGGATGCAGGAGGGCTCGCAGCCGACGATCGGCGAGCCCGGCTCCGCCCCGTCGCACAGCGACGCGGCCAGCGAACGGGCCTTGTCGCGGGCGTCGTCCAGCATTCCCTTCGAGATGCTCGGCCGGCCGCAGCAGCCCTTGCTCTCCAACCGCACCGCGTGCCCGGCCTGCTCCAGCAACTGGACGACGGCCTGCCCGATGCCCGGCTCGGTGTAGCTGGTGAACGAGTCGGCCAACAGCGTGACCGTGCCCTGGGTCGGGACGGCCGGCGCCGTGTGACCCTTGAACCAGCGCGGCAGGGTGTTGCGCTGGAACACCGGCAGCTCGCGCTGGCGGGCAATGCCCAGCTTCGAGTCCATCAGCGCCCGCAGCGGCTTGATCCGGCCCGGCAGGTTGGACAGCGGCGCCGTCGCCGCGCCCAGCCGGTTCAGCGTGCGGATCGCACCGAAGACACGGGAGCGCAGCGGCACGCCGTGCCGGTCATGCTTGGCCGCCAGCGCCTCGCTCTTCATCGCCGAGACGTCGACGCCCAGCGGGCACTCGCTTTTGCAGGCCTTGCACATCAGGCACAGGTCGAGTACCTCGTGCAGCCGCTCGTCGGCCAGCGCCGCGTGCGGGTCGCCTTCGCTCAGCGCCTTGACCAGCGCCCCGGCCCGGCCGCGGGTGGAGTGCTCCTCCATCCGGGTGGCGATGTAGGACGGGCACATCGCGCCGGTGGTGGACTTGCGGCACAGCCCGATGTTCATGCAGCGGTCGGCCGCGCCGAACATGCCGCCGACGACGTCGAACTGCAGCCGGGTGCGCAGCGGGCCGGGCACCGCCGGGTCGGCGTCGCGCAGGTGGTCGGTCATGGCCGGGGAGTCGACGATCTTGCCCGGGTTGAGCCGCCCCTCAGGATCGAAGAGGCCCTTGACCTGGCGCATCGCCTCGTAGAGCTCGTCGCCGAAGAGCTCACGGTTGAACTCGCTGCGGGCCAGTCCGTCGCCGTGCTCGCTGGAGTTCACCCCGCCGTACTCGCGGACCAGGTCCTTGACCTCGACGGCGACCGAGCGCATGACCTCGACCTGACCGGGTTTGGTCAGGTCGACGAAGGGCCGGATGTGCAGGCAGCCCACCGAGCAGTGCCCGTAGAAACCCGCCTCCAGCCCGTGCCGGTCCAGCACGTCGCGGAACCGGGCGGTGTACTCGGCCAGGTGCTTCGGGTCGACGGCGGTGTCCTCCACGAAGGCCAGCGGCCGGCGCGCTCCCACCGACGCCGCCATGAGCAGCCCCAGCGCCGACTTGCGCACCTTGAGCAGCGCACCCTGCTCGGCCGACGTGATCGCGCGCAGCGTGTGGTAGCCGTGCCCGTGCTGCTCCCAGAGCGCGGTGAGCCGGTCCATGGACGCGACCAACTCGTCCTGGTCGTCGCCGGTGAAGGAGACGAACAGCAGCGCTTCGGGGTCACCCTGCAGGATCTCGCCGAGCGCCGCGTACTCGATCTTCTGCCGCGAGAGGTCGAGGATCGTCCGGTCCATCAGCTCGACCTGGGCCGGCTCGACCGACAGCGCGTCCTCGGTCGCGTTGATGGCGCCCTGGACGGTGGTGAAGTGGCCGACGGCGAAGACCTGCCTGGACGGCTTGGGCACCAGGCCCACCCGCGCCGCGGTGACGATGGCCAGAGTGCCCTCCGAGCCGACCAGGAACTTGGCCAGGTCGAAGGGGGCGCCCTCGGCGAGCCGGTCCAGCCGGTAGCCGCCGGCCCGCCGCCAGAAGGAGGGGAAGCCGGTGGCGATCGCGTCGCTGTTCGCGGCGACGAGCTTCGGCAGCTCGCGGTAGATGGCAGCCTCCAGCGTCGTGCCCTCCGCCCGGCGGGCCCGCTCGGCCTCGTCGACCACACCGAAGGTCGCGGTCGACCCGTCGGCCAGGACGACGTCGACCTCGTGCACGTGGTCGATGGTCATGCCGAAGCGCACCGACCCGCTGCCTGCGGAGTTGTTGCCGATCATCCCGCCGATGGTGGCGCGGTTGCTGGTCGAGGTGTCCGGACCGAACATCAGCCCGTGTACACCGGCCGCGCGGTTGAGGTCGTCCTGGACGACGCCCGGCTCGACCACCGCCGTGCGACCCTCGGGGTCCACCTCGCGGATGGCGTTCATGTGCCGGGACAGGTCCAGCACCAGCCCGGGGCTCACGGTCTGCCCGGCCAGGCTGGTGCCGGCCCCCCGGGCGAGCACCGGAACGCCGGCCCGGGCGGCCAGCCGCACCGCGGCCGAGACGTCGGCGGCGTGCCGCGGGTAGGCCACCCCGACCGGGACGATCGAGTACATGCTGGCGTCCTGGCTGAACACGTGCCGGGTGTAGTCGTCGAAGGCGACCTCGCCGTCCAGGGCACCGTGCAGGTCACGCTCGAAGTCCGCGGTCGCCGCGGGAGCCGTGCGCTCGGGAGTCGCTGTCACGGTGCCTCGACGGGTGCTGTGCTCATGCGGAACCTCGCGAGCTCGGTCATGGCTGCTGCAGGCGCTCGAGGGCGGCCTGGATCCCGTTCGGGTCGATGGACACGCCGGCGCGCACCAGGCCCATCTGCACCCCGGCGAGGGTGCCGGCCAGGGTGAGGTCGTTGAAGTGGCCCAGGTGCCCGATCCGGAACACCTTGTCGGCCAGCTTGCCCAGACCGGCACCCAGCGACATGTCGTACTCGCGCAGGATGACCGCACGCACCGCGTCCGCACCGCCGTCCGGCATGTAGATGGCGGTCAGCGAGCCGGAGTACTCCCGCTCGTCGAGGGCCAGCACCTCCAGGCCCCAGCCGCGGACGGCGGCCCGGGTCGCCTCGGCGTGCCTGGTGTGCCGGGCGTAGACGTTCGGCAGGCCCTCTTCGTCCAGCATCTCCAGCGCGACCTTCAGCCCGTAGAGCAGGTTCGTGGCCGGCGTGTAGGGGAAGAAGCCCCGCTCGTTGGCGGCGAGGATCGGCTGCCAGTCCCAGAACGAGCGGGGCAGGCCCGCGGTCTTGGACGCCTGCAGCGCCTTGTCGCTCACCGCGTTGAAGCTCAACCCGGGCGGGAGCATGAGGCCCTTCTGTGACCCGGCGACGGTGACGTCGACGCCCCACTCGTCGTGGCGGTAGTCGATGCTGCCCAGGGACGAGATCGTGTCGACCAGCAGCAACGCGGGGTGGTCAGCGGCGTCGATCGCCCGCCGGACGTCGGCGACCCGACTGGTCACGCCGGTGGAGGTCTCGTTGTGGACGACCATGACGGCCTTGATCTCGCGTGCGGTGTCGGCGGCGAGCCGCTCCCACGCGGCGTCGGGGTCGGCGCCGTGGCGCCAGTCGCCCGGGACGAACTCCACCTGCAGGCCCAGCCGGGTGGCCATGTCCTGCCAGAGGGTGGCGAAGTGGCCGGTCTCGAAGGCCAGCACCTTGTCGCCGGGCGACAGGGTGTTGGTCAGCGCCGCCTCCCAGGCCCCGGTGCCCGAGGCGGGGTAGATGACCACCGGCTGCGCGGTGCCGAACACGGGCTTGACGGCCTCGAGCACGTCCAGGCCGAGCGCGGCGAAGTCCGGGCCGCGGTGGTCGATCGTCGGGGCCGAGATGGCGCGCAACACCCGGTCGGGCACGTTGGTGGGCCCGGGGATCTGCAGGAAGTGGCGCCCGCCGGTGGTCGTCGTCGCTGACATGCCTTGGCCCTCTCGTCCGGAGGCTCCGGGTGAGCCCCCGAAGTCCACTGTGCGGAAGGCTACTACCGGCTAGTGGATGTAACGAAGACACAGCACATGCACATGTGACGCTTGACACCGTGGCTTGACCACGATCGAATTCCCTGCTGGCGAAAGCGGGTTCCCGCATCGCGGAAGCAGTAAGGCGGGAACTCCCCCGCGCCACGACCACTCCTGGGGACGCCGGTGTCCGTACAGCTCGTCACGATCCTCATCCTGTTGGCGGTCTTCCTGATCGCCACGGTGCTGCCCGTCCACATGGGCGCGCTGGCTCTCACCGCGACCTTCATCGCGGCGTACTTCATCTACGGATCGGAGGACTACTCCGACAGCGTCTTCGGGTTCTTCCCCGGGTCGCTGTTCGTCGTCCTCGTCGGTGTCACCTACCTGTTCGCCATCGCCAAGAACAACGGCACGGTCGACTGGCTGGTGCATGCCGCGGTCAAGGCGTCCGGCGGCCGGCTGGTGGCCATCCCGTGGGCGATGTTCACCGTCACCGCCGCGCTGACCGCCATCGGCGGCGTCGTCCCGGCCGTGGTGGCGATCATCGCCCCCGTCGGCATGTCCTTCGCCCGCCGGTACAACATCAACCCGGTGCTGATGGGGCTTTTCATCATCAACGGCGCCACCGCGGGCGGGTTCTCCCCGATCTCGATCTTCGGCGTCATCACCAACACCGTCGTCGCGGACAACGACCTGCCGGGCAGCCCGCTGTTCCTGTGGGGCGCCTCCATCGTGATCAACGTGCTGCTTTCGATCGTGGTCTTCTTCCTCTTCGGCGGCCGCAAGCTGCTCGGCGGCGGACGCGTCGACATGACCGGCGACCACGACGACGACTTCATGGCCGCCACCGTCGCCGGCGACGCCACCGAGGGCACCGGCGAGGACATCCCCGGTGGGTCCCGGGCTCAGGGATTCGCCCTTGGCAGCACCGGCACCGAGGGCGCAGCGCTCTCCGGCGGCCGGGTCACCCCGGCCGGACACGGCCAGCCCAGCCACCAGCACTCCACCGCCGAGGACCGCGCGGACCAGCAGGCGTTGCAGACCACCGCGCTGGCCACCGAGCAGCACGCTGCGCCGGTCACCACCCTCGACCGGGACCGCACCCTGACGCTGGTGGGACTCGCCGTCCTGGTCATCGGATCCCTGCCTCCCTTCGACCTGGACATCGGCCTGATGGCCATCACCGTCGGCGTCGTCCTCTCGCTCATCGCCCCCCGTGGGGCCAAGGGCGCCGTCGGGCAGATCGCCTGGCCGACCGTGCTGCTGATCTGCGGCATCGTCACCTTCGTCGGCCTGATGCAGGACCAGGACACCCCCGGCTGGCTGGGTGACAACGTGGCCAAGCTGGGCGTTCCGCTGATCGCCGCGCTGCTGATCTGCTACATCGGCGCGGTCGTCTCCGCCTTCGCCTCCACCACCGGCATCCTCGGTGCGCTCATCCCGCTGGCCGTACCGTTCCTGCTCGGCGCCAACGCGGTCGGGGCGATCGGTCTGATCACCGCGCTGGCGCTGTCGTCGTCGATCGTGGACTCGAGCCCGTTCTCCACCAGCGGCGCCCTGGTGGTTGCGAACGCCACCGAGAGGGAGCGGGACAGCGTGTTCCGGACCCTGATGATCTGGGGGTTCTCGATGGTGGCGATCATCCCGATCGTCACCTGGCTCGTGCTGGTCGCCCCCGGCTGGCTGTGAGCTCAGCAGTACCGATCTGATCCACTGCACCACCTGCGCCCCGGACGGCACACCCGTCGTCCGGGGCGCAGTCACGTACCGGCCACGATGGCCGTCCCAGGCACGCGCGGAAGAGGCAGATGTGAACGCGACCCCCGAACCCCAGCCACCCCTGACCGGCATCACCGTGCTCGAGGTCGGGGTGTTCATGGCGGCCCCGTTCGCCGCCATGCAATTGGCCGATCTAGGCGCTCGGGTGGTCAAGGTGGAGGACCCCCGCAGCGGTGACCCGGTCCGGGCCAGCGGGCCGTTCCTGGACGGCGAGAGCTCGCCCTACCTGCGGCTGAACCGGAACAAGGAGTCCGTCGCGCTGGACCTGAAGTCCACCGCCGGCAAGGCGGCCTTCCTCGCCCTGGTGGGCGAGGCCGACGTGGTGGTCGAGAACCTGCGCCCGGGTGCGATGGCCCGCCTCGGCCTGGACGCCGCGGCGGTCGCGGCGGTGAACCCCCGGGTCGTGTACGCCTCGGGGTCCGGCTGGGGTCAGGACGGCCCGCTGGCCCCGCTGCCCGGGCTGGACATCATGGCGCAGGCCCGCAGCGGGATCATGAGCATCACCGGCACCCCCGGCGGCGAGCCGGTGAAGGTCGGCGTGCCGGTGTGCGACCTGGTCTGCGGCCTCTACCTCGCCCTCGCGGTGACCGCGGCGCTCCGCGAGCGGGACCGCACCGGGGTCGGCCAGTCGATCGACGTCTCGCTGTTCGAGGCCGGCGTGAGCCTGGCGGTGTGGGAGGCCGGCAAGTACTTCGCCACCGGCGAGGTCGGCGGCCCGCTCGGGTCGGCCCACCAGAGCCAGGCGCCGTACCAGGCCTTCCAGACCGCGGACGGCTGGGTGACCATCGGTGCGAACACCCCGAACACCTGGGCCGGGCTGTGCCGCTCGCTGGACATGCCCACCGAGCTCGCCGACCCGGGCTACGGCGACGCCTCCCGGCGGCACGCCCGCCGCGGTGAGCTGCTCGACGTGATCGAGGCCCGCACGCGCACCCGCACCACCGAGAGCCTGCTCACGGCCCTCGGGGACGCCGGGGTGCCGTGCGCGCCGATCAACGACTACGGCCAGGTGTTCACCGACGCGCACCTGGCGGCCCGGGACTTCTTCTGGGACGCCCCGCACCCCGCCCTCGGCCCGGTGCGCCAGCTCGGCTCGCCCATGCGGATGTCGCGCACCCCCGCCGTCCGCGGCGTCGCCGGTCCGCCGCTGGGCGCCGACACCCACGCGGTGCTCACCCGGTACGGCGTGCCCGCCGACGTGGTGGCCGCCGCGACCACCCCCGCGACGGGAAAGCAGGCATGAGCGACCTGGAGGTCAGCCAGGACGGCGCGGTGCTGACCGTGCTGTTCAACCGGCCGGCGGCGCGCAACGCGATGACCTACGCCATGTACGACGGCCTGGAGGCCGCGTGCGAGCGGGCCGACGAGGACGAGTCCGTCCACGTGCTGGTGCTGCGCGGTGCCGGCGGCCGGGCCTTCGTCGCCGGCACCGACATCAGCCAGTTCCTCGAGTTCGGTAGCGGCGGGTCCACCAGCGGCGAGGACGGCGTCGCCTACGAGGCGCGCATCGAGCGGGTGGTCAACCGGCTGGAGGACGTCGGGGTGCCGACGATCGCCGCGGTGGAGGGCGCCTGCGTCGGCGGCGGCCTGATCATCGCCGCGGCGTGCGACCTGCGGGTGGCCACCGCTTCCGGCCGATTCGGCGTCCCGGTGGCCCGCACGCTGGGCAACTGCCTGTCCATGAACACCTACTCGCTGCTGGTGTCACACCTCGGCCCGGCCCGCACGCTGGACATGCTGCTGCGGGCCCGGCTGCTGTCGGCCACCGACGCCGCGGCGACCGGCTTCGTCGGCGAGGTGTGCGCGGACGGCGAGCTGGACGCTGTGCTGGGCGAGTTGGTCACGACCCTGCTCGGCCACGCCCCGCTGAGCATGCGGGCGGCCAAGCGGGCGGTGGCGCGGCTGCGCCGGGCGAACGTGCCCGCCGGCGACGACCTGGTGCACGAGGTGTTCAGCAGCGAGGACTTCCGGGCCGGGGTGGCCGCGTTCGTCAGCCGTGGTCAGGTCAGCTGGACCGGCCGCTGAGCGCGTGTGGGCCGTCCTCGCGCAGCTCGGCGGCCAGCGCGGCCGCCGTCTGTTGCAGCTCCGCGACGACCCGCGGCACGCTGTCCATCGCGACCCGGCCCTCGGGCCCGGACACCGAGATGGCGGTCCTCAGCGGTCCGCCGGGCACCGGCACGGCCACGCAGCGGACGCCGGTCTCCTGCTCGCCGTCGTCGAGGGCGTAACCCTGCTCGGCGATCTGCGGCAGCCGGGCCATCAGCTCGTCGGGGTCGGTGACGGTCAGCGGCGTGCGCCGGGGCATCCCGCCGCGCACCAGCAGGTCCCGGGCGGTGGCGGGCGGCAGCTGGGACAGCAGGGCCTTGCCGACGCCGGTGCAGTGCAGGTGGACCCGGCGGCCGACCTCGGTGAACATCCGCATCGAGTGCCGGGAGGGGACCTGGGCGACGTAGACCACCCGGTCGCCGTCGAGCATGGCCAGGTTGGCCGACTCCCCGGTGCTGTCGACCAGGGAGCTCAGGTGCGGGCGGGCCCAGGTGCCCAGCGTGCGCGAGGAGCTCTCGCCCAGGTGGATCAGCCGCGGGCCCAGCACGTAGCGGCGCGAGGGGAGCTGCCGCACGTACCCGCGGGCCACCAGGGTGCGCACCAGCCGGTGGATCGTCGACAGCGGCAGCCCGCTCTCGACCGCCAGCCGGGACAGCGCGACCTCCCCGCCGTCCTCGGCCATCAGCTCCAACAGCAGGAAGGCGCGCTCGAGCGACTGGACGCCGCCCTCCGTTCCACCGATCGTGCCGCCGGCCGCCTGCTCGACCTGAGCCATGACACTCCCCCTCGTCCCAGCACCCGCGCAGTTCGCGTCTCCCGGCACGCGTCACCGGGTGCCCCGGACCGCCGTGAGCCGGGTGCCCGCAGGCCCCGGGCCCACCTTGACCCGACTGGTGACCGAGGATACGTTTTCCGCATGCCAGTGGGAACCTCCCGTATGACGGAAGGTCACCTCGCGCAGTCCGCGGCGCGGCCAGTTCCGGTGTGCGCCCGTCCGGGCACGTACCCAGGCGATCCCAGCGGCATCCACCAGAACGACACTGACACGCAGGGAGAGCCATGAGCACGGTTGACGGTGTGGAGATCACCGGCCCGATGGGCGAGCGCTACGACGAGGTCCTCACGACTCGTGCGCTGGAGCTGATCGCCCTGCTCCACCGCGAGTTCAACGACCGGCGCCTGGAGCGGCTGCAGGCCCGTGCCGAGCGAGTGCAGGCGCTGGCCGACGGGGGCACGCTGGACTTCCTCCCCGAGACCGCGCACATCCGCTCCGACGACTCGTGGCGGGTGGCCGAGCCGGCTCCCGGCCTGGTCGACCGCCGTGTGGAGATGACCGGCCCCACCGACCGCAAGATGACCATCAACGCGCTCAATTCGGGCGCCAAGTGCTGGCTCGCCGACCAGGAGGACGCGAACTCCCCGCTGTGGGAGAACGTCGTCAACGGCCCGCTGAACCTGATGGACTCCATCGACCGCACGATCGACTTCACCAGCCCCCAGGGCAAGGCCTACACCCTCGAGCCCGACGAGGAGCTGCCCACGATCATCGTGCGGCCGCGCGGCTGGCACCTGCCGGAGAAGCACATCCTGGTCGACGGTCAGCAGACCTCGGGCAGCCTGGTGGACTTCGCGCTCTACCTGTCCACCTGCGGGCAGAAACAGATCGACCGCGGCCAGGGGCCCTACTTCTACCTGCCGAAGATGGAGAGCTACCTCGAGGCGCGGCTGTGGAACGACGCCTTCAACCTGGCGCAGGACACTCTCGGCATCCCGCGCGGCACCATCCGCGCCACCTGCCTGATCGAGACCTACCCGGCCGCGTTCGAGATGGAGGAGATCCTCTACGAGCTGCGCGAGCACTCCGCCGGGCTCAACGCCGGCCGCTGGGACTACATGTTCAGCGTCATCAAGATGTTCCGGACCCGGGGTGAGGATTTCACCCTGCCGGACCGCAACTCGGTCGGCATGACCGTACCGTTCATGCGGGCCTACACCGAACTGCTGGTGCGCACCTGCCACAAACGCGGCGCGCACGCAATCGGCGGCATGTCCGCCTTCATCCCGAGCAAGGACCCAAAGGCGAACGAATTCGCCTACAACAAGATCACCGAGGACAAGACCCGCGAGGCCAATGACGGCTTCGACGGCTCCTGGGTGGCCCACCCGGGCATGGTCCAGACCGCGATGGACGTCTTCGACAAGGTGCTGGGCGACAAGCCCAACCAGCTGGACAAGCTGCGCGAGGACGTTTCGGTGACCGCCGCCCAGCTGCTGGACGTGAAGTCCACCCCGGGTGAGGCCACCGAGGCCGGACTGCGGGCCAACATCAGCGTCGGCATCCAGTACGTCGAGTCGTGGCTGCGCGGTTCCGGCGCCGCCGGGATCAACGGCCTGATGGAGGACGCCGCCACCGCAGAGATCTCCCGCAGCCAGGTCTGGCAGTGGCTGCACAACGGCGTGACGCTCGCCGACGGCCAGCAGGTCACCCGCGAGCTGGTCGAGCAGGTGATCGAGGACGAGATGGGCAAGATCCGTGACGCCCGCGGGGATGCCTTCGCCGCCGGCCGGTGGGACGATGCGCGGGCCCTGTTCACCGAGATGGCGCTGGCGGACGAGTACCCCGACTTCCTCACCGTCCCGGCCTACGAGCGCATGCCCTGAACCCTGCTCCGCAGGGGAACTGGAACGGCGGCCCCTGACCCACTCCCCGGGGGCCAAAATGGCCATTTCGGCCCCCGGGAGCCAGCACGGTGACCAGCATGTCCGGCGACGAAGGCGGAGCCTCATGAGCGGCACACATGGCACGGAGACCACGGCGGGCCCGGTCCTCGGGAACGTCGCACCGGAGGCCACCTCGGCCACCGGGGAGCCGGGCGACAACGGCGCGGCCCTGGAGGCGGTGGGCCGGGTGGCCCGTGCAGTGATGCCGGTCACCGGTGTCATCGCCGACCCCACCCAGTTGCGCACCTACGAGTGCGACGGGCTGGCGCACTACCGCGTCACCCCGGCCCTGGTGGTGCTGCCGGAGACCACCCAGCAACTGGCCGCGGTCGTCCGCGCCTGCAGCGAGCACGGCGTGCCGTTCGTGGCCCGCGGCTCGGGCACCGGCCTGTCCGGCGGCGCCCTCCCCCGCGCGGACGGCGTGCTGGTCGTCACCTCCCGGATGCGCACCATCCGCGAGATCCGCCGCGAGGATCAGCGGGCCGTCGTGGACCCCGGCGTCATCAACCTCGACGTCACCCGCGCCGCCACCCCGCACGGCTACTACTACGCCCCCGACCCCAGCAGCCAGCAGATCTGCTCGATCGGCGGCAACCTGGCGGAGAACTCCGGCGGCGCGCACTGCCTCAAGTACGGCTTCACCAGCAATCACGTGCTCGGCACGGAGCTCGTCACGCCGCAGGGCGACGTCGTCCAGCTCGGCGGCCTGGCGCCCGACGCCCCCGGGTACGACCTGCTCGGCACCGTCGTCGGCTCCGAGGGAACCCTCGGCATCGCCACGACCGCCACCGTGCGCCTGGTCCGACTCCCGCAGGAGGTGCGCACCCTGCTGGTCGGGTTCCCCTCCACCGACGAGGCCGGCGCGGCCACCTCGGCGATCATCAGCGCCGGGGTCCTGCCGGCGGCCATCGAGATGATGGATGCCCTGGCCATCGAGGCCGCCGAGGCCGCCGTGCACTGCAACTACCCCGCCGGCGCCGGCGCGGTGCTGGTCGTCGAGCTCGACGGGGCCTCGGCCGAGGTGGAGCACGAGTACGCCCAGGTGGAGGCCTTCTGCCGGGAGCACGGCGCCTTCGAGCTGCGGCTGGCCACCGACCCCGCCGAACGGGCGCTGATCTGGAAGGGCCGCAAGTCCGCCTTCGCGGCGGTTGGACGGATCAGCCCCGACTACATCGTCCAGGACGGCGTCATCCCGCGGACGGCGCTGCCCGAGGTGCTGCGCGCGATCGCCGAGCTGTCGTCGTCCTCCGGCGTCCGGGTGGCCAACGTCTTCCACGCCGGCGACGGCAACCTGCACCCGCTCGTGCTCTTCGACGAGTCCAAGCCGGGTGCCGGCGAGGCCGCCGAGAAGGTCAGCGGCGCGATCCTGGACCTGTGCATCTCCCACGGCGGCGCGATCACCGGCGAGCACGGCGTGGGCGTGGACAAGGCGGCCTACATGCCGAAGATGTTCACCGACGACGACCTGGACACGATGCAACTGGTCCGCTGCGCTTTCGACCCGGACGGCATAGCCAACCCCGGCAAGGTCTTCCCCACCCCCCGGCTGTGCGGCGAGGTGCCCGGCAAGCGGAAGAAGGCCCATCCGCTCGTCGAGGCCGGCCTGGCCGACGCGTTCTGAACGGATCACCCCCATGACCACCACCTCCAGCACCCGCCTCGAGGCGGCCCGTGCCGCCCTCACCTCGGCCTGCGGCGACGTCACCGACGGCAGCCCGGCCGATGCCGTAGACGGCGTGCCCGTCGCCCTGGTCGCCCGGCCGGCCAGCACTCCTGAGGTCGCCGAGGTGCTGCGCGCCGCGGCGGCACACGGGCTGACCGTCGTCCCTCGCGGCCGTGGCACCAAGCTGTCCTGGGGCCAACCCCCGGAGCAGGCAGACCTGGTACTCGACGTGAGCCGGATGGGCGCCGTCCTCGACCACGCCGCCGGCGACCTGATCGTCGAAACCCAGGCCGGGGCGCTGCTGACCGACGTACAGCGAACGGTCGGGTCGGCCGGTCAACGGCTCTCCCTCGACGAGGCGGTGCCCGGCTCCTCGATCGGCGGCACGCTGGCCACGAACATGAGCGGGCCCCGCCGGGTGGCGGTCGGGACGGCACGCGACCTGCTGCTCGGGGTCACCGTGGTCCGTGCCGACGGCGTGGTCGCCAAGGCCGGCGGCCGGGTGGTCAAGAACGTGGCCGGCTACGACCTCGGCAAGCTGGTCATCGGCTCCTTCGGCACCCTGGTCGTGGTGACCGAGGCGGTGTTCCGGCTGCACCCGGTGCCGGCCGCCCGGCAGGTGGTCAGCGTGCTGTTCGCCGCCGCCGCGGACGCCGGCCGGCTGGCGCAACAGGTGGTGCACGCCCAGCTGGTGCCCGCCGCCGTGGAGGTCGACTGGCCCGCCGACGGCCCGGGCGCCGTCCACGTGCTGCTCGAGGGCACCGAAGCCGGCGTGGCGGCTCGCAGCGCAGCCCTTGTCGAGCTGGTCGGCGGCAGGTCCGCGGCCGGCGACCTGCCCGCCGGCTGGGGCAGGCTGCCCTGGGCCGACGCCCCGGGTACCGCACTCAAGGCCACCTTCGCACTCTCCGCGCTGCCCGCGGTCCTCTCGGCCGGTCGGGATGCGGCTGCCTCGGCCGGGGTGGGGCTGACGCTGCGGGGCTCCGCCGGCGCGGGCGTGGTGTACGGCGCCCTGCCGGCCGACGCAGACGTGACAGCGGTACGCGCCGTGGTGACCCGGTTGCGTCAGGCGTGCACGGCGGCCGGTGGCGCGCTGGTGGTGCTCGATGGTCCGGCCGAGGTCAAGTCCGGCGTCGACACCTGGGGCCCGGTCCCGGCCCTGGACCTCATGCGCCGCGTGAAGGAACGGTTCGATCCCGAGCGCCGCCTGGCGCCGGGCCGGTTCGTCGGAGGCATCTGAGATGGCTGAACAGCCCACCCGTGTCCAGCTCCCCCTGGGCGACCCGGCGGAAACCAGCGCCCTGGCGCACGGCCCCGTGCCGGTCGGCCCCTCCGACGTGCGCCCGGCCTTCGACGACGAGCACCCGCCCTCGGCGGCGCTTATCGGCGACTGCGTGCACTGCGGGTTCTGCCTGCCCACCTGCCCCACCTACACGCTGTGGGGGGAGGAGATGGATTCCCCGCGCGGCCGGATCGACCTGATGAAGGCCGGCCTGCAGGGCGCTCCGCTGAGCGACAGCATGGTCCAGCACTTCGACGCCTGCCTGGGCTGCATGGCGTGCGTGACCGCCTGCCCCTCCGGCGTCCAGTACGACAAGCTCATCGAGGCCACCCGGATACAGGTCGAGCGGCACCACGACCGCAGTCCCGGCGACAAGGCGATGCGGACGGCGATCTTCGCCCTCTTCCCCTACAAGCGGCGGCTGCGCGCGCTGCGTGGGCCGCTGCGGGCCTACCAGGTCAGCGGGCTCCCGAAGCTGGTGCGCCGCAGCGGCCTGCTCGACCGGTTGGCGCCCAAGCTGGCCGCGATGGAGGGCCTGGCCCCGGTCCTGGAGAAGCGGGAGAAGCTCCCGGAACGGGTGCCGGCCGTCGGCGAGCGCCGGGCCGTCGTCGGGATGCTGACCGGCTGCGTGCAGGGCGAGTTCTTCCCCGGAGTGAACGCCGCGACCGCCCGGGTGCTGGCCGCGGACGGTTGCGACGTCATCATCCCGCGCAAGCAGGGCTGCTGCGGAGCACTGTCGGTGCACAACGGCCGGCAGGAGGAGGCCGAGCGCTTCGCCCGGGCCACCATCGACGCCTTCGAGGCCGCCGGCGTGGACACCGTGGTGGTCAACGCGGCCGGTTGCGGGTCGAGCATGAAGGAGTACGCCGAGCTGCTGGCCGACGACCCTGCCTACGCCGAGCGGGCCAAGAGCTTCGCGGCGTCCGTGCGCGACGTCTCCGAACTGCTCGCCGATCTGGGTTCGGTCGCCCCCCGGCACCCGCTGGAGGTGACCATCGCCTATCACGACGCCTGCCACCTGGCCCACGCGCAGGGCGTGCGAGCGCAGCCCCGCTCGCTGCTCACCGAGATACCCGGTCTGCAGCTCAAGGAGATCGCCGAGGGCGAGATCTGCTGCGGTTCGGCCGGGATCTGGAACGTGCTCAACCCCGAGCCGGCCCGGGAGCTGGGCGACCGCAAGGCCCGCAACATCGCGGCCACCGGCGCCGACGTGCTCGTCACGGCCAACCCGGGGTGCCTGATGCAGGTCGCCTCGTCCCTGGAGCGACAGGGCACCCGGATCGGCCTGGCGCACACCATCGAGGTCCTGGACGCCTCGATCCGGGGGCTGTCGGTCAGCACGCTCGGCCCGCAGCACTGACCCGGCCGACGCGAGAAGAACGCAGGTCACCGGATGGTGACGGTCGCTTGCCAAGAGCCAGCAGGACCGTCACGCTCTGCCACCGCACCCCCTGCTCCACCCCACGATCCATCCCATGCCCCTGCTCACGACGAGGTGAGGAATGTTCGAACAGGTACTTGACCCCGTAGGGGGGTCGCTGGGTCTCAGCGCCCTCTGCGCCGCCATCCCGTTGGTCACGCTCTTCGTGCTGCTCGGCGTGCTGCGGATGAAGGCGTGGCAGGCCGGCCTGATCTCGCTGGTCGTCGCGATCCTCGTCGCGGTCATCTTCTTCGACATGCCGGTCGGCCAGTCCCTGCTCGGCGCGACCGAGGGGGCCGCGTTCGGCTTCTTCCCGATCATGTGGATCGTCATCAACGCGATCTGGGTCTACAACCTGACCGTCGAGACCGGGCACTTCGACGTGCTGCGCCGGTCCTTCGAGAAGGTCAGCCCCGACCTGCGCGTCCAGGCGATCATCATCGCCTTCTGCTTCGGCGCCCTGCTCGAGGCGCTGGCCGGCTTCGGCACACCGGTGGCCATCACCGTGGTCATGCTGATGACCCTCGGGTTCGCACCGCTGAAGGCCGCGGCCCTCGCCCTGATCGCGAACACCGCCCCGGTCGCCTTCGGCGCGCTGGCCTCGCCGATCGTCACCCTGGCCACCGTCACCTCCGGTGCGAGTGACGACAGCCGCCTGACCGTGGAGACCATCGGTGCCATGGTCGGCCGGCAGACGCCGATCCTGGCCGTGGTCGTGCCTCTCATCCTCGTCTTCGTCGCTGACGGGAAGCGGGGACTGCGGGAGGCGTGGTTGCCCGCCCTCACCGCGGGCCTCTCGTTCGCCGTCGCCCAGTTCATCGCCTCCAACTACATCTCCGTACCGCTGACCGACATCGTCGCGTCGCTGGTGGCCGCGGGGGCTGTCGTCCTCGTGACCCGGGTGTCCAAGCCCGCGCGGACCGGTGCACTCCAGGCCGGGGTGGGTGCCGGAGCCGCCGGAGCCGCCGTGGGTGCCACGGCCGGGACCGAGCTCGGCGACCGACCCGGCGGACAGCGCTCCATCGACGCCGACGCCCCCAGCGCCGGCGCTGGACGCACGACGGGCGGCGGCCGGGCCGCGGCCGTGGTGGACTCCCGCAACGACGTGATCAAGGCGTACGCGCCCTACCTCATCATCATCGTGATCTTCTCGATCGCGAACATCGCCGCGGTCAAGGCCTTCCTCGGCAAGGCGCCCTTCGCCTACAAGTTCGCCTGGCCGGGGCTGCACGTGTTCGCCCCCGGGGCCACCGAAGAGCTCTCGACGGGGACGTTCAACTTCAACTGGCTGGGCGCTGCCGGCACGCTGCTGATCATCTCCGGGATCATCACCGCCCTGGTGCTGAAAGTTCCTCCCGCGCGCGCCCTGGCCGCCTATGGCCGGACCTACGCCGAACTCAAGTGGGCCATCCTCACCGTCATGGCCGTGTTGGCCCTGGCGTACGTGATGAACCTGTCGGGGCAGACCGCCAGCCTCGGCGCCTACCTCGCCGGGGCCGGCGCGTTCTTCGCCTTCCTCGCCCCGGTGCTCGGGTGGATCGGCGTCGGCGTCACCGGCTCGGACACCTCGGCCAACGCCCTCTTCGGCGCGCTGCAGGTGCAGACCGCCGCCCGGGCCGGGTTGGACCCGCTGCTGCTGGCCGCGGCCAACTCCTCCGGAGGGGTGCTGGGCAAGATGATCAGCCCGCAGAACCTGGCGATCGCGGCTGCGGCCGTGGGCATGGCCGGCAAGGAGGGCGAGCTCTTCCGCAAGGTCTTCGGCTGGAGCCTGGTCCTGCTGCTGTTCATGTGCGTGATCGTGGTGCTGCAGTCGACGCCGGTGCTGGGCTGGATGATTCCCGGCTGACCTGTCGTCACATCGGCCGGTAGACGACAGCGGGCCGCTCCCCGGAACTCCGGGGGCGGCCCGCTGCCGTGCGTGCGGGGTTGCTCAGTCGCCGAGGGCCTCGCCCTCGCGGGCCTCGCCGAGCCGGTTCAGCCGGCCCAGCAGCTCGGCGAGGGTGGCCACGTCACGGGTCGCCCAGTCGGCCAGGTCGGCCTCCCAGCGGGCCCGCCGGACGTCGCGCAGCTCGCTGAGCCGGCGGTGCCCCTCGACCGAGGTGGACAGCACCTGCGCACGCCCGTCGCCGGGGTCCGCGGCACGGTCGATCAGCCCCAGGTCGACCAGGGAGGCCACCTGCCGGCTGACGGTGCTCTTGTCCAGGCCCAGCCGTGCGACGACGTCACTGGCTCGCAACGGCCCGGCGTCGTCGAGCAGCACGAGCAGTCCGTAGGCGGCGCCCTCCAGGCCGTGGTGCAGTTCGCCGGCCAGTCGGCCCGAGATCGCCCGGGACCGGCGCAGCAGCAACGCGACCTCACGCTCCAGGCGCACGTAGGCCTCGGCGCCGTCGACATCGGTGCCTCCGCCGACGTCGCTGCTGACGTCGCGGGCCCCGCGGGTGCTCGCCATGGTGGTCACATCGTGTTCCACGCGCCGGGGCCCCGTTGCGTTCCCGGCCGCCTCGTTCGGGTCACTCACGAGGATCGACCAGGGCGCCACACCACCAGCGCGGAACCGGGCGTCGGCCGCGGGACGAGGGCGCCCGCGTAGGCCGCGGAGACGGCGGACTCCGCGGCCACCCGGTGGTCCTCGGACACTTGGAGGTCCTCCAGGAGCTCGCGCACCCGGTCCTGCAGCGCCTCGACCTGGGACTCCAGCTCGATGATCCGCTTGATGCCGGCCAGGTTGACGCCGTTCTCCTGGCTCAGTCGCTGCACCTCACGCAGCAGGGCGACGTCCCGCGGGCTGTACCGCCGTCCGCCGCCAGGGGTGCGACCGGGCCGGACGAGCCCCAGTCGGTCGTACTGGCGCAGCGTCTGGGCGTGCATGCCGGCCAGCTCGGCGGCCACCGAGATGACGAAGACGGGCGCGTCCTCAGCGACCGGTCGCGGCATCCGCCGCGGGTCCGGGCTGCCCACCGGGGGGATGGTCATCGCGCACCTCCAGCCCCCAGCGCCGCGGTGATCTCCGGGCGGGGGTCGTCGGGCAGCTCGGTGGCCAGCTTCTCGATCGCCTCACGGGCGGCCGGCGTGAGCTTCTTGGGCACCGCGACCTCCACGGTCACCAGCAGGTCCCCGTGCGCGCTCCTGCCCTGCACGCCGCGGCCACGGACCCGGAAGGTTCGCCCGCTGGTGGTCCCGGCGGGGACCTTCAGCGACACCGGGGCGTCCAGGGTGGGCACGGTCAGCGTCGTCCCCAGCGCCGCTTCGGCGAAGCTGATCGGCACCGTCAGGGTCAGGTCGCTGCCGGACCGGCCGAACAGCTCCGAGACGCTGACGTGGACCACGACGAACAGGTCGCCGGCCGGCCCACCTCGCCGCCCGGGGGCGCCCTTGCCGGCCAGCCGGATGCGCTGGCCGTCCTTGACCCCGGCCGGGATGCGCACGGTGATGGTGCGGGTCTGGTTGGTGACCCCGGCGCCCTTGCACTCCGGGCATGGGTCGTCGACGACCGAGCCGGTGCCGCGACACTCGCGGCAGGGCTCGGAGAAGGCGAACGCCCCTTGGCTGCGGCTGGTGACCCCCGCGCCGTTGCACACCGGGCAGGTGTGCGGGCTGGTGCCGGGCCGGGCGCCGTTGCCGTGGCAGGTGGCGCAGGTGCCCGGGCTCTGCATGCGCAGAGGAACGGTCACCCCGAGGACGGCCTCGTCGAAGGAGAGCGTCGCCTCGGTCTCGACGTCCTGACCGCGGGCCGGCCCGGACGCCGCCTGACTCCGGCCGCGGGGGCCGGCTGCGGCGCCTCCCCCGCCACCGAAGAGGCCGCCGAACAGGTCACCCAGACCTCCGGCGCGGCCGCCGGCGGCACCCGGTGAACCGGCCGCCTGGCCGAACAGATCACCGAGGTCGAACGGCTGACCGGCGGCGCCCCCGGGAAAGCCGCCGGCTCCCCCGGCGCCGGGGCGGAAGCCACCGGAGCCGAACAGCCGGCGCGCCTCGTCGTACTCCGACCGCCGCTTGGGGTCGGAGAGGACGTCGTAGGCCTCCGACACCTCCTTGAAGCGGGTCTCGGCCGCGGCATTGTCCGGGTTCTTGTCCGGGTGCAGCTCGCGTGCCAGTTGCCGGTAGGCCTTCTTGATGGCCGCGGCGTCAGCGTCCTTGGCGACGCTCAGGGCCGCGTAGTAGTCCTTCTCGATGAAGTCCCGGGTGCTGCTCATCGCTGCTCCGCAGGGGTGTCAGATGCCTTCGGCACGGTCAATCGCTGCTCCGCAGGGGTATCAGACGTCTTCGACGCACTCCATGGCTGCTCCGCAGGGGAGCCGGACCTGGTGGGCTCGATCATCGGGCGCTCCCTTCCTGCGGGGGTCGACCTGGCGGGTGCCGGAGGCCGGAACGGACGGTGGGGAGGGTGCTCAGCCGGCGGTCGGGCCGGCCGTGGAGCCCTCGGGCTGCGCCGGGTCGTCGATGACCTCGCCGTCGATGACGTCACCGTCGATGACGTCGGCGGCGCCGGCCGGGGCGGGTGCCGGGGACTCGGGGTCGGTGACCCCGACCATCGCCGTCCGGAGCACGCGGTCACCCCGCCGGAAGCCCGGACGGAGCACCGTGCTGGCCGTCGGCACCGACACGTCCGGGGACGTGTCGTGCAGCACCGCCTCGTGCAGTGCGGGATCGAACGGGTCGCCGGCGGTGCCGAAGGTGGCCACGCCGAGACCGTCGAGCAGCCCCAACACGCGGTCGGCGACCACCTTGAAGGCGCCGGTGAGGTCGCCGTGGTCCCGGGCCCGCTCGATGTCGTCGACGATCGGGAACAGCTGCCCCGCGAAGCGCTCGGCGGCCTGGTCGACGACGAGCACCCGGTCACGCTCGACCCGGCGTCGGTAGTTGGCGTACTCGGCGGTGATCCGCTGGAGGTCCTCGAGGCGCTCCGCCAGCTGGCGGTCCACCTCGTCCATCGGCTCGGCGGCCGCGGCCGGCGCCTCGAACTCGGTGTCGCTGTTGTGCTCGCTCATCTGCTCTCCCTGTGCCGGTACGGGGTCGCCGGGCTCCACGCGTGCCCCGGCCCGGACCTGCCGGGCCGGGGCACGCGTGGAGAGCGGACCGTCAGCGCTTGTCGGTGTCCTCGTCGACGATCTCGGCGTCCACGACGTCGTCGTCGTTGGACGGGGCGCTCTGCGCGCCCGGGGCACCGGCGTCGGTGGCACCGGCGTCGGTGGCACCGCCGGGGACGTCACCGCCGGCGGCCTCCGACTGCTGGGCGTACAGCGCCCCACCGACCTCCTGGGAGACCCGGGCCACCTTCTCCTGCGCAGCCTTGATGGCGGCGATGTCGGAGCCACCGAGGGCGCCTCGCAGCTCGCTGAGAGCCTCACCGAGCTCGGTCTTCTTCTCCTCGGGGATCTTGTCGCCGTTCTCCGCGAGGAACTTCTCCGTCTGGTACTGCAGCGACTCGGCGAGGTTGCGCGTCTCGGCGTCGTCGCGGCGCTTCTTGTCCTCCTCGGCGTGCGCCTCGGCGTCGGCCATCATCCGCGCGATGTCGTCCTTGGGCAGGGCCGAGCCGCCGGTGATCGTCATCGACTGCTCCTTGCCCGTGCCCAGGTCCTTGGCGTGGACGTGCACGATGCCGTTGGCGTCGATGTCGAAGGCCACCTCGACCTGCGGGACGCCACGCGGTGCCGGCGGCAGCCCGGTCAGCTCGAACATGCCGAGCTTCTTGTTGTAGGCGGCCATCTCGCGCTCACCCTGGAAGACCTGGATCTGCACGCTGGGCTGGTTGTCGTCGGCCGTCGTGAAGATCTCCGAGCGCTTCGTCGGGATCGTGGTGTTGCGCTCGATGAGCTTGGTCATGATGCCGCCCTTGGTCTCGATGCCCAGGGAAAGCGGGGTGACGTCCAGCAGCAGGACGTCCTTGACCTCGCCGCGGAGCACGCCGGCCTGCAGCGCGGCACCCACGGCGACGACCTCGTCGGGGTTGACGCCCTTGTTGGGCTCCTTGCCGCCGGTCAGCTCGCGGACCAGGTCGCTGACGGCCGGCATCCGGGTGGAGCCACCGACGAGGACGACGTGGTCGATCTGGGCGACGGAGACGCCGGCATCCCGGATCGCCTGGTTGAACGGGGCCTTGGTGCGGTCCAGGAGGTCCTGGGTCAGCCGCTGGAACTCCGCCCGGGTCATCGTGACGTCCAGGTGCAGCGGGCCGTCGGCACCGGCGGTGATGTAGGGCAGGTTGATGTTCGTCGACTGTGCGCCGGAAAGCTCGATCTTGGCCTTCTCCGCGGCTTCCCGCAGACGCTGCATCGCGAGCTTGTCCTTCGACAGGTCGATGCCGTTGGAGACGTTGAAGGTCTGCACCAGGTGCTTGACGACCCGCTCATCCCAGTCGTCGCCACCGAGCTTGTTGTCACCGGCGGTGGACTTGACCTCGATGACGCCGTCACCGATCTCCAGGAGGCTGACGTCGAACGTGCCGCCCCCCAGGTCGAAGACGAGGATCGTCTGCTCGGTGTCGCCCTTGTCCAGGCCGTAGGCCAGCGCGGCAGCGGTCGGCTCGTTGACGATGCGCAGCACGTTCAGGCCGGCGATCTCCCCGGCCTCCTTGGTGGCCTGGCGCTGGGCGTCCTCGAAGTAGGCGGGGACGGTGATGACGGCCTCGGTGACCGGCTCACCCAGGTAGGTCTCGGCGTCGCGCTTGAGCTTCTGCAGTACCCGCGCGCTGATCTCCTGCGGGGTGTACGCCTTGCCGTCGATCTCGCCGGTCTTCCAGCTGGTGCCCATCTCGCGCTTGACGCTGCGGATGGTGCGGTCGACGTTGGTGACCGCCTGGTTCTTGGCCGACTGGCCGACCAGGACCTCGCCGTTCCTCGCGAACGCGACGACGGACGGCGTCGTGCGAGCGCCCTCGGCGTTGGCGATGACGGTGGGCTCGCCGCCCTCGAGGACAGCGACGACGGAGTTGGTGGTGCCGAGGTCGATACCGACTGCTCGTGCCATGAAGGTGGCCTCTCTCTTCCGTTCTGGAGGTGGTGCCTGTCCGGAGGGAGCCGAGGGACCACGAGTGCCTTGCGCCGGGTCCGCTCAACTTTCCTGCCCACCGTAACGGCAGACCCGGGCGAAGTGTTCCCCGGGGGTTGCGTCGCCCTACCGAACTCGCCCCCGCGCCGCCGACCCACCCTCCAGCGCGAGCTCGGCGACCTCCACGCGAGGACCGCCGACGACGGAGGGCTGCGGTCGGAGTCGTCGTCCGCAGGCGCGCCGCACACGCCCTCTCGAGGGCTGGGCATGCGGAGAATCCGGCGTGCACCCCACCCTTCGCGCCCGCGCCCACCAGCAGCTCGGCGTCTTCACCGCGGCCGAGGCACGTGCCGCCGGATACCGGCCCGACGAGATGCGCAACGCCTGCTCCTCCGGACGCTGGGTGCGGATCCGCCGTGGCGTCTACGAGACCACCACCGACCTGGCCGAGGTCGTCGAACGCCGGGGTGGGAGGCATGCCATCGATTGCTTCGCGACGCTCGCCTTCCTCGGCCGCCCGCAGACTGCGGTGAGCCACAGCTCCGCGGCCCGGCTGTGGGGCTGGCCGCTGCGGCGCGACCTGGACAGCGCCGTGCGGCTGACCGATCCCGACCAGTGGCGGCGGGGCGCCGGCTACCTGGTGAACCGGGCTCCGCTGCCCTCCGTCCACCGGACCACCCGGAACCGGCTACCGATCACGTCCGCGGCGCGCACGCTTGTCGACTGCGCGCGCGAGTGGGACCTGGAGGACGCGGTCGTCGCCATGGACGCCGCCCTGTTGCGCGGCCAGACCACGGACGGCGAGCCCGGCCAGGCCGGCGCGGCCGCGCGACGGTAGCGCACCCCCGCCCAGGTGCTGTGGGAGGAGAAGCGGCGCGAGGGCGAGCTGCGAGCCCTGGGCATCCGGTTCCCGCAGTTGGCCGACGCCGACCTCGGATCGCGCTGGAGGGTGCAGGAGGACCGGCTGCATGCCCTGCTGGCTGTGCCCGGGCCGGCGGTCCGGGCGTTCACCATCGTTCCGCGGGAGCGGGGACTGGTCCGGGCCGGATGACGCAGGGCTCCGCCACCGGGCTCGCGCCGGCGCTGCGACGCTCACCCCCGAACGCGAGCTCGGTGACCTCAGCGCGAGGCGAGTCGCGGTCCGGCTCCCCCGGGGCGGCTCGGCGCAGGTCCGCGGGTTACCAGCAGGTAGCCTCTGCCCGCCCGGTTATCGTCCGTCCGGGATGGGCGAAGACGCCCGCGCACGCCCGCACGAGAGGGAGCCCATGGGCCCGTTGCAGATCGTCCTCGGCACGCTGGCCGTGCTCCTGCTGGTGGTGTCGGTGGTCTACGCCACCAAGGCAGTCCGGGCCATGCTGCGGATCTTCAAGACCGGCCAGCCTGACCCGACGCGCGCCAGCCCGGTCGGGCCCCGCCTGAAGACGCTGGCCGTCGAGTCGCTCGGCCACACCCGCATGCTGAAGTGGTCCGCCATCGGCGCCGCCCACTGGTTCGTCTTCCTGGGCTTCTACGGGCTCTTCCTCACCTTGGTCGAGGCGTTCGGCGAGGTCTTCAACCCGGAGTGGCACCTGCCGCTCATCGGGGAGTGGAGCCTGTGGAACCTCTTCGTCGACGTCATCGGCACCGGCACGATCCTCGGCATCCTGTACCTGATCGTCCGGCGGCAGCTCGACCATCCGCGCCGGCAGGGCCGGCAGAGCCGCTTCGCCGGGTCCAACGAGGGCCGCGGCTACTTCGTCGAGGCCGTCGTCCTGGTAATCGGCATCGCCATCCTCGCCATCCGCGCCGCCAAGATCGCCGCGGGCTACGACGACGCCCCGTCCTGGGCGCACCCGGTCTCCGGCGCGCTCTCGCACCTGCTCCCGGCCAGCCCGAACCTGATCAGCTCGATCGCCTTCGTCAAGATCGTCGTCTCGCTGGTCTGGCTGATCACGATCTCCCGGATCCTGAACTTCGGCGTCGCCTGGCACCGGTTCAGCGCCTTCTTCAACATCTACTTCAAGCGTGAGGACGACGGGAAGGTCGCCCTCGGCCCACTGCAGCCGATGACCTCGGGCGGCAAGCCGATCGACTTCGAGGACCCCGGCGAGGACGACATCTTCGGCCGCGGCAAGATCGAGGACTTCACCTGGAAGGGGATGCTGGACTTCACCACCTGCACCGAGTGCGGGCGGTGCCAGAGCCAGTGCCCCGCCTGGAACACCGGCAAGCCGCTGTCACCGAAGATGGTGATCATGGACCTGCGGGACCACCTGTACGCCAAGGCCCCGTATCTGACCGGCGCGCAAAAGGCCTCCGACGAGGCTCCCAACTTCGCCGACTACGCGATGCTTGAGCCCAGCGACGAGCAGGTCTGGGCGTCCGGCTACGCCCGCATCGAGGGCACGAACGACGCCCAGGCGCACCGCCCGCTGGTCGGCACCCTCGAAGAGGGCGGGGTCATCGACCCCGACGTGCTGTGGAGCTGCACCAACTGCGGCGCCTGCGTCGAGCAGTGCCCGGTGGACATCGAGCACGTCGACCACATCATGGACATGCGCCGCTACCAGGTGCTGATCGAGTCCAACTTCCCCTCCGAGGCCGGCGTGATGATGCGCAACCTGGAGAACCGCGGGAACCCGTGGGGCGTGGGCGGCAACGTCCGCGAGGAGTGGATGAAGGACCTGGACTTCGAGGTCCGCCACGTCGAGGGCGCGATCGACGACGACGTCGAGTACCTGTTCTGGGTCGGCTGCGCCGGCGCCATCGACGACCGCGCCAAGAAGGTCACCAAGGCCGTCGCCGAGCTGCTGCACACCGCCGGCGTGGAGTTCGCCGTCCTCGGCAAGGGGGAGACCTGCTCGGGTGACCCGGCCCGCCGGGTGGGCAACGAGTTCCTCTTCCAGCAGCTGGCCGGGGAGAACGTGGAAACGCTCAACACCGTGTTCGAGGGCCGCGGCGAGGGACGGCGCAAGATCGTCGCCACCTGCCCGCACTGCTTCAACTCCCTCGGCCGGGAGTACCCGCAGCTGGGCGGGGACTACGAGGTCGTCCACCACACGCAGCTGCTGGGCAAGCTGGTCGAGGACGGCCGGCTGACCCCGGTCACGCCGATCGACCGCAAGGTCACCTACCACGACCCGTGCTTCCTGGGCCGGCACAACAAGGTCTACACCCCGCCGCGGGAGATCCTCGACTCCGTCCAGGGCCTCACCACCCAGGAGATGCACCGCTGCAAGGACCGCGGCTTCTGCTGCGGCGCCGGCGGTGCGCGGATGTGGATGGAGGAGAAGATCGGCAAGCGGATCAACGTCGAGCGCACCGAAGAGGCGCTCGAGCTCGATCCCGACGTCATCTCCACCGCGTGCCCGTTCTGCATCACGATGCTGTCGGACGCGCTGACCTCCAAGAAGCAGAACGGCGAGGCCAAGGAGCACGTCGAGGTCCTCGACGTCAGCCAGATCCTGCTGCGCTCGCTGGCGCCGGTCGGCGCCCCGGGCACCGAGTCCGGTCCCGGCGTCGGCACCGAGCCCGACGACCCGGCCGGCACCGGTTCGGCCGCCACCCAGCACGACTGATGAAGGACTGCCTGCCCCCCTGCAGGGGTCCGCAGGGACACTGGACGACATGAGCTTCATCTTCGGCGGCGTCCGGGGGCGCGAGGACCCGGAGCTCAAGGCCGGCAACCGGCGCACCCAGCTGCACTACGCCCGCGACATCAACGACGAGCGGGTGCTGGCCGACGACCGGCCGCCCATCCGCCGCGGCCGGCACTGGACGTGGCTGGCCCTCGCCGCGGTCGCCCTGGCGGTGCTGGCCTTCGCGGGCAGCCGCGGCACGGAGGACGTGCCGCTCACGGCCGACTGCGACACCCCCGCGATCGGGGTGGCCACCAGTGCGGTCACGGCCGGGCAGGCGCTGCGCTTCCGCCTCACCGGGCCCGACGGTGTTCCCTACGTCGTGACCCTGGACGGCGTGCCGGTCCGTGGCGACGCCGGCAGCACCGTCGCCTACACCGAGTCGCCGGCCGGCCCGCAGCTGGAGCTGCAACAGTGCCTGAGCCCCACCCTGCTGCTCGCCGCACCGGCTGGCGACGGCCCGCACCAGCTGGCCATGCTCGCCGTCGCCGACGACGGCACGACCAGCCCGGTCGCCGAGGTGACGGTCACCGTCAGCGGCACCCGCTAGCCACCGGTTGTGCTCCTCCACCTTCGGGTCACCGTGCCCCCCGACCGCACCCGCGCGGTCCGCGACCTGCTGGACGGCGACGCCGGGGTCGCCCACCTGGCCGTCGTCCCCGGCGGCTCGATCCGCCCGGCCGGCGACCTGTTCCTCGTCGACGTCGCCCGCGAGTCCGCCGACCAGCTCATCGACGGGCTGCGGGAACTGCACGTCGACCGGGACGGTGGCATCGCGATGGAGGCGGTCGACGCGGCGGTATCCCGCCCCGCCGAGGAGGCGGAGCGCCGCGCACCGGGCGACGGCTCGGACGCCGTCGTCTGGGAGCAGGTGGTGCGGACGACGGCCGCGGACGCCGCCCTGTCGGTGTCCTACCTGGCCTTCCTCACCATCGCGACGCTGCTGGCCGCCGTGGCCATCGTCAACGACTCGGCGCCGCTGGTGATCGGGGCGATGGTGCTCGGCCCGGAGTTCGGCCCGCTCGCCGCGCTGGCCGTGGCCGTCGTCCACCGGCGGGGACGGGTGGGCCGTCAGGCGGTGGTCTCGCTGCTGGTCGGCTTCGCGGTGGCCATCGCCCTCGCCACGCTCGTCGCCCTGCTCGGCCGGGGCCTGGGGTGGATCGGCCCCGAGCTCCTGGGCAAGGACCGGCCGGCCACTGCCTTCATCACCCAGCCCGACCGCTGGTCGTTGCTGGTCGCCGTGCTGGCCGGCATCGCCGGCGTCCTCTCGCTCACCTCAGCCCGGTCAGGGGCGCTGGTCGGCGTGTTCATCTCCGTGACCACGGTGCCGGCGGCCGGCGAGATGGCCCTCTCGCTCGCGCTGGGCGGGGGGACCGACTTCCGTGAGGCGACCACTCAGCTGGGCATCAACCTGGCCGGCATCCTCGTGGCGGCGCTGGCCACGCTGGCGCTGCAGCGTGCCGTCTGGCGCCGGGTGCCGCGGGCCACCCCGCGGGTCCAGCGGGTCGGGCACGCCCGCAGCTGACGCACCGACGGCCCGGTGGCCGGGCGCCGCCGGCCTTGGAGGACCATTGGGGGTCGTGACCCGCACCGCCCCTGCCCCGCCGTCCGCGAAGCCCCGGCAGGGACTGCTCCTGGTCGGCACGGCCATCTTGCTGACTGGGGTGAACCTCCGGACGGCGGTTAACTCGGTCGGGCCGGTGCTGCAGGAGATCGAGCACGGCCTCGGCGTCTCCTCCGCGGCCGCCGGGGTGATCACCACCCTGCCGGTGCTCTGCTTCGCCGCGCTGGGGTTCGCCGGGCCCCCGCTGGCCGCCCGTTTCCGGGACGGTCACGTGCTGGCCGCCGCGTTGCTGGCGATGGCGCTCGGCCTGGTCGGTCGCGCGGCAGCGGGCTCCTTCTGGCTCTTCGTCCTCGGCACGGTGGCGGCCATGGCGGGCGGAGCGTTGGGGAACGTGCTGCTGCCCGGGCTGGTCAAGCGGTACTTCCCGGGCCGGACCGGGCTGCTCGTCAGCGCCTATGGCACGGCGATGGCGATCGGCGGGACATTGGCCTCCGGCGCGACGGCGGCCATCGCCGCGCGCATCGGTGACGGTGGGTGGCGGTGGGCGCTCGGCGTGTGGGCGGTCCTCGCCCTGGTCGCCGTCCTGCCGTGGCTGGCCGTCCCGGCCCGTCCCGGAGCCTCGGCCGGCCGGCACACCGCCGTCCGGATGCGCGCGCTGGTGCACAGCCGGCTGACCTGGTCGATGACGCTGATGTTCGGCCTGCAGGCGATGCAGGCGTACGTGATCATCGGCTGGACGGCGCAGTACCTGCGCGATCAGGGGATGTCCGCAGCCGCCGCGGGACTGCTGGTCGGGCTCAACGCGGTCATCGCCATCCCGGTGAACGCCGCCGTGCCGCCGCTGACCGTCCGGTCGCGCCTGCAGCGCCCTCTGCTGGTGGGCTTCATCTGCTGCTACCTGGCCGGCTGGACAGGGCTGGCGGTCGCCCCGCTGACCGCGACGTGGTTGTGGGTCACCCTGCTGGGCCTGGGCCTGGGCACGTTCTCCATGGTGCTGACGCTGATGGGGCTGCGCGCCCGGACGCCGGAGTCCACGGCTGCGCTGTCGACGGTGACCCAGGGGGGCGGGTACCTGCTCGCCGCGGTCGGGCCACTGCTGGTCGGCGTCCTCCGCGGCGCGACCGGTGGCTACACCGGGATGTTCGTCCTCGTCTACGTCGGTGTCGTGTTGCTGTTGATCACCGGTTGGATCGTCTGCCGCGAGCGGTACGTGGACGACGAGCTGCCCGGCCTGGCGGCTACGGCTGCCTCGGCGGACCCGGAGCGCGGTGCGGACGTCGAGGTGGCCGGCGCCGAGCCCCCGGTTACGGTGCCCCATGGCCGGCGGGGGCCGGACGCCTGAAGAAGGACCGCCTCCCCGAGCCTTTCGCAGGCTCGGTAGAAGGACTCCGTCCCGCATCCCTTCGGCAAGCTCAGGGAAGCCCTGGGCGGGCCATAGGGGCCCGCTCAGCCGGGGAGCTGCAGGGCCCTGCGCAGTTGCGCCGACCGGTCCCGGGCGACCGCTGGGGACTGGGTGAGCAGGGCGATGGCGACGACGTACTCGTCGTCCCCGGCCCAGCCGTGCCCCTCGGCGACGAGCCGCTCGATGTGGGCGCGGACCTTGGGCTCATTGCTGTACCGGCCGAACTCGAGGCCCATGGCCAGGAAGTTGGCCACCCGGTAACCGAGGTCGGCGGCGGTCTCGAGCATCTCGGCCGGGTCGGAGTAGCTGGGCAGGGCGACGAGCAGGTGCTCGAAGCCCACCGTGAGCAGGCGCAGGGCCAGGTCGTTGCCATGCACTCCGCCCCACAGTTCGGGCATCAGGATGTCGCCGTCGGGAGCGGGGATGTAGGGCGGGTTGGCGATGACCGTGGAGATCCGGCGACCGGCGGCGGAGCCGGCCCACTCGAAGAAGTCACCGAGCTCGACGGTGTACCGGTCGGCCACGCCCAGCTCGTCGATCGTCGCCCGGGCCCGCTCGACCGAGGTCGCGCTGATGTCGGTGCCGTGGACGCGCAGGCCCGGCATGGTGCGCACGACCTGGCCGACGGCCCGGGCGTCGCCGCTGCCGAGCTCGCCGACGCCCTCGGCCCGCCAGGGGACGACGGCGGCGTACTGGCTCAGCAGCAGCTGCACGGAGAACGCGTAGTGCGCGGACTCCTCCGCGCAGTCGAAGGCGCCGACCGTGTCGAGCTCGGGAGCGGGCCGCGACGGCGCGGCGACTGACGTTCCCCGGTAATCCATGGCACCGCCCTACCCCGCGGGGTGCCCCGTCATCCGGCGCTGCGCGCGCGGACCGCTCAGGTCGGCGGGGCCGCCCGGGTGTCGGCGCGGGTGAAGTTCCGGAAGGACCGGGACGGCGTCGGACCTCGTTGGTCCTGGTAGCGCGACCCGTAGACCGCCGAGCCGTAGGGGTGCTCGGCCGGCGAGCTGAGCTGGAACAGGCACAGCTGGCCGATCTTCATCCCCGGCCACAGCGTGATCGGCAGGTTCGCCACATTGGACAGCTCGAGGGTGATGTGTCCGGAGAAACCGGGGTCGACGAAGCCGGCCGTGGAGTGGGTCAGCAGCCCGAGGCGGCCCAAACTCGATTTGCCTTCGAGCCTTGCCGCCAGGTCGTCGGGGACGCGCACGACCTCGAGTGTCGAGCCGAGCACGAACTCCCCCGGGTGGAGCACGAACGGCTCCTCCGCGGCCGGCTCGACCAGCGTGGTCAGGTCGTCCTGCTGCAGCGCCGGGTCGATGTGGGTGTAGCGCGCGTTGTTGAAGACCCGGAAGAAGCGGTCCAGCCGCACGTCGATGCTGGAGGGCTGCACCATCGCGGCGTCGAAGGGGTCGATGCCCAGCCGGCCGGAGTCCAGCGCGGCGCGGATGTCACGGTCGGACAGCAGCATGGCGCGGAGTCTAGGGAGGAGCCTGCGCGACCCTGGGCCTGCCCGTCCGGAGGAGCTCGCCGAGTGGGTCCGGACCACGGAAGAGGGCCTTGCTAGGCTGTCCGGCGAGGGCCGAGGGGCCCGTCGCGGGTGTAGTTCAATGGTAGAACATCAGCTTCCCAAGCTGACAGTGCGAGTTCGATTCTCGTCACCCGCTCCACGCAAAACCGCAGGTCAGCGCGGCAATCAGGCCGCCAGTGAGGGCCGTTTCGCACCCCCTGGATGACCGCATTTCCCCCCTCATGACCCCAGTTTTCCGCCCGTTAGGTCATGACTAGGTCACGCCGGCGGCGGCGCAACTGCAGGCGGACGCTCAGCATGGGCGACCGGGCCGGCCACGCTGGCGATGTCGACTGGCGCCGGCACCCCCGAGCGCCGGGCCTGGCGGTGAGCCATACGGTTTTCAAGTTCGATCCCCACGTACTACTGATTAGGGCGGAAGTGCGTTCGCGCTGTTCAGGCGCGCTACCGAGTCACCGCGCTCTACCGTCGATCGCCGCTGCGTGCCCGCCGTACGGGCACGCAGCGGGCACGACCAGAACCTCCCGGACCGCCGCTTCACCACCAGGTCCGGGCGTCGATCACCAGCGAGCAGCCCGACGAGTCGAACGGCGCCACCAGGAAGCCCAGCTGCTCCAGGCACTCGGCGACTGCGGCGTTCATCGTCCGTTGAACTGCGGTGACCATGCCGGTACCGCGCACCTGGTCGTGACTCATCCGGTCGTGCTGGTGCCAGCTGATCAGGACGCCGGCGCACCCGGCCTCCGGGGTGAGGCAGACCCCGCCCGCCACACCCTCGCCGGCGCAGTGATGTAGCGGGAGGCCGGCCTCGACGAGCGCCGTGGCCACCTCGACGACGAGCGTGGCCGTCGGGTCGTCATCGGTGAGCCCCTCGTCCCAGTCCTCGGGCAGCCGGTCGATTTGATCGCCCAGCTCGGTCAGCCAAGCCCGGTCCTCGGGTGTCTGCCGTCGCGTCACCCCACCGTCCGGGCGCCGCACGCCGTGCACCGCGTGCGCCGACGCGCCCGCCGTGCCGGCGAGACCGGCCCAGTCCGCCTCCACCCGGTCGGCGAAGGGGCCGGCGATCGCCCGGTTGTCGCCCTCGGTCACCAGCCACCAGGCCGGCGCCGACGGACCGTCGACGCGCTGACCGGCCGGGTGCGCCTGCGGCAGGGTGGCGACGTTGCCGGACGCCCCCTGCCGCTCGCGGGCGTGCCCGGCGACCGCCTCGCCGGGAGCTGACTGGTCGGGAGTGGCCGGCCCACCCAGCGGCCGCGACTGGTCGCCGGCCGCCGGAGCCGCCGTGCTCTCGGCGGTGATGGCGAGCGCGCCGTCCGGGTCCGGCACGAACAACCGCTGCCGTTGGCCCTGCGCGCGGTTGCGCTCGAACTCGTACCGGGCGGTGGAGCTCGTTCCCAGGGCGATCACCAGCCCGGCGAGAATGAGGAAGCCGAGCGCCGAGACGGTCGGCCAGAGAAGCATCACGCGTGGCCCATGAACACGGGCGAGAGCAACTCGGACGCCACCGGTCCAGCGTCCGGGGCGGGGTGGGTGCGCAGTGACGCGGGCAGGTGCACGCGGTCTCTCCTTCGGTGTCCGTCGCGGCGGGGAAGTACCGCGGACAGCCCGAAAGCTAGGGCCGTCGCAGGTGCGGCCGAGGCCCTCAGGACGGGCCGTGGACCCCCCGTCACCTAATCGTTGTGCAAGCCTTCCGTGGGGCCGGCGACGACTCCCCGGAATGCCCGCTTGTCGACAGAACGACTGCCCGGACCTGGGCTTTCGCCCTCGGAGCCGCCCGATGACCGCACCACGCGGCCGATGACCTCCCTCGTCCCTGCGAGATCGGCGTGGCACGTAAAGCCGCTCTCATAACGCCGCCCGGTCGGCATGTCTGAGTCGCCGCATCGCCGGGCGCCCAGAAGAATCGGACCCACGACCCGCAGTTTGAAGGCTCGGACGACACGCCGTTCTGACCAGCTTGTCCAGGACCAGCTACAGAGGTTGTCCCGGGTCTCGTGGAAGTTGAGGTGGCGGTCCCCCGCC
>NZ_FNOZ01000063.1 GCF_900107175.1 Modestobacter sp. DSM 44400 | reverse complement strand
GCTCGGCCGATTCCAGTTCAGTGACTCTGGCCCGTAGTCGGGCGAGCTCCTGGACAGGCGTTTCACCTGCCGGAGGGGACTCGTCGTCGTCTCCGGGGTGCCTGCTGCGCACCGGCACGCCGGCAGCCTTCAGCCACGTCGACAGCGTCGCGTCCATGATCCCCAGGTCCCCGGCGATGCCCACCACCGTCGCCCCCGGCGTCGACCGGTACAGCTCCACGGCGTCCCGGCGGAACTCGTCGGAGTACGTCTTCCTTGCCACCGTCTGATCTTCTCGCTTCCTCCAGGCCCGGCCTGGATTCAGCGTGTCCACGATCAGGGGTCAAGTCCCGCTGCTCCGTCGGCTCATGAGGCGTGGACATGGGATCCCCCGTTCGAACCGCCGGCACGTCCGACGGTGGGCGAACGCTATGCCCGTGCATGGTGATGGGAAAGCCTTTCCTCACATGACGTTTCGCGTGGCGACCACCTGCGTCGCGGAGGCACCTCCAGTCCCATGGACCTGGCCACGAGCAATACCAGCTGGCGCCCACTGTGCACATTGCCGTGGCGGCAGTGCCGCGACCCAGGGGCGCAACTCGCGGGGATGGTGAGCCGGGTGAGGTGCGTGAGTCCGCTTTCTGGAGCATGAGCACTCGCTGGCGGACGCGAGCGTCCAATTTCCAGTCGGTCGCCCCGGTGGACGAAGAGAGCACGAACACGCATAGCGCCGGGCACAGACACCACAGTCGGCAGTGTTTTTCCACGGGGGGTGGACAGAGTGATGCGGGTTCCGAACGCCACCGAACTGGCCCGCTCCTCCGAAGGGCTGGGCGCCGTCGCAGATCGAGCGCGAGAAGGCACAGCTGGAGAAGGACCGGCAGCATTACCTGAACGCCCACGCAGCTCTGGTCGCCAAGGGTGATCTGACCGAGGCCGAGTTCCTGAGGGCCAAGCTCGACGACATTGATCGGGCCATCGAGGACGCCGACCACCGCGCAGTTAACATCCGTGCCGGATACGTGTACGTCATCTCCAACGTCGGCGCCTTCGGGGAGTCGATGGTCAAGGTCGGGATGACCCGCCGCCTCGATCCCATGGACCGCGTGCGGGAACTCGGGGACGCATCGGTCCCCTTCCGCTTCGACGTCCACGCGATCCACTTCTCCGAGGACGCCGTGGGCATCGAGTCGGCGCTGCTCCAGAAGCTGGCCGACCGACGTGTCAACATGGTCAGCCCGCGGCGGGAGTTCTTCCACGCTTCCCCCGGAGAGGTGAGGAACTCCTGACGAGTCTGGCCGGGAACCTGCTCCAGTTCGAGGACTTCCCCGAAGCCCTCGAGTACCGGCAGAGCGAGGTCCACCGCCGGCAGGAACTCGTCCCGACCGGCCCGTGAGGTTGGGGCAGGTCATCGAGGCACGCGTTCACAGCCGACGGGATGCTGCCCAGGAGTGAGTGGAGGTGCTGTCGACCGCCCACCGGTACTCCTCGGCGTCCTCGCCGTGGTTGCCCTCCTCGTTGGTCAGCCCGAACATGCGCTTCTTGAGGACCGGCCGGTGGACGGGGTCGTTGCCGTTTCCTGTCACGCGCCAAAGTCCGAAACGCGGGTCACCGGCTGGTCTTCCGCTGGCCAGAAGAGTCCACACCCGTCACCCCGGAACGGGCAGGTATCACATCTGATACCGTCACGGTCGTGGCCATGACCCTGCGCCTGGACGACCAGGAGAGCGAAGCGCTGCGCCGCCGGGCCGAGCTCGAGGGCCGGTCGATGCAGGAGGTCGCCCGGCAGGCCGTTCGCGACTACATCGAGCGGAACAGCAAACGCGAGCTGCTCGACCGCGTGCTGGACCAGGAACTGCCTCAATACGCCGAGGCGCTCGAGCGACTCGGTCAGTGATCCACCTCGACCTCGACGACCTACTGCACGTCGCGCGCCGCACGCTCGGCGAGGTCCAGCTGCGCGACATCGGCCTGCTGGAGTCCGCAGCGGCGAGACCACGGTCGACGGCGTTCGGCGAGGATGCCTACCCCTCGATCCACGAGAAGGCAGCGGCGCTGCTGCACTCACTCGCCCGGAACCATCCGCTGGTCGACGGCAACAAGCGGCTCTCGCTGGCCGCGACGATCGCGTTCTACGGTGTCAACGTCCTCCGGCTCACCCTGTCGAACGACGAAGCCTACGACTTGATCATGGCGGTCGCCGCCGGCGAGATCGACGACGTCGAACCGATCGCGGAGCGCCTGCGGTCGCACACCGCTCCCTGGAGTTGACGACACCACCTCAGCGGAAAACCGGCGTGCGGTCGGGTCAAGGCCGCTGAGAGCCTGGCTCAGTAGCGGGGGGTACCGCCCGGGCGGCTCCCGCCGCCGCGCTTGGCCCGGAAGTCCGCGATCGCCTTCTTGATCTTGGCTTGGTTCTGCGGCTTGCGAGCCTCCTGGACGACCTTGGCCGCGACGCCCGACGCCAGGAGTTTCCGGATCATGCCTGCCATGGTGACCTCCCTCTGATGGACCGTCTGGTGCTCGCTCATCCTGCCCGGTCCTGACGCACCACCGCACGATGTACCCCCGCGGCCTCCAGGACGCCCGGGAGCAAGACGGACCCGGCCGCCGTAGAAGGGGTCGAGTTCCGGGCCCTGCCCCTCTCGCCTGATTCCGATGTCGAAGCGCTCGCACCGCCAGAAGACCACGCGCCCCAAGCCAGGGCGCTCGAAGTCGGGGCGCTCGCCCAGGGGATCGAGTCCCGTCGCCTCGGCACGGCGGCAGCAGGAGCCCGACCTGATGGACGACGTCGCGGCCGCGCTCGCCGCGGACGACCGGCTGCGCCTGCTGGGGGTGGCGAGCTCGCTGCTGGCCGCGTTCGACGACCGCCCGACGCCGGGCCCGCCGACCGAGCCTTCGCTGCCGCCGCGGGACGAGGTGGTGCAGACCTCTTCGACGTGGACCTGGTCGCGACGTCGGCGCTGCTGGCGACCATCGCCGGGCTGGCCGGCGACGACGTCCTACGGCACCGGGTCCGCCGGGAGATCGCCGCTCGCCGCCATGTGTTGCCGCGCCGGCTCCTCGCACTGGACCAGGCGGAGCCGGTGGACCGGGTCGTCGAGATGCGGCACGTGCTGGGCGACGGGGACAACATCGTGCTCGGCGTCCGGTTGCCCGGCGGCCGCGAGCTCTGCATGACGTTCTACATCGACCACAACCTGGGCACGCTGGTGAAGGACGCCTTCGTCGTCCCGGGCGGGCTGGCGGAGCTGGTGGACATGATGGAGGCCAGTGCCGACGATCCGGACACGGCGCTCACCGACCTCGATCCGGCCGACGCCCGGGCACGGATCACCGAGGCGATGGAGCTCAGCGCCCTCACGTTCCCGCCGATCGAGACCGACACCTGGCCGGCCTGCCGCCCGCTCGTCGCAATGGGCGGTCGGCCTGCTGCCTGCCGGGGGCACCGGGTACGTGCGGCCGCAGTGGACGGACGACGACAAGCGGGCGCTCGCCGCACGTTTCTTCGCCTCGCCGTTCGGGGCCGGCCTGGACGACGCCGACCGCCGCGGCCTGCTGGAGTCACTGCTGTGGTTCGGCACCGACTACGGGCCCGGCGATCCGCTGCGCTGGAGCCCGGTGGCCGTCGAGATCCTGCTGGCCGACTGGATCCCGCGCAAGATCGTCGCCGACGTGCCCTATCTGGCGCAGGCGCCGGACCTGCTCCGGGCGTTCATCCGGTTCAGCCACGCGGAGCGCGGTATCCGGGGTCCGCTCACCGAGCAGACGCTGGCCGCGGTCGACGAGTGGGAGCCGGGGTACCGGGCGACGATCCGGACGCCGCGGCCGCAGGGCCCGGCGGCGTTGCTCGCCGCGATGGGGTTGCTCGACTCGAACAGCGCCCCGCCGCCGGAGTTCTTCGAGTCGGCCCTCGACGACGTGCTCCTGGACGATCTGCGCCGGGCCGTCGGCGGCGAGCAGGCTCTCGCCTCCCTCGACACCTCTCCCCTGCCTGACGAACCGTTCGACTGGCAGGAGGTGCCCGACGACGTCCACGAGCGGGTGGCGGAGGTGCTGGCACTTGTCGACCGGTGCTGCACCGAACTGTTCGATGTGGAGCTGCGCACCGCGGCCCGCCGGCTGCTGGCCCGGGTCGCCGCGGCGGACCCGGAGATCTTCCGGCGCCGAAGCCGGGCCGAGGGTTCCGCCGCGGCGATCTGCTGGATCGTCGCGACGGCCAACGACGTGTTCCGGGATCGCGACCTCACCGTGAAGCAGCTGACGAGTTGGTTCGGCATCGCCGGCACGCCCTCGACGCGGGCCAAGCCGCTGCTGACCGCGATCGGGGTCGATCCCGACGGCTACGCCTATGGCGACGGACACCTGGGTTCACCGGACTACCTGACCGGGGACCACCGCGCGGGCATGGTCGCCGGCCGCGACAGCCTGCGGGACGACGACCCTCGCTAGCGTGCGGGCATGGGATCCGCGGACGAGGCCCCGTCCACCGTGCGGTGCACCGAGGCCGAAGCGCTCGTCAACGTCGCCGCCGTCCTCCGGCTCTGCCAGGCCGGGAAGCTCACATGCAGTGCGGCCACGCACCGGCCGTCGGCCGCCACGGTGCGCGCCGTCGCCGACGTCCTCGTCGCCGACGACTTCTACCCGGACGACGCCATCGCCGCCTTCGCCTGGCCGCTGCTGCTGCAGGCCGGCGGGCTGGCGCGGCTGGACGGCGCCCGGCTCGCGCTGACGCCACGGGGCCGGTCGGCCCTCGGCCGGCCCGCCGCCGAGGTGGTGCGCGCGATCTGGGAGCGCTGGCCCCGCCACGCGCCGATCGACGAGCTCAGCCGGGTGGAGCAGATCAAGGGGCAGAAGGCCGCTGCGGCGCTGAGCGCGGCCGGCCCGCGGCGTGCCGCCGCGGTCGCCGCACTGGCGCACTGCCCGCCGGGGAAGTGGATCGGCGTGGACGCCCTCTTCGCCGTGCTCCGCCGAACCGAGCCCCGGCTGACCATCGCCCGGTCGGAGCGCGGCCTGTGGAAGCTCTACATCGCCGACCCCGAGTACGGCAGCCTCGGCTACGCCGGGTACCACGACTGGCCGGTCCTGGAGGGCCGCTACGTTCTCGCGGTCCTGTTCGAGTACGCCGCGACGCTGGGCCTGGTCGACGTCGAGTACGTTCCGCCGGCGCATGCCCGGGACGACTTCCGCGACATGTGGGGAGCCGACTGGATCGACGCGCTCAGCCGCTACGACGGGCTGCAGGCGGTCCGGCTGACCCCGCTCGGCGCCTACGCCGCCGGGCTGGCGCCCACGTACGTCCCCGCCGCGCCGGCGGTTCCCGACCGCGGGTTGCAGGTGCTGGCCAACTTCGACGTCGTCGCCCTCGCCGACCTTCCGCCCGGCGACCGTCTGGTCCTCGACGCCTTCGCCACCCGCACGGCCGACCGGGTGTGGACGCTGTCCACGGCGAGCCTGCTGAGCGCGATCAACGAGGGCCGGGCGCCCGGCGAGCTGGCCACCTTCCTGGCCGAGCGGGCGGTGAACGGAGTGCCTCCGGTCGTCCGGACGCTGCTCGAGGACGTCGCGACCCGGGCCGGTCGGGTCCGCGACCTGGGTCTGCACCGGGTCGTCGAGTGCGCCGACGCGCAGGTGGCGACCCTGCTGGAGCGGGACCGGACGCTGCGGGGCCTGTGTACCCGGGTGGGCGAGCGGCACCTGGTGATCGATCCGGCGGGAGAGGCCAGGGCCCGCGCCGCGCTGCTCAAGCTCGGCTACCCACTGGGGGCGGCATCCCGCTGAGCCGCGATGCTGCCCCGACGTCTCACAGTCGACGCCGTCCTCGTCCCGGTCGAACGTCGGCTTCCCCGTCACCCCCGGTCTGGGCTACGCCGGGACGGCGCGCCCGTCGACGAGGCGCTCGGCGTCGGCGGCCAGCTCGCCGAGGACGGCACGGGTGTCCCAGCCGCCCGGGTCGGTTGTGGACCGCCCGCCCGCGATCTGCTCGCGGGCCCACCGGCTCCAGGTCAGCGGATCAGGTAGGGCAGCGACGAGCCGGGCTCGGGGTTCCGGGTCGCCAAGACGTCATCGACCACGGAAGCAGCCTGGCACGTCGCACCTCGGTGTCACCTGATCTCCTTCGGCGCACGCCGATTCGCTCCCTGGACAGCTACTACCAGCGGGGACCGATGATGATCTCGGTGCCGTCGGGGCGGTAGGTGCGCCATCGGCCATCGGGTGGTCGTTCGACGCGGAAGCCGTGGTGCACCTTGGTGTGATGCCTCTCGCATACGAGGGCGGAGTTCGCCAGCGATGTCTCCCCGTGATCCCGGAGCCACTCCTCGAGGTGGTGCACGTCGCACCAGTGGGTGGGGGCTGAGCAGCCGGCGAACACGCAGTGCCGGTCGCGGCGTTCCACGGCCCGCCGGATGTGCGGCGGAACGACCCGCTTCTCCCGGCCCACGTCCAGCGGGAGCCCGTCGGGGCTCATCACCATCCGGGAGATGGTGCCGTCGCAGGCCAGCCACCGGGCCCGGGCAGCGGAGATCCGCGCCCCGAACCCGGTCTCGCCCGCACCCGGCCCGGTCGTGCTGGTGTCGGCGAGGTCCTCGACGTCGATGGTGACGATCACGTGCGGCTTGACCGTGCGCAGAAACGGCAGGTTGCCGCTCGCCAGCTGGTTGTCGCAGAGCTGGACCAGCGCGTCGGCCTGCTGCTGGGCGCGGGTGCGGGTGTCGCCCTGCGGGCGGGCGGCCTGCACGATCGACTCCAGGGCGGCCTGCAGCTTCTCCCCACCCACCGCGTCCAGGTCGAACCGGCCGGTCACGCTGCCGTCGGCGTGCTTGGCGATGGTCAGCCGCCGGCCCTCGGTCGGGTCTGGCTCGGAGCCGTCGGGGTCCAGCGCGGCCAGGTAGATCTTCACGACGTCCTGCAGCTTGTCGTGCGGTGCGGTGGCGGCGACTGCCGCCAGGTCGGCCTCCATCGCCGGCACGTCGACACCCTGCGCCGCGGCGGCGGCCAACGCCTCGGGCTTGGCGATCGGGGCGATCACCGCGACCTGCTCCGCGGTCACCTCACCGGCGGCGAACCCCGCGGCGACGGCGGGCAGGTGCTCCAGCGCCCGGCCGGCGTGCACTATCCGCGACGCCACACCGGAGGACAGCCGGCCGTGCCCACGCAGCCAGGACGGCATCGTCTTCAGCCCGTCGTGCTCCGCGGCCTGGGTGAGCTCGCATTCCCGGACCGTGCGGGTCAACTCGGCATCGATCCGGTTCCGTGCCTGCAGCAGCTCCGCGGCCCGGTCCAGCAGCTGCGGACCGAACATCGGCTTGAGGTCGTCGGCGGCGAGGGCGTCCAGGGCCGAGGTCAGCTCACCCATGTCACCTCCCGGAGCGCTTCGAACTGGTGTTCGAAGCCTACCGCGGCAAACCCGCCCTCACAAGACAAAAGCGCAGGTCACGGCCGATCGACCGGTCACCAAGGGTCGTGACCAGCGCCGCGGCGGTGTGCTTTCGGTACCAAAAGCCTCCGCGCTGTTGGTACCGAAAGCGCCCACTGCGGAAGTACGGGATGGGCGGCGGCTCAGCGCACTGCCGGCAGGACGCCGAGGCGGTGCATCGTGTACCGGTCGCCGCACACCGACCAGGTGAGCGGCTGTCCAGGGCGAAGTTGCCCCGGGCGAGGAAGACCCACTGGGCATTGCTACCTGGGTGGTGTCGCGGTGGGCGACCTCGGTGCACATCGCCGCCGACCGGGCGCCCAGGAAGGCCGAAAGGCAGGCGCGCACGTCACCGCCGACGGCGGGAGCGGGCGCCGCCCGCCGCGCTGCCGCCCGAATGCCGCCGAAGGCGTCCGACTGCTCCCCTGGTCCGTGCAGAACCATCGCGTCGAAGTGGGCGGACTGCCCGAGCACGGGCAGGCCGTCGGCGAGCGCCTGGTCCACGGCGGCACGGGAGTTGCCGGCGTCGACGCGGTCGTCCTGCGCCCGGCGGAAGAACGGGCCGGCGGCGGCTCGCCAGGCGGCCGCGAACGCCGGCCGAGGCCCTCCCGGGTGGCCCGCCCCATCCCGCGCTGCCGCTCCCACTACACCGCGGGCAGGCACTCGCTCACCCCGATGACGTCCGGCGGGGCGTCGACCGATCCTCCTCGTTCGGAGGTCAGCTCTCGCAGGCGACGCCGTCCTTGTCTCGGTCGAGCTTGTCCTGGTAGCCGGGCTGCCCGCGGTACAGCGGCGCCGCCCCCGCAGCCTTCGCCTCCGTGCAGTTGGCGAAGGCACCGGTCACGACCGGAGCCGGAGCCGGAACGGGCGCCGGAGCAGGCGCCGGGACCGGCACGGGCACCGGCGCGACAGCGGCGGGCGCCTGCTGGGGCACCGGCTTAGGCGCGGCGGCAGTGGAACGCGGGGCTGCCGTCGTCGCGACGGCGGTGGACGTGGCCGGGACGTTGGCGACGACGCCGCCGGGCAGCGGCTCGTTCGGGCAGGCGCTGAGCACCGTAGCGATGGCGTTGCGCTCGGCCTGGGTCATCCAGAGCCCGTAGGCGACCTTCACCGCGACCTGGCGGGCGACGTAGGCGCAGCGGTAGCCCTTGTTCGGCGGCAGCCAGGTGGCGGCATCGCCGTCCCCCTTCTGCATGTTGAGCGGCCCGTCGACGGCGAGCAGGTTGAGCGGGTCGTTGGCGAAGGCTGTCCGCTTGGCCGTCTCCCAGCCCTGCGAACCGGTCTGCCAGCTGTTGGACAGCGCCACGACGTGGTCGATCTGCACGGCCGCGCTGGTGGCCTGGCCGCGGAGGAAGGCGATCGCCTTCGCGGAGTACGGGTCGGCGAGGGAGCCGGTGAGCACGACGCAGTTGCGGGTGCCGGGCTTGAACGTCTCGGCCGTCAGGTCGCGGGCGAGGACGTCGTTGCGGGTGTCGCAGCCGTTGCGGTCGACGTCGCTCCATGCCGCGCCGAACAGGTCGCGGTCGTAGCCGGTCTGGGGAGCGCGACCCTGCACCACCACAGCCGCGAGGGCAGCGAGGGCGGTGGCGGGCTGCGCGGAGACGACGGCGGTGTCGGTAGCTGAGTCGCTGAGCAGCCCGGTGACGGCGCTGACGGCGGTGGGCGCGGTCGCCGCTTCCTCGGCCTCCCGGCGCAGCATGGCCGCCTCTGCGGCGGCGATCGCAGCTTCCGTGTCAGCGGTGGGCGAGGCGGTCGCGGTGGCCGTGGAGGTCGCCGCGGCGGCGGAGGATGCGGCGGCGGGCTCGGTGGGCGGGGCGGTCACGCCGCCGACGGTCACGGCGACGAGACCGGCCGCGACGACGATCCCGCCGACTCTCCGGGAGGCGATGAAGGCCCACCGAGCCCGGCCGACGACAACGGCGGCCAGCCCGACCAGGAGAGCGATGAACCCGAGCATCAGCAGGGCGCCGCCGACCCCGCCCGAGGCAGCACCGGCGATGACGAGCAGCAGGACGAGCGCGCCGACGATCGCGAGGACGACGGGCCGCCGGTTGCTGGCCGGCTCCTGCCCGGGGAGGGCCGGCGGGGCGAGGAGCCGTGCCGGGAGCTCGAACGTCCCGGTGTCGTGCCGGACGGGCGTTGGTCCGGCGGGGGCGACGATCTCCCCGGTCGCGACCTGGCGGAAGGTCTCGAGCGCGGCGAACGGGTCGACCGTGCCGAACGGGAGCTGGACGTCCCGGGACTTGACCACGGCGCCGGGCATCGTGGCGGCGACCTTGCGGGCCGCCGAACCGGCAGCGGTCAGCCGCAGCCCGTTCACGTAGAGGGTGATCGCCCGCTCGGTCGGGTCGGTGGAGACCAGGCGCAGGTAGTCGGCGGTGCCGTTGCCGCCGGGCGGGGTGGGGGCGAAGCCGAGCGCCGCGGCCCGGACGACCACGGCGCGGACCGGCGTCCCGGGGTTCCGGGACTCCCACTGGGTCAGGAGCGCCTCGACTGCGGCTGGATGCGACGACGACATGAGCAGACCCCCCGTTGGACGTTCGGCGAACCGCCTCATCGTGGGTTCGCGCCCGCCGTCCGGAGGGTTGCGACAGGCCGACTGACCTGCACCGTCGCCCCGTCGCTCCCACCGGTCCCCGACGTCCCAGCGGCACCGCGGGAATCGTCAGAACACCGCGGCGATCGCGGCCGGGTCGTGGCCGCCGACCCGGCGCAGCAGGTCGTAGGACTCGGCGATGAGCTGCATGTCGGCGTACTCGATGCCGTTGTGGATCATCTTGACGAAGTGCCCCGCGCCGTCGATGCCCACGTGGGTCACGCACGGCTCGCCCTCGGCGACGGCGGCGATCGAGGCGAGGATCGGGCCGAGCGTCTCGTACGCCTCGGCCGACCCGCCCGGCATGATCGAGGGCCCCTTGAGGGCTCCCTCCTCGCCGCCGGAGATTCCGGCGCCGACGAAGTTGAGCTTCTTGTCCTTGAGGGCCCGCTCCCGCCGGATGGTGTCCTGGAAGTTGGCGTTCCCACCGTCGACGATGATGTCGCCCTCTTCGAAGGCCTCGGCGAGCTGGTCGATGACGGCGTCGGTGCCCTGGCCGGCCTGCACCATGATGATCGCGGTCCGCGGCCGGGTCAGGGAGGCGGCGAAGTCCTCGATCGTCGTCGACGGGATGAACCCGGCATCACCGTGCTCGGTCATCAACGTGTCGGTGCGCCCCGGCGACCGGTTGTAGACGGCCACCGTGTTGCCCTCGCGGCTGGCGAGGTTGCGGGCCAGGTTCGACCCCATCACGGCCAGGCCGACGACGCCGATGTTCGCTCGTGCTGCGGTGCTCATCGTCTTCTCTCCCTCGGTACCTGCTCCCTCGACAGGTGCAGTGACCCCAGGCGCAACCCCGGTACGCCGTCGCGCATGCCCGCCGGGTCAGCCGGCCAGCGAGCTCGGCAGCCGGTCGGCGGACTCCTGCGGCAACGGCTGCAGCTGGCTGACGACGTCGACGGCGCTGGCCCCGGTGGCATCCATGGACTTCTTCACCTTGGCGCCGTAGAGGTCGACGTACTCCTGGCCGGACAGCAGCATGATCTCGTACATGATCTCGTCGGTGATGGACCGTTCGACGAAACGGTCGCCGGACAGCCCGTCGTAGCGGGAGAAGTCCAGCGGCTCCCCGAACCGGACGACCACGCGTACGAGCTTCCCGCCCAGGTCGCCGACCAGGGGCAGCCGCCGCGGCGTGTAGACCATCGCCACCGGCACGACCGGGGCGCCGGTCTCCAGCGCCATCCGGGCGATCCCGGTCTTGCCGCGGAACAGCCGCCCGTCCGGGGACCGGGTGCCCTCGGGGTAGACGCCCAGCAGCTTGCCCTCGGTGAGGATGCGCATGCCGGTGCGGATCGCGCCCTCGGCGGCCGTGCCGCTGGTGCGGTCGATGGGCACCTGGCCGCTGCCGGCGAAGAACACCCGCTGGAAGAAGCCCTTCACCCCGGTGCCGGTGAAGTACTCGGCCTTGGCCAGGAAGGTGACCCGCCGGCGCAGCGACATCGGCATGAAGACCCAGTCCGCCGCCGACAGGTGGTTGCTCGCGATGATCGCCGCACCGGTCGCCGGAACCCCCTCGGTGCCCTCGGCCCGGGGCCGGAACACGAGCTTCACGATCGGCCCCACGGCCACGAACTTGAGGAACCAGTAGAACAACGCGCCTCCCTCAGCGACTGTCAGACTAGGGAGAGCCGGGCCGCGCGACAATCGCACGCCCCTCCCGCACCACCGCTCTGCCGCCCCACCCGCCCCGGCGTCTGCAGTCGACGCCCCCCGCCGCCCACGGAGGACCGATGATGCAGGCCACGCCGGGAATGCCCGGAGCCGAGCCCTTCTCCCTGGGCGAGGGCCCGGTGGGGGTGCTGCTGTGCCACGGCTTCACCGGCACCCCCCAGGGGATGCGGCCGTGGGGCGAGCACCTGGCCGCCGCCGGGTTCACCGTGCGCTGTCCGCTGCTGCCCGGGCACGGCACCCGCTGGCAGGACGCCAACGCCAGCAGCGAGGACGACTGGTACGGCGCCCTGTCCGCGGCCCTGGACGAGATGACCGCCCACTGCTCCGCCGTGGTGGTCGCCGGGCTGTCGATGGGGGGCACGCTGGCGCTCCAGCTGGCCGAGCGTCGTCCGGACGACGTCGCCGCCCTGGTGCTGGTCAACCCCTCGCTGCTCACCGAGCGCCGCGACGCGAAGCTGCTGCCGGTGCTGGCCCGGCTCACCCCCGCCTGGGCACCGATCGGCAGCGACATCAAGAAGCCGGGCAGCACGGAGCTGGCCTATCCGCGGCTGCCCACCCGGGCCGCCGTTGCGCTGCGCCGGCTGTGGACCGCAGTGCGCGCCGACCTGGGCCGGGTTCAGGCGCCGCTGCTGGTCTTCCGCAGCACCGAGGACCACGTCGTCGAGCCGGCGTCGGTGCGGGTGCTGCTGGCCGGAGTGGGCAGCAGCGACGTCACCGAGGTGCTGCTGCACGACAGCTACCACGTCGCGACGCTGGACAACGACGCCCCGGCGATCTTCGCGGGCTCGGTGGACTGGATCCGGGACCGGGTGCCCGCGGCCGCCCCCGCGCCGGAGGTGCCGTGACGCTCCCCCGCCGCGGCCGGGGCCGCCGGGACAACGGACTGGACGCCGCCCTGTGGTCACCGCTGACCGACGTCGACCCGCGGATCGGTGAGCACCTGCTCGACCTGTTGGCCACCGCCGGTATCGCCGCCTACCTGGAGCCGGCCACCGACGTCGGCCCGTACACGCGCACCGTGTTCCTGCCCAGTCCGCCCTCGGACCGGCTGTTCGTCGACCGGTCCCGGCGGGCCGAGGCCCGCGAGCTGCTCGCCCGGCACGGCGACCCCGCGGAGGCCCCGGCCCCCGCGCCGGCGCCGCCCCCGCTGACCGACGACGACCTCGAGTTCGCCCGGATCGTCGCCGCCTTCGAGGCCGAGCACGGCCCGGCCCCGGCCGCGCGCGACGAGCCGCGGGACGATCCGCCCCCGCCGCCGGCCGAGCCCTCGGTGCTCGATGCGCTCGACGCCGCCGACCACTACGAGCCCCCGCCGCCGCCCCCGCTGCCGGTGCTGTCCCCCGCCACGATGTACGCGCTGCTGTTGCTGGTGGTCGGCGTGCTGCTGGTCTTCCGGCCCGGCACGGTCGGGCTTTCCGGCGACGTCGGTCTGGTGCTGGGCGTGGCCGCAGTGATCGGCGGGGTCTTCGTGCTGGTGTCCCGGATGCGGGAGCGGTCGGTGGACGACGGCGACGACGGCGCCGTGGTGTGACCGGACGAGCGGGTCGGCATGCGGAGCATCCCGACCATCGCTCGTGCGGAACCGGCGGGACGCTCGGCGGAGCCGAGACCCCGCCCTCCACACCGGAGGAGGATCCCTTAGCGTCCCCGGGGTGACCACCCCGCCGCGCGCGCTCCCGCACCGCACCACGGTGACCATCACCGGCCACCTGATGGACACCGGCATCCTCGCCCGCGTGCTCGACGACGTGCTCGAGTACGGCGGCGACTACCGGATCGAGTCCCTGGACCTGGGCCGCCAGCACGAGGACGAGTCGCGGGCGCTGGTCGAGGTGAGCGCCGACGAGGCCGAGCGGCTCGATCGGATCCTCATGCGGGTCCAGGTGCACGGCGCCAACGCCACCGACCCCGGGACGGCGACCACCCGGCCGGCGCCCGCCGACGGCGTCTTCCCCGACGACTTCTACTCCACCACCAACCTGGAGACCCTGGTCCGCCTCGAGCGCGACTGGATCCGGGTCGAGCGCCCGGAGATGGACTGCGGACTGGTGGTCACCGGGGCCGGCGACGCCAGGGTCATCCGCACCGTGCCGGTCAGCGACGTGCGGGCCGGAGAGACAGTGGTCTGCGGCGCGCACGGCGTTCGGGTCGAGCTCCCGCCGCAGGCCCCCCGCGGCGAGGAGGACGACTTCGGGTTCATGTCGTCGGCGGTCTCCAGCGAGAAGCCGCAGGCGCTGCTGGTGCACCAGATCGCCGAGCGGATGCGCGAGGTCAAGGCCGCCGGGGGCCGCATCCTGTGGGTCGGGGGCCCGGCGGTGGTGCACACCGGCGCGGCGCCGGCGATGGTCCGGCTGGTGCGCGCCGGCTACGTCGACGTCCTGTTCGCCGGCAACGCGCTGGCCACCCACGACATCGAGTCCTCGCTGTTCGGTACCTCCCTCGGCGTCGACCTGGCCAAGGGCTCGGGCGTCCCGCACGGGCACGAGCACCACATCCGGGCGATCAACACCATCCGGCGGGCCGGCTCGATCGCCGCGGCGGTGGAGACCGGGGTGCTCACCGGTGGGGTGATGCACGCGATGGTGCAGGCGGACAAGCCGTTCGTGCTGGTCGGTTCCGTACGCGACGACGGGCCGCTGCCCGACGTCTTCACCGACGTGATCGAGGGTCAGCGGGCGATGCGGGCCGAGCTCCCCGGCGTCGGCTTCGCGATCATGGTGGCCACGATGCTGCACTCGATCGCGACCGGGAACATCCTGCCGGCGTCGATCCCGCTGGTCTGCGTGGACATCAACCCGGCCACGGTGACCAAGCTGGCCGACCGCGGGAGCGCCCAGGCGATGGGCATCGTCACCGACATCGGCCTGTTCCTCGAGCAGCTGGCCCGCGAGCTCGCCCCCGAATAAGGCCCCCTCCCGGGTCCCGCCCCGAGCCTGCGAGGGGTGGGGAGGAGGGGGTCCTTGCTCAGGCCTCGCCCTCGCAGACCGCGCGGCGGACCAGGTTCGCCGCCCCGACCAGCCCGGCCTGCGCACCGAGCTGGGCGGCGAGCACCCGTGGACCCGGTCGGAACCCGCGGCCGGGCAGGGCGCGCTCCAAGCGCTCCCGGGCAGGGGTCAGCACCATCTCCCCGAGCACGCTCACCCCGCCGCCGATGACGACCACCTCGGGGTCCAGCACCGCCGCCAGGTCGGCGATGCCCTGCCCGAGCCACGCCCCGACGTCGCACAGCAGCTCGTTGGCCAGCGGGTCGCCGGCCTGTGCCGCGGTGGCGACGACCTCCCCGGTGATGAGGTCCGGGTTCCCCCCGACCCGGTCCAGCAGGTCGGCTGCTGCCGCCGGCGAGGACAGCGCGACCTCCCGGCCGGTCTGCCCCAGAGCGGTGCCGCTGGCGTACTGCTCCCAGCAGCCGCGGTTGCCGCACGCGCACAGCCGGCCGTCGGGCACGACCCGCATGTGCCCCCACTCGCCGGCCACGCCGTGGGCGCCCCGCTGCAGCCGGCCGTCGAGCACGATGCCGCCGCCGATGCCGGTGCCCAGCGTGATCACCAGCGCCAGGTCGCTGCCGCGTGCGGCGCCGTAGCGGTACTCCGCCCAGGCCGCCGCGTCGGCGTCGTTGCCCACCCACATCGGGCGCTGCAGCCGGTCGCCCAGCTCCTTGCGCAGCGCCTGGTTGCGCCAGGCCAGGTGCGGGCTGAACAGCACGGTGTCACCGGTGCGGTCGAACCAGCCGGCCGCGCCGACCCCTACGCCGACCAGCGGGCCGCCGTGCCGCTCGGCGAGCTCCTCGACGACCGCGGCGATGGCGTCCTCGGTGGCCTCGACGGAGCGACTCGGGGTGGCCCGGCGGGCGGTGTCCAGGATGGTGCCGTCGGGGGCGACGACCCCGCCGGCGACCTTGGTGCCGCCGATGTCGATGCCCAGCGCGGGCAGGTCACCGCCACCGGCGTTCTTCACCGGCGCGTCCTCGTACCGCATCACGCCACCTCGATCCGCTGGACCGGCGCCGGGGCCGGCTCGTCGTCGCCGGCCACGGGCTCGTCCTCGGCGGCGGGCTCGGCAGGGGCCGGGCCGGCCGCTGCCGCCTGGGCGCGGACCACCGTGGCAGCCGTGGTGAGCAGGTCCGCCAGCCCCTCGAGCAGGTCGGGACGCCGGCCGCGCAGCGCGGCCAGGCCGACACACAGCGGGCACCAGCGGCACTCGGCCGGCTGGCCGGCGCCGTCCCCGGACGCGGGGGCCGCCGGGGAATCGGTGCGGCTCCCCATCGCCGCCAGCGCGTCGGCCAGGCCGGAGCCGGCGAGGAAGCGGCGGGCCTCGTCGGCCCAGTCCGGTGCGGGGCTCGTCATGCGCGGATCTCCTCAGCCTCGAGCAACCCGGTCGGCCACTGCGCCCGGTCGGGGGTGAAACGCACCTCGAGGGTGGCCCCGGCCGTGCCGGGCGCGGCGAGCGTCCCGCCGGATACGGTGCAGCGGCGCAGCAGCGGGTCCAGCGGGACCGACCGACGCTGGCCGGCCGCGCTGACCACCAGGTCGTCGGCCCAGCGGGTCAGTTCGACCGCTCCCCTGCGGGCGAAGGGCAGGGGCAGCGCCAGCAGCCATCCGGCGCCGTCCCGGTGCGGGGTCGGTTGCGGCACCGGCGCGGGGTCCGCCCCGGGGACGGCGGCGTCGAGTGCCAGCAGCGCCGGCACGTCGGCCGGCGGAACGGCGGTCTCGGCCACCTCGCGCAGCGGGCCGGCCGTCGCGGACAGCTCGTCCAATGCGGTCTGCTGCACCTGCGCCCGCCGGGCCCCCCACTCCCCCGGCAGGGCCGGCAGCACGCGGTCGACGGTGACCGACGCGACCCGCTGTCCGAGCACGGCCAGCGCGGTGGCGGTGGTACGCAGCTCGCCGACGGCCGCCGGCTCCGGGCGCAGCACCAGGTGGACGGCGGTGCGCGCGGGGTCGGCCAGCGGCACCTGCCCGATCAGTTCCTCCAGCGCCGCGGCCCCGCCCAGCGCGGCGGCCGCACCGCCGGGCCGCCCCGGGGCGACGGCCGAGCGCAGGGTCGCCAACACCCGGAGCCGGGGCGGGGCCGCCTGGGTCAGCCACCAGCGGAGCGCGCCGGGCAGGGCGACCAGCCCCAGCGCCGTGGCGGTCGGGCCGGCGTCCAGCACCACGACGTCGGTCCGGCCGGCGGCGGCGTGGCCGGCCAGCGCGGCCAGCAGCGCGAACTCCGCCGCGGCCGGCACGGGCACCACCGAGCTGGCCGGCGGCACGGCGACCGGGAGGGCGGCCGACAGCGCCTCCAGGTGCCGGGCCCACACCTGCTCGAGGATGGGCAGCGGGGCGACGGACTCGACCCGCACCGCGCCGTCCAGGCCGGCGACGGGCGTCGCCCGGGTGGTCAGCAGCACGCAGCGTGACCCGGCGGCGGCAAGCTGTACCGCGGTCGCGGCGGCCACGGTGGAGGCGCCGGCGCCCCCGGGCCCGGTGACGAGGAGGATCTGCACGGTCAGCCCTCGACGCGCTTCTTGAGCTCCTTGAGCGCGGTGTCGAGAATGACCTTCTCCGCCTTGCGCTTGATCAGGCCGAGCATGGGGATCGCCAGGTCGATGGTGATCGAGTACGTGACCTCGGTGGCGCCGCCGATGTCGCGCAGCGTGTACGAGCCGTCCTGCCGCTTCTGCATCTGGCCCTGCACCAGCGTCCAGCTGACCCGCGAGTCGCCGTCCCACGTGTAGTCCAGGACGTAGTCGTCCTTCACCGCGCCCTGCTCGATGACGAAGTGGACACGCCGGGCCCGGCCGTCGGGCGCGGGCACGACCACCTCGACGGTCCTCGCCGCGGCCACCCACTGCGGATAGCCGGGAAAGTCGGCGATCACGGCCATGACGTCGGCCGCAGGAGCGTCGATGACGATCGACTGGGTGGACTGGTCGGCCATGCGCGCAGGGTAGTCGGTCGGCATCCTCCGGCCGTTCTGCCCGAGGTGCAGGCTGCCCCGGCCGGGTGACGCACGGGTCCTGCCGGTAGCCCGCCGGACTAGAGCGTGTCTGCCAAAGATTGGCGGGTTGGTGGGCGACGCTGGACGAATGTTGCGTACCGACGAGATCCCGGACGAGTTGTGGGAGTTGATCCAGCCGGTGCTGCCTGCCGGCGGTCATCAGGGCC
>NZ_FNOZ01000032.1 GCF_900107175.1 Modestobacter sp. DSM 44400 | reverse complement strand
GTTTCTTCACCTGGAAGGTGCTCCTCGATCAGCGTGGCATGGACTCTCGACAAGTCCCATTCTCGCAGGTCAGGGGCACTTTCCGTTTGATCAACTTCCCGTCGAGGCCGGCTGGTATGAAATCTCGAGGCTAGGACGACGGCCACCGCGGGCGCTGTCCGGGGCGACGCGGCCCCCTTCGCATTGCACGGTGTTCGGCTGCACTGCGCGTGGTGCAGCACGTGCAATGCGGGCAGACGGCGTGCAATGCGGGGGTCGACGGTTGCGTGGCACGGTGGGCCGGTGACGACCCCGGTCTTCGACTCGCCCGACGCCGCCCGCCGCCGGCGCAGCGCCAAGTGGCGCACCCACCCGGCCGACGTATTGCCGATGTTCGTCGCCGAGATGGACGTCGCCCTCGCTCCGCCGGTGCAGCGGGTGCTCGCCGACGCGGTGGCCGGCTCGGACACCGGCTACGCGATGGCGGTGCCGGCGCTGGGCGAGGCGCTGGCCGGCTTCGCCGAGCGCCGCTGGGGCTGGACCATCGACCCGGGGCGCGTCGCGCCGGTCCCCGACGTCGGCGTCGGGATGGTCGAGGTGCTCCGGCTGCTGGGTGCCGCCGGCCGACCTGTGGTGTTCAGCCCGCCGGTCTACTCGCCGTTCTGGAACTGGGTCGCGGAGGTGGGCGGACAGGCGGTGGAGGTCCCGCTCACCGACGACGGCTCGTGGCGGCTCGACCTCCCCGCGCTGGAGCTCGCCTTCGCGCAGCGCCCGGCCGCCTACCTGCTGTGCAACCCGCACAACCCGGTCGGGTGGGTGCCCGGGCCCGCTGAGCTGGCCGCCCTGGTGGAGCTGGCGACCCGGTACGGCGTGCCGCTGGTCAGCGACGAGATCCACGCCCCCCTGACGCTGCCGGGGGAGACCGTCACGCCGCTGCTGACGGTCCCCGGCGCTGCGGACGTCGCGCTGGCCGTGGTGTCGGCCAGTAAGGCGTTCAACCTGGCCGGGCTCAAGTGCGCCGCTGTGGTGTCCGGTTCCGCGCCGATGCAGGCCGTCCTGGAGCGGATGCCGCCCGACGTGCGGTGGCGGCCGGGGCATCTGGGCGTGCTGGCCAGCATCGCCGCCTTCACCGACGCCGACGCCTGGCTCGACGCCCTGCGCGGCGCACTGGCCGACCGGTTCGACGTCCTGGGTCACCTGCTCGCCGAGCAGCTCCCGCAGGTGCGCTGGCGGCGTCCGCAGGCCACCTTCCTCGCCTGGCTGGACTGCCGGGAGGTGGGCGAGGGCGACGCGCCGTTCCAGCAGTTCCTCGATCGGGGTCGGGTCGCCGTCGAGCCCGGGCTGAAGTTCGGCGCGCCCGGCTCGGGCTTCGTCCGGCTCAACGTCGGCACCAGCCCCGAGCTGCTGACAGAGGGCGTCGCCCGGATGGCCACCGCGCTGCGGTGACCCGCCGGGTCGGCGCCGGTCAGCTCCGTTCCAGCGCCAGCCGGGCGCCGAAGGCGAGCAGCACGACGCCGGTCGCAGCGTCCAGGCCGCGGCGCACCGCTCGCCGGGCCAGCAGCCGGCGCGCGCGGGACAGCAGCAGGGTGAGTCCGGTCAGGTAGATCAGGCCGAGCGCCGCGTGGCTGAGCGCGTAGCCGATCAGGAGGCCGATGCCGGCGCCGGGGGAGAGGAACTGCGGCAGCACCGCCAGGTAGAAGACCAGCACCTTCGGGTTGGTGATGTTGGACAGGAAGCCCTGCCGCCAGCCGGCCCAGGCCGAGCCGCGACCGGCCCGGCCGCCGTCCAGCGGTGCGTAGTCGCCGCGCACCGCCGAGCGCAGCGACTGGGCGGCGAGCACCACCAGGTAGGCGATGCCCGCCCAGCGGATCGCCTGGAAGACCGGCTCCACCCGGAGCACCAGCGCGCCGAGCCCGGCCGCGGCCGCCACGCCCTGCAACACAGCGGCACTGACCACCCCGAGCGTGCTCCACATGCCCCGGGCCCGGCCGCCGGCCAGCGTGTTGCGCACGACCACCGCGAAGTCCGGTCCCGGCACCAGGACGAGCACCGTGGCGAAGACAAGGAACGTGACGTAGCCGGTCGATGTCATGCCTGATCGTGGCGCACGGCAGGCTATCGGGCGTGCGCGCCCTGGTGTTCGAGGAGTTCGGTGGCCCGCTGACCGTCCAGGAGGTGCCCGAGCCGACCCCTGTGCCGGACGGCGTCGTCGTCGCCGTGGGCGCCAGCGGGATCTGCCGCAGCGACTGGCACGCCTGGTCGGGCCACGACCCCGACGTCGTCCTGCCGCACGTGCCCGGCCACGAGCTGGCCGGCACCGTCGCGGCGGTCGGCGCGCGGGTGCGGAACTGGTCGGTCGGGAACCGGGTGACGGTGCCCTTCGTCTGCGCGTGTGGGCGCTGCGCGCCGTGCCGGGAGGGCGCGGGCCAGGTGTGCCTGCACCAGACCCAGCCCGGCTTCACGCACTGGGGCTCGCTGGCCGAGTTCGTCGCCCTGGATGCCGCCGACGTCAACCTGGTGGCCCTGCCCGAGGGCATGCCGTTCGCCACCGCGGCCAGCCTGGGCTGCCGGTTCGCCACCGCGTTCCGCGCCGTCACCGAAGTGGGAAGGGTGCGGCCGGGGGAGTGGGTGGCCGTGCACGGGTGCGGCGGTGTCGGCCTGTCCGCCGTCCAGGTCGCGGTCGCCGCGGGCGCCCGTGTCGTCGCCGTCGACGTCTCGCCGGGCGCACTCGAGCTGGCCCGGTGGATGGGCGCCGAGGCCGTCGTCGACGGAATGGCCGACGTGCCCGCCGCGGTCGCGGAGCTGACCGGCGGCGGCGCGCACGTCTCGCTGGACGCGCTCGGTTCCCCGGTCGCCTGCGAGAACTCGATCCGTAGCCTCCGACCGCGGGGCCGGCACGTGCAGGTCGGCCTGCTGCCTCCGGCGCAGGGCCGGGCAGCCGTGCCGATGGAGCTGGTGATCGGCCGGGAGCTGGCGGTGCTCGGCAGCCACGGCATGGCCGCGGCCGATTACCCGGCGATGCTCTCCCTCATCGCCGCCGGGCGACTGCACCCCGAGCTGCTGGTCACCCGCGAGCTCGGCCTTGCCGACGCCGGGCCGGCGCTGATCGCCGTCGGCCGCGAGCCGGGCATCGCCGTCGTCACTTCCTGACCGAGCGTCAGGAGCTCGGGGCCGCCGACTCCGGCGCGGACGACGGAGCCGGCGCCTGGCTGGGGGTCGCCGGCGCCGGGGTGGTCGTCGCCGGGGCCCCCGACGTCGTCCCCGATGACGGGGCGCCGGTGTCCGCGGGCCCGGTCGTCTCCGCGCCCGACGTCGTCGTCCGGGACGGGGTGGTCGGACTCTGGGTGGGGCCCGAGGTGGTCGCGACCGGGGCCTCCGACGTCGTCGGTGCGGGCGCCTCCGCGGGAGTGGTCACCGGCGCGATGTTCCCGGCCGGCGTCCCCGACGTCGTGTCGGTGGACACCGGGGGCACGTACAGCAGCCCGGCAATGACGAACAGGGTCCCGAGGGCGACGGTGGAGGTGCGGGCCCGGCCGATCCGGGCGGGCACCGACCGCGGCCACAGGCGCCGCCGGTTGGTCGCCGGAGCCGTGCTGACCTGAGGGGACGTGGTCGCGCGGGACTCGGCGTCCGCGCTGCCCTCGCCGGGGACGTCCTCGGGTGGTGCCGTGCTCACGGGGTCACCCCGGTGGTGGCGGGCTCGGCGATGGTGGACACCTTGATGCCCTCGCGGCGGAAGGCCAGCACGATGCGGGCCCGCAGGTCCCGGCCCACCTCGAACTGCTTGCCGGGCAGGGTGCGGGCCACCACCCGGACGTTGACCTGCTCCAGGCCGAGGCTCTCCACGCCCATGACACTGGGGGCGTCCAGCAGCAGCGGATGCAGTTGGGGATCGTCGAAGGCCTGCTGGCCCACGGCGCGCAGCACGTCGTTGACCCGGGTGACGTCGGTGCCGGCCGCCACGGGGACGTCGATGACGGCGCGGGCCCAGTCGCGGGAGAGGTTCACGACCTTCACGATCTGGCCGTTGGGGACCGTGATGACCTCGCCGTTGGCCGACCGCATGCGGGTGATCCGCAGCGTGACGTCCTCGACGGTGCCGGTGGCCGGGTCGCCGCCGCCGACCACCTGGATGGAGACCACGTCGCCGAAGCCGTACTGCCGCTCGGTGATGAGGAAGAACCCGGCCAGCACGTCGCCGACGATGCGCTGCGCGCCGAAGCCGAGCCCGACGCCCAGCACGGTCGCCGGAGCGACCAGGCCGGTGACCGGGATGCCGATCCAGTCCAGCAGCACGTAGACGGCGCTGGTGTAGATCAGCACCAGCGCCACCCAGGTGAGCACCTGGGCGAGGGAGTGCCGGTGCTTGGCCGCCTCGGACCGGACCAGGGCGTCGGAGTCGGTTGCCTTGGCGTCGATCCTCGTGGTGACCTTGTTGCCCAGCCAGCTGACGAACCGGGCCAGCAGCACCGCGCCCAGGATGATCAGCACGACGCCCAGACCGCGGCCGCGCAGCCACGGGAGGAACTCGGAGACCGGTGGGAGTGCGAGTACGTCCATCGCCGACCAGTGTGCCTGGAACCGGCGAGCGACCCGGGCGGGGGCTCGGCGCCGACGTTCCCGGGTGACCGGGTTGTGATCGTTGTCTGTTTGCGCTGGGCGGTTATGGCGCGCACGGTGGGAGGGCAGGCGCTCCTGCACCAGGGGGCGGCCGCCCCAGCCACCGATGTGAAGGGAGAGGCGCCGGATCAGGGCGCCATACCGAATCCTTGTCGAGTTCATCCAGCGCACCACCCGGGCGCGAAGTCCGCGAGTCGAGCACGAAGCGACGCCGACCGCTCACGGCCCGGCATCCTGCGATCGCTGAGCCGCCGGCCGCGGCCGCCGACCACAAGGCCTCCCTCGACACGGTGGTCTTCGGGCCCGCGGCAGTCGTCGCGCTGGCCTTCGTGGCCTGGGGCTTCCTCGCCCCGTCGAACCTCGGTACGGCCAGCGGTGGCGCGCTGACCTGGATCGAGTCGAACCTCGGCTGGCTGTTCGTCGTGCTGGCATCGGGCTTCGTCGTCTACGTCATCTGGCTGGCGGCCAGCAAGTACGGTCGCATCCCGTTGGGCCACGACGGCGAGCAACCGGAGTTCCGGACCGTCTCCTGGATCGCGATGATGTTCAGCGCCGGCATGGGCATCGGGCTGATGTTCTACGGCGTCAGCGAGCCCCTGTCGCACTACGTGTCACCACCCCCGCGCTCGGTCGACGGCGAGACCCCCGAAGCCATCCAGACCGCGATGGCCACCACGCTCTTCCACTGGACGCTGCACCCGTGGGCCATCTACGCCGTTGTCGGGCTGGCCATCGCCTACGGCACGTTCCGCCGGGGCCGCAAGCAGCTGATCAGCGCCGCGTTCGCCCCGCTGTTCGGCGAGAAGCGGACCACCGGCCCGATCGGCAAGTTGATCGACGTGCTGGCGATCTTCGCCACCCTCTTCGGCTCCGCGGCCTCGTTGGGCCTCGGCGCGCTGCAGATCGGCAGCGGTGTGGAGATCCTCGGCTGGGCCGGCAGCGTCGGCAACGGGGTGCTGGTCGCGATCATCGCCATCCTCACCGCGGCGTTCGTCGCCTCGGCGGTCTCCGGAGTGGCCAAGGGCATCCAGTGGCTCTCCAACATCAACATGGTGCTGGCCGCCGTCCTGGCGCTGTTCGTCTTCGTGGTCGGCCCGACCGTGCTGATCCTCAACCTGATCCCGGACGCCATCGGCGGCTACTTCTCCGACCTCGGCGACATGGCCGCCCGCACCGAGGCCAGCGGTGGGGACGCGATGGCCACGTGGCTCAGTGGCTGGACGGTCTTCTACTGGGCGTGGTGGATCAGCTGGACGCCGTTCGTCGGGCTCTTCATCGCCCGGATCAGCCGTGGCCGCACGATCCGCCAGTTCGTCACCGGCGTGCTGCTGGTGCCCAGCGCGGTCAGCCTCGTGTGGTTCGCCATCTTCGGCGGCGCAGGCATCGCCGCCCAGCGCGACGGGGTGGACATCGCCGGCCAGTCGACCACCGAGGGCCAGCTCTTCGGCGTGCTCGAGCAGTACCCGCTGGCCACCGTGATGACGGTGCTTGTCATGGTGCTGGTCGCGATCTTCTTCGTCTCCGGGGCCGATGCCGCGTCGATCGTGATGGGCTCGCTGTCCCAGCGGGGCACCCTGGAGCCCAGCAAGGGGGTCGTCATCTTCTGGGGCATCGTGATGGGCGCAGTCGCCGCCATCATGCTGCTGGTCGGTGGGAACGACGCCCTGACCGGGCTGCAGAACCTGACGATCATCGCCGCGCTGCCCTTCGCGCTGGTGATGGTGGGGCTGGCCGTCGCGCTGGCCAAGGACCTGCGCTCGGACCCGATGATGTTGCGCCGCGCCTACGCCAGCGACGCCGTCGAGCAGGCCGTGGTCGAGGGCATCACCCGGCACGGTGATGACTTCGCATTGGTCGTCGAGCACGTGCCGGCCGCCGGAGTGACGCCGGATGCCTCCGGTGGGACGGCGGGCACGCGGGAGGTGGGCTCGCCGATGCCGAGCCCGACCGACCACCCCGTGTCAGCAGGGCGGCCACAGGAGCCGCGCGACTGAGCTGGCGCACTCGCTGATCACCATGGGCCGGTCGTTGCCTCGCACGGCAGGAGGCACCAGCCGGCCCGTGGTGCTCTCGCGGGAGCGGCCGCCGTCCCCGGGACCTTGGTCCTGAATCCGTGGACACGGTTGCACTCGCCGTCCGGGCTACCTCGAGGAGCTCGACGATGGTCCGTGACCAGTCCCCCCGCCCCACCACCGAAGCGCCGGTGCGAGCTGGGCGCGGACTGGGCTGGATCGCCGACCGTTCCGTCGCGGTCAAGATCGGCATCACCGTCGGGCTGCTGGGTCTGGTCTCGGTCGGGCTGACCGGCCTGGCCACTGCCCGGATCGGGGCCATGAGCGACCAGCAGCAGGCGCTGTACAGCCAGAGCGTCGAACCGCTCACCCAGCTGTCCGACCTGCAGCGCTCCTTCCAGGGCGACCGTGCCCGCTACATCACCTATCCCCTGGTGGACGACGCGGGCCGGGCCGAGCTGCGCACCGAGCTGGCCAAGCGGCAGGACACGCTCCAGCAGCAACTCGCCGCCTACGAGCCGCTGGCCACCAGCCCCGACGAGTTCGCTGCGCTCACCGAGCAGCTGGACAGCTGGTACGCCGTGGCGACGCAGCAGCTGGTGCCGGCCGCGGACGCCGCGCGCGCGGCGTCCGCGGCGGCGGACACGTCGGCGGCGAGCACCGGACGGGGCAGTCAGGCAGCGGCGGCGGCCGCCGCGGAGGAAGCGGCGCAGGCTTCCTCCGCCAGCGGGAGCGTCGTGACCGGCCCGTTGCAGGACGCCACGGACACCCTGATGGACGAGATGCAGACCGAGCTGGACACGCAGACGGCCGCGGCCGGCGCGGTCAACGACAAGGGCCACGCAGACGCGGCCAGCTCCATCCGGCTGCTGTGGGCCGTGCTGATCGCCAGTCTGCTGGCGACCGGGGCACTCGCCCTCTGGGTGATCCGGCAGATCACCGGCACCGTCGCCACCGTGAGCCGCACGGTCGAGGCCATGGCCACCGGTGACCTCACGGTCGTCCCCGAGGTCCGCTCCGCCGATGACCTCGGCCGGATGGCCCAGTCCCTCGGCGCAGCCCAGCAGCACCTGCGGTCGGTGCTGGCCGGGGTGGCTGCGTCGGCGGATGCGGTGGCGGCGTCGTCGGAGGAGTTGTCGGCGTCGTCGGCGCAGATCTCGGCGTCGGCGGAGGAGACCAGCGCGCAGTCCGGGGTGGTGTCCTCGGCGGCGGAGGAGGTCAGCCGGAACGTGGCGACGGTGGCGGCGGGTGCTGAGCAGATGGGTGCTTCGATCCGGGAGATCTCGCAGAACGCGAACGAGGCGGCGCGGGTGGCGGCGACGGCGGTGGCGGAGGCGGAGGCGGAGGCGACGACGATCACGATCACGAAGCTGGGGACGTCGTCGCAGGAGATGGGTGCGGTGGTGAAGGCGATCACCTCGATCGCGGAGCAGACGAACCTGCTGGCCCTGAACGCCACGATCGAGGCGGCGCGGGCCGGTGAGGCCGGTAAGGGGTTCGCGGTGGTCGCCAACGAGGTGAAGGAGTTGGCGCAGGAGACGGCGCGGGCGACGGAGGACATCGCCCGTCGGGTGGAGGCCATCCAGGGTGACACCACGAAGGCGATCGCGGCGATCGGCGGCATCTCGGAGGTCATCGGGTCGATCAACGACTACCAGCTGACCATCGCCTCGGCGGTGGAGGAGCAGACCGCGACGACGAATGAGATGTCCCGGTCGGTGCAGGAGGCCGCCGGGGGGTCCACCGAGATCGCCACCAACATCACCGGTGTGTCCGCCGCGGCCAGCTCCACCACCCAGGCCCTGGGCCAGACCCGGGTCGCAGTCGACGAGCTGTCCCGGATGGCCTCCGACCTGCGCAGCGCCGTGGGCGCCTTCACCTACTGAGCGGCCGCGCCCCAGACCCCGCGGGACGATGGTCGGCGTGATCGACATCGTCCCTCGCGCCCGCCGGCTCGCCCAGGAGCTGCTGTTCCCCGCTGCCGGCCAGGTGGACGCCGCGGGTCAGGTGCCCGCCGGACACCTGGACGCCCTCGCCGCGGCCGGGCTGTACGGGCTCACCGGCCCGGTCCACGCCGGTGGGCTGGGCGCCGACCGGACGACGGTGGCGGCCGTGGTGGAAGAACTCGCTGCCGGTGACCTGTCCGCCGCGTTCGTCTGGCTGCAGCACCTCGGAGTGGTCTCCGCGGTGGCCGCCGGGCCGGCGGCCCTCCGCGGGGACCTGCTCGCCGACCTGTGCGCCGGGCGATGGCGGGCCGGGGTGGCGCTGCAGGCGGCCACCCGGCCCGGCCCGGCTGCGGTGCGGGTGCGCCGCGAGAGCGACGAGCTGGTGCTCGACGGCGATGTCCCCTGGGTGACCGGCTGGGGGCACATCGACCTGGTGCTCGTGGCCGGCCGGGACGAGTCCGACGAGCGGGTGCTGTTCGTGCTGGTCGACGCGGTCGCCGGGCCGACCATGACCGTCCGGCCGCAGCGCATGGTCGCCGTGACGGCGAGTGCGACGGTCGAGCTGGGTCTACGTGGGCACCGCGTTCCGGCCGCCCGGCTGACCGGCGCGGTGCCGCTGGCCGAGCTGCGCGCCGGGGACGCCGCAGGGCTCCGGCCCAACGGTTCCCTGGCCCTCGGGCTCGTCGTCCGGTGCGCACGGCTGCTGGGCTCCTCGCCGCTGGACGCCGACCTGGCCGCCGTCCGTGTGCGGCTGGACACCGCTCCCCCCGAGGAGCTCGCAGCGGCTCGGGCGGCCGCCGCCGCGCTGGCCCATCGGGCCGCGGGCCTGCTCGTCGCCGCAACCGGCAGCCGCGCCGTGCTCGCCGGCGCCGATGCCGAGCGCACCGCCCGGGAAGCGTTGTTCCTGCTGGTCTTCGGCTCGCGCCCGGCGATCAGGGCGGCACTGGTGGCCGAGCTGGGCGGCTGAACCGGCCGGTTCAGGGCAGCCGGCGGACCCGCACCACCATCAGCGCGGGGCGACCCCGGCGACGACGAGGCCGGCGAGCTCGCGGTACGCAGCGGCGTCGTCCAGGCCGGTGGTGGCGGTGATATCGCCCCGGTGGATCGCGGCCATCACCTGCGCCACCGCCGCGCCGACGAACGAGGCGTGCACCGGCCGCACCGTGCCGGCCGCGACGCCGGCGCTGACCAGCTGCTGCACCCGGGCGGCCGCAGAGCGGGTGTTGTGCTCGTAGATCTCCCGGGCCGGGGCGAAGGTCGCCACATCGGCGAAGAACGCCGGGGACGCCGGCTGCAGCTGTTCGGCGACGGCCAGCAGGTAGGCGCTGATCTGCTCGCGGTGATCGGCGGGGGCGGCGACGTGCTCCTCGACCGCCGCCGTGGCGCGCTGGAAGAACCGCTTGACCGCGGCCACGACCAGCTGTTCCTTGCTCGCCGCGATCCCGTACAGGGTGCTCTTGGAGCAGTGCAGCCGGCGGGCCAGTTCGTCGAGGGTGACTTCGGCGAACCCGTCGGTCAGCACGAGCGCGACCAGCTGGTCCAACAGCTCGTCGCGGCGCGCCTGGGTGCGGGTGGTGCGGCTGTCCAGCGACGTCATCCGGGCCTCCTCGCGGCGAACCGGACAGTAACAACGGCATCCGCTTGAGTACTGCGGCCGGTACTGCGTACCGTCGTCCAGTACTGATCGCTCTTTCGGAGGTGTGTTGTGCCCGTTCGTCGTCTCGTGCCCACCCAGGAGGCGGCGGACCTGCTGGACCTCACCCGGGACATCGCCCGCAAGCAGCTCGCTCCGCGGGTCGCCGCGGACGAGGCCCACGAGGCCTTCCCCCGCGACGTCTTCCGCACCCTCGGCCGGGCCGGCCTGCTCGGTCTGCCCTACGGGGAGGACGTGGGCGGCGGCGGCCAGCCCTACGAGGTGTACCTGCAGGTCCTCGAGGAGATCGCCGCGGTGTGGGCCAGCGTCGCGGTCGGGGTCAGCGTGCACGGGCTGTCGTGCTTCGGCCTGGCCACCGCCGGCACGCCCGAACAGCAGCAGCGCTGGCTGCCCGAGATGCTCGGCGGTGAGCTGCTGGGCGCCTACTGCCTCTCCGAGCCGCACGCCGGCTCCGACCCGGCCGCCATGCGCACGACGGCGGTGCGCGACGGGGACTCTTACGTGCTGACCGGCGACAAAGCGTGGACGACGCACGGCGGGCAGGCCGACTTCTACAAGGTCATGGCCCGCACCTCCGACCACCGCTCGCGCGGCATCTCCTGTTTCCTCGTCCCCGCCGACAGCGCGGGGCTGTCCGCCGACCCGGCCGAGCGGAAGATGGGTCTGACCGGCTCGACGACGGCCACGATGCGCTTCGAGGGTGTCCGGGTGGCCGCCGACCGCCGGTTGGGCGCTGAGGGCGAGGGTCTGCCGATCGCGCTCGCCGGGCTGGACGCCGGCCGGCTGGGCATCGCCGCGGTCGCGACCGGGCTGGCGCAGGGCGCGCTGGACGACGCGCTGGCCTACGCGCAGGAGCGGGAGACCTTCGGCGTCCCGATCATCGAGCACCAGGGCCTGGCGTTCCTGCTGGCCGACATGGCCGCGGCGGTAGCGAGCGCCCGGGCCACCTACCTGGCCGCCGCGCGGCTGCGGGACGCCGGCCAGCCCTACGGCGAGCTCGCCTCGGTGGCCAAGCTGGTGGCCACCGACAACGCGATGAAGGTGACCACCGACGCCGTCCAGGTGCTCGGCGGGTACGGGTACACCCGCGACTTCCCGGTCGAGCGGTACATGCGCGAGGCCAAGGTCATGCAGATCTTCGAGGGCACCAACCAGATCCAACGGATGGTGATCAGCCGGGCGCTGGCCAAGGGTGGCTCGACCACGACCACCGTCGTCGGCGCACCGGCGCCGACGGCTACCCGCTGACGCGCGGCGCCGTCCTAGGCTCGTCCCCATGTGCCGGAACATCCACGTCTTGCACAACCTCGCGCCGGCGACCACCGACGACGAGGTCCGTGCCGCCGCATTGCAGTACGTGCGCAAGGTCAGCGGGTCGGCCAAGCCGTCGCAGGCCAATCAGGCGGCGTTCGACCGGGCGGTCGAGGAGATAGCGCACGTCACCGGGCACCTGCTCGCCGACCTGGTCACGACGGCGCCGCCGAAGGACCGCGAGGTACTGGCCGCACAGGCCCGCGAACGCGCTGCCGCCCGCTACCCCAGCTGACCGCTCCCGGGGCGTTCGGTACCGAGAGCCCGAGCACGTATCAGACGACGCCGGCGGCGGACAGCCCGGCGAGGGCGGTGGCGTCCAGGCCGAGCAGTTCGCCGTAGACCTCGGCGTTGTGACTGCCCGGTCGCGGCGGCCCGGCCCAACGCAGACCGCCGGGGGTGGCCGACAGCTTCGGGGTGATGCCCGGGCCGAGCACGTCGGCCCCGACCCCCTCGTCGTGATGGGCGAGCACCATGCCGCGGGCCCGGAACTGCGGGTCGGCGACGATGTCGGCGACGGTGTTCACCGGGCCCGCGGCGACACCGGCCTCGTCGAGCAGGCGCTGCACGTCGGCACTGTCGTGCTCCCTCGCCCAGGCGGCGATGATCCTGTCCAGCTCGTCCTGGTTCCGGCCGCGCGCACCGTGCGTGGCGAAGCGGTCGTCGTCGGCCAGCTCGGGTCGGCCCATCGCGCCGCAGAGCCGGCGGAACAGGGTGTCCTGGTTGGCGGCGATGATGACGAAGGTGCCGTCGGAGGTCTGGTAGGAGTTGGACGGCGCGATGCCCTCCAGTCGCGTGCCGCTGGGCTGGCGGACGAGGCCGGCCCGGTCGTAGTCGGGGAGCATCGACTCGGTCAGCGCGAGGCAGGAGTCGGTGAGCGCGGTGTCGACCACCTGCCCCATGCCGGTGCGCTGCCGGGCCACCAGCGCGGACAGGATGCCCTGGGCGGCGAACATGCCGGCTAGCGAGTCGCCGAGCGACAGCGCCATCCGGACCGGGGGCTGTCCGGGGAAACCGGTCACGTAACGCAGGCCGGCCAACGCCTCGGCGACGCTGGCGTAGCCGGGACGGTGCGCGGCCGGCCCCGTCTGTCCGTAGCCGGACACCCGGGCCAGCACCACGCCCGGGTTCACCTCGCTGAGCTGGTCGTAGCCCAGCCCCCAGCGCTCCATGGTGCCGGGCCGGAAGCTCTCGACCACGACGTCGGCCTCCTCGACCAGCCGGAGGAAGAGCTCCTGGCCGCGGGACTGCCGGAGGTCCAGGGTGATGCAGCGCTTGTTGCGGGCGTGCACGGTCCAGAAGAAGCCCCGGCCGTCCTCGGACACCTGGCCCCAGGTGCGCAGCGGGTCGGGCCGGTCGGGAGCCTCGACCTTGACCACGTCGGCGCCCTGGTCACCGAGCAGTCGGCCGGCGAACGGCCCCGCGATGAGAGTGCCGATCTCCAGCACCCGGATGCCGTCGAGGGCGCCGGCGGGCGGATGGGGCGCGGTCGGGGCGGGCACGATGTCTCCTCACGAGCGTCGAACGGGACGCCGTCGACGGTAGTGGGGGCGTGGGGACGCCCGGAGGAGAGCGGGCCAGCACTGCTCACCCGGGCTCATCCGCTGACCCGCTTGTAGGGATCGGGCGGGGCTGCGCCACCGGCCACGATCGCAGCCGACCAGCGGTCCAGCAGGTCGGTCAGGGCGGGCAGCTCGTCGCCGACGGGGAAGAGCACCCGTTCCAGCGCGGCGTCGGTCTGCGCCTCGATGTCGTCGCGCTGCCGCTGTCCTCGGGCGGTGAGCGCACCGTCGGCCACCCAGCCGCGCTCGACCAGGTCGTCGTCGGCGGCGGCCATCACCTCCGGTGCCCAGCCGCGGGAGCCGGCATAGGCGGTGGGCTCCCAGCCGATCCAGTACTCCGTCACCAGGTTCATCTGCACGCCGGTGAGCCCGGCCGCGACGTTGGCCGCCTGGTGCACGTCCCCGCGGTACTCCCGGAGCAGGTTGGTGGCGTGCCACAGCTGGCCCAAGGGGTTCGCCGGCCACGGCAGGGAGGTGAGTCCGGCGAACAGCGGCCGCCCGGCGACGTCGGCCGCAGCGACGTCGGTGGCCCGGCGCAGCAGTGCGACGGCGGCCGCGACGTCCCCGGTGGGCAGGTCGGGCAGCAGATCGTGCAGCGAGGCCACCGCGCCTGCCTCTCGTGCGGCGAGCACCTGCGCGCGGCTGCACAGGGCGCGGGCCTGCTCGTACAGGCTCGTCACCAGGCTCGGCTCGAAGACCCCGAACGCGGCGACCACCACCGGCGCCGACGGCTCGCCCAGCGGCGCCGTCCGGGCCCAGACGTAGCCGGTGAGGAAGTCCAGGCCCAGCTCGGCGAGGCGGTCGTAGGCCGGGCGACCCCAGAAGCCGATGGTGGCGATCGGCTCGGCGGCGTCCCGCAGCCGCCGGGCGGGGTGGTCGGGGATCCGGGGCGGGGTCTGGCCCTCGGCGGGCGCGCCGAGGAAGGCGGCCTGGAGCTCGGCGTAGTCCATGAGGTCGGTCCTCCAGCTCGGTGCACGGCGCGGGTGAGCCGCGCCACGCCTGGCGGACGATAGGCGAGCCCCGCCGGACCCGGCCACCCCGCGGTTTGTGTCCGCCCGTCGCACGTGGTCGGGTGCTGGCATGACGCTGACGGCGGTCCCCGCGGGCACGGACATCGACGATGCGGCCCTGCGGGAGGTCGAGCAGCGGGTGCTGTGGCTGGCCACCGCGATCGTCGACCACGCCAACCGGGTGCGACCCAACCCGAGCGGCCTCAAGGTCGGCGGCCACCAGGCCTCCAGCGCCTCGATCGTCACGCTGATGACGGCGTTGTGGTTGGAGCAGCTGGGGCCCGAGGACCGGGTCTCGGTCAAGCCGCACGCCTCCCCGGTGCTGCACGCCCTGGAGTACCTGCTCGGTCAGCTGGACCCGGCGTACCTGACCACGCTGCGCGAGTTCGGCGGGCTGCAGAGCTATCCGAGCCGGCTCAAGGACCCCGTGCCGGCTGATTACTCCACCGGCTCGGTCGGCATCGGTGCCACCGCGCCGATCTGGGGCGCCATCGCCCGCCGCTACGTCAACACCCAGTTCGGCACCGGCGGCGCCGGGCGCCAGTGGTCGCTGGTCGGCGACGCCGAGCTCGACGAGGGCGCGGTCTGGGAGGCCGTGCTCGACCCGATGGTGGCCGAGCTGGGCGAGGTCGTGTGGATCGTGGACCTCAACCGGCAGTCGCTGGACCGGGTGGTGCCCACCATGGGGGCGACCCGGCTGCAGGGGATGTTCGCCGCCGCCGGCTGGCAGGTGCTCACCGTCAAGTACGGCGCCCTGCTGGAGGAGCTGTTCACCCGTCCTGGGGGAGCCGAGCTGCGCGACCGGATCGACGAGATGACCAACGCCGAGTACCAGCGGATGCTGCGCCGCACCCCGGCCGAGCTGCGCGCGCAGCTGCCCGGCGACGGGGCCGCCGCGGCCCGGATCGGTGGACTCGTCGCCGACGTCGCCGACGAGGACCTGCTGGCGGCGGTCCGCAACCTCGGCGGCCACGACCTGGCCACACTGCGGACCGCCTTCGCCCAGATCGACGACACCCGGCCCACCGTGGTGCTCGCCTACACCCTCAAGGGCTACGGGCTGGCCACCGAGGGGCATCCGCAGAACCACTCGGCGCTGCTCAGCGAGGCCCAGCTCGGCGAGCTGGCCGCCCGGGTCGGCGTCGACCCGGCCGACCCGTGGACGACGTTCGAGCCGGGCAGCGCCCCCGCGGAGCTGTTGGCCGCCGCCGCCGCCCGGCTGCGGCGGACCGAGCTCGAGGGCGCCCCGGCCGTCGCCGTCCCGGCGGACCTGGGCCGCACCCCGTCGGGGACGGCGACGACGCAGGCCGCGCTGGGGCGCACGCTGCTTGACCTCAACCGGGCCGCACCCGAGGTCGGCGCGCGCGTCGTCACCGTCAGCCCCGACGTCAGCTCCAGCACCAACCTGGGCGGGTGGGTCAACAAGGTGGGCGTCTGGTCGGCCGAGGACCGCCGCGACTGGTTCTCCGACGACCCCGAGACGATCCTGCACTGGCGGGAGCGGCCCAGCGGGCAGCACGTCGAGCTCGGCATCGCCGAGACCAACCTCGTGGGGCTGATGGGGGAACTGGGTTCCACGTGGAACCGGTGGGACCAGCCGCTGTTGCCGATCGGCGTCATGTACGACCCGTTCGTCGCGCGCGCCCTGGAACCCTGGTCGTTCGGCGTGTACGCCGGCGGGCAGTCGATCTTGGTCGGCACGCCGTCCGGGGTGACGCTGGCGCCCGAGGGTGGGGCGCACCAGTCGATCACCACGCCCTCGATCGGGCTCGAGCAGCCGGGCGTGGTCACCTACGAACCGGCGTTCGCGCTGGACACCGAGTGGTGCCTTCCCCCCACGCCTCGCATGCTCGGCGCGGGCCCCTGAAGGCCGGCCGGGCCTTCCCCCCACGCCTCGCATGCTCGGCGCGGGCCCCTGAAGGGCCGGCCGGGCCTTCCCCCCACGCCTCGCATGCTCGGCGCGGGCCCCTGAAGGCCGGCCGGGCCTTCCCCCCACGCCTCGCATGCTCGGCGCGGGCCCCTGAAGGGCCGGCCGCGTGGTCACCCGTGCGGTCAGGCCTCCTGCTCGGTCACCGGGACGAGGGAGCAGCCGGACGGGCCGAACGGCACGATCCCGAAGCCCAGCTGGGTCAGCAGGTCGGCGAGAGCGGCGTTCATCGTCCGCTGCACCGCCGCGTCCAGCGCAGCGCCGCGCGCCTGTTGCAGGCTCATCCGGTCGTGCCGGTGCCAGCTGACCACGATCCCGCGATGTCCGGCTTCGGGGGTGAGGCACACCCCGCCGGCCGGACCGTCTCTGGTGCAGTCGTGCAGGGTCAGCCCCGCCTCGACCAGCGCCGCGGCCACCTCGACCACCAACGAGGTGAGCGAGTCCTCGTCGGACAGAAGTGTGTCCCAGTCATCGGCCAGCCGGTCCAACTGGTCGCCGAGTTCGCTCAGCCAGGCCCGCTCCTGCGGCAACTGCCATCGAACCAGCCCTGCGCCGTCGGCGCGCTGCACGCCGTAGACCGCTCGCGTGACCGCGGACAGGCCGCCGGACAGGGCGGCCCAGTCGGCATCGATCCGGTCGGGGAACGGACCCCTCATGATCTCGCCCGACTGCTCACCCAGTTCCTCCACCAGCCACCACGCCGCCGCCGGACCGGGCTCGACGACCCGCTTGCCCGCGGGGTGGTCGGCCAGGCCGACGGCCGCACCCCGCCCGTTGGGCCTCTCCTGCGCCGCCGCGCCGCCGCTCCTGGTGGTTCCGCGCGGGTGGTCATCGGCCGGCGGGCCCACCGGCCCGCCACCGGCGGGAGCGTGTCCGGTCCCGGGGGCGACGACGACCTGCTGCCGCGCCGCTTGCAGCAGGTTGCGTTCGAACTCGTAGCGCGCGGTCGAACTGGTGCCCAGCGCGATGACCAGGCAGGCCAGGACAGTGAACCCCAGCACGGCCACCGTCGGCCAGAACAGCATCAGTGCACCTCCGTCGAGGCCGGTCGACCGGACGGCAGACGGACGAGGTCACCAAGCACGCCAGGCACCTTCCGGACCGGCGCCCCACGCGGTCGCTCGGCGCAGCCACTCCTGCGTCCACGCGTGCAGTCGAGCTCCGGCGGTACGGAGGACGCGACGCGCCGACGGAGCGACCGTCACAGTTTCCTCGCGCGTGAACATCTCCAGCAGTGCAGCCAGCTCCGGCGCCGCGTCCGCGGTCAGCGGGTCGACGGGGGAGGACGGCCGATCGTCCAGTGCTGGGGGCGCATTCACGTGGGGCTCCTCGGGGCTGTCAGTCGCGGCAGGGGAAGTGCCGCCGACGTGCCAGAAAAGTAGGTCCCACGGGACCTCGTCCGACGCTGTCAACAGCGATCAGTGTGGCTCCGTCACCCAATCGTTGCGCCGGCCCATGAATTGGCCGATGACCCGCTCCCCATCCGTCATCTTGTCGACATCCATGCAGCTCCAGGCCGCAATGAGCCCCTGACGACGCTCGGTCACACCGATGGGGCAGCGGGCGTCGGCATGTCGGACGGCGTTCGGGCACTCGGGCGGCGTTACCTGGGGGGCGAGCTCAGACCAGGAAGCGGTAGGCCGTCGTCCCGGGCGCCAGGTGCTGGATCTTCAGCGGGCCGGCCTCGATCCGGGCCATCAGCGGGGCCAGGCCGGCGACGCTGCCCAGCTCGATGCCGGTCAGCGCTGCCCCGGTCTCCCGGTTGTCGCGCTTGACGTACTCGAACAGCACGATGTCGTCGTCCGGGCCGAGCACCTCGTCGAGGAACCGGCGCAGCGCGCCGGGCTCCTGCGGGAACTCCACCAGGAAGTAGTGCTTGAGCCCGCGGTGCACCAGCGAGCGCTCGACGACCTCGGCGTACCGGCTGACGTCGTTGTTGCCCCCGGACAGCAGGCAGACGACCGTCTGCCCCGGCTCGACGACGACGGCGCCGCCGGTCAGGGCTGCGCCGGCCAGCGCCCCGGCGGGCTCGGCGATGACCCCGTCGACCTGGTAGAGGTCCAGCATCTCGGTGCAGACCTGGCCCTCGGGCACGGTGACCAGCTCGCAGCCTGCGTCCCGCACCAGCGGGAAGGTGACGTCGCCGGCCCGGCGGAGCGCGGCGCCGTCGACGAAGGTGTCGATCTGGGCCAGCTCCACCGGGTGGCCGGCGGCCAGCGCCGCGGCCATGTTGGCCGCGCCGGCCGGCTCCACTCCGACCAGCCGGGTGCCGGGGGCGTGTTCGCGCAGCCACGTCGCGCAGCCGGCCAGCAGCCCACCGCCGCCGACCGGCAGGACGACGACGTCCGGGGCGGTGCCCAGCTGGTCGAGCAGCTCGACGGCCACCGTGGCCTGGCCGGCGACGGTGTACAGCGCGTCGAACGCGGGCACGAGGGTCGCGCCGGTGGCGGCGGCGCACGCGGCCGCCGCGGCCGCCGCGTCGTCGTAGGTGTCGCCGGAGACGACGAGCTCGACCATGTCCCCGCCGAGCGCGGCGATGCGCTGGCGCTTCTGCCGCGGCGTCGTCCCGGGCACGAACACCCGCCCCCGGACGCCGAGCACCCGGCACGCGTACGCCACGCCCTGGCCGTGGTTCCCGGCGCTGGCGGTGACCGCGCCGGCCGCCCGGCCCGCGGCGTCCAGCTGGGCGAGGGTGTTGTAGGCGCCGCGCACCTTGTAGGAGCGGCCGACCTGCAGGTCCTCCCGCTTCACCCACACCGCGGCTTCGGTCAGCTCGGAGAGGCGGGCGTTGCGCTGCAGCGGCGTCCGCTCGGCCACGCCGGCCAGCCGGCGCGCGGCCTGCTCGACCTCGGCGGTGAAGGAGGAGGTCATGGCGGGACATGATCCCCGACGCTGCCGGAGCCGTTGTCGCGGCCTCTGGGCACGTCGGTATCGCCACCGGGCGGATCCAACACTCGGCGGATCCGAGCTTGCAGAATGCAACGCATCCGTGGAGCATGGCAACATGCCCACGCTTTACCTGCGTAACGTGCCTGACAGCGTCCTCGAGCGACTGGAGCGGCTGGCGGCCGCCGAACGTTCGTCGGTCAGTGCGGTGGCGGTGCGTGAGCTCGACCAGGTGACGCGCCGCGCCGACAACTCGCGGCTGCTGGCTGCGCTACCGGACACCGGAATCGTCCTCGACGCGATCGTCGGCAGCGTGGACGACGGTCGCGCGAGCCGGTGATCGTGCTCGATGCCTCCGCTGCGGTGGCCGCGTTGCTCCGCGACGGAGCGGCGCGAGCGGTACTCGCCGAGCAGCAGGTGCACGCCCCGCACCTGGTGGACGCCGAGGTGGCGCATGCTTTCCGCCGGCTCAGCGCGACCGGACAGCTGACGGCCGAGGTCGTCGGCGAGGCCCTGGGCGCGTGGATCGCGCTGGGGCTGACCCGTCACCCCGTCCACCCGCTGCTCCCGCGGGTCTGGCAGTTGCGGGAGAACGTCACCGCATACGACGCGACGTACGTGGCCCTGGCCGAGGGTTTCGGCTGCGCCCTGGTGACCGCTGACCGGAGGTTGGCCCGGGCCTCGGGGCCTGCGTGCCCGATCACGGTCGTCCCGAACTGACCACCCTCCGGTTCGGTGGCTCCGCACAACCCTGCTCCGGATCGGGGCGTGCGCTGTCCTCAGAAACTCGCTGGGGGCGCAAGATTCAGCAGCAGGGCCAGCGCGAGGTCGACCTGCTGCTGCTCGGCGTGGGTCAGGTGGCCGACTTGTTCGCCGAGGCGCACGCCCGGGTCCACCGCCGTCAGGGCATCGCACAACACGCGCGTCGGTCCGGCTCCCCAGTCGACGTCCGGTCGGACGACCATCGAGCGCACCCCGGTGCTGGTTGGCGCAACGATCCATCGGGACAGCAGGTCGAACCGTGAAGCCTGCAGCACGACGGCGTAGCGCGGCCCGGTCTGCTCCTGGCCCCGGGCCTGCCGGTCGGCGCGGAGTCGGTGGACGGCGCCCCTCACTCCTCGGCGCCGGTCAGCTCTCGAACGGCGGCAGCCAGCGCGGCGCGATCGGCTGGATCGGCCGCGGCCGCGGCGATCTCCAGCTCCGCTTTGCGACGGAGCGCCTCCCAGCGGGTGAGTCGAAGGGCGTCGGCCAGCACCTGGTCAGCGCTCACACCGCGCTCGGCGGCCAGCCGGCGGACCTCGTCACGTGTCTCGCGGGATACCCGGACGGTGGTGTCACCCTGTGCCATGCGGTATTGCATACATTCTGCATACATGGACTGGAAGGCGTGTCGGAGCACACCGCCAAGGCTCGGATGTCGACCTCGGCGTTGGCCATCCACTCGCGCAGGCTCTGCGACAGCAGTTGGATGCTCGGCACCAGGAACAGCACGGTGCCGCCGGCGCCGATCAGGTCCCCGGCGATCCGCGGGCTCGTGAAGGTTGTGCCGGTGCCGCACGCCATCACCAGTTGGCCGCGGTCGTGCTCGGCGAGCCCGGTGCGGACGTCGTCCAGCGCGTGCTGCTGGTGTGGGCGCAGTGCCTTCTTGCCCGTCGGGACGACGATCTCCGGCGTCGTCCAGGAGAACTGCGACCAGTCGATGGCCGCGTCGGCGAGGTAGCCGATGTCGACCCGCTGCGCGACCCCGCCGGCCAGCGTCTCCTCGGCGTTGGCCGACCACCCGGCGGCGGTGTCGAACACGATCCGCCGGGTGAACTGGTGGTGGGTGGTCCACTCCGGGTCAGTGGTGAGGTATGCCCGGATCAGCTGCTCGAACTCGCTGCCCTTGTCCCGCTCGTCAAGTGCATCCTCACGGAGCCGGTCCAGAACAGCGTGAATGGCCCTCGCCACACTGCGCAGCCTGCCGCACGCGGTGGGCGGGACGCCGATCGCGGACTCAGATGCCCCAGTACTTCCCCCGCGTGGCCTCCTTCTCCGGCACCGGGGCGAACACGTTCCCGGTGGTCGGCGGCGCCGAGTCCCGGGCCATCCCGAACACCTTGAGCAGCGGCCCGACCAGCGCGTCGAACACCGGCGGAAACAGCCGGAACCCGGCGATGATCAGCGGGTTGGCGAGTCCGGACTGCGTGAGCCGCCGGGGGTCGGCGACCCGGGCGACGATCGCCCGGGCGACCCGCTCGGGGGTGTAGACCGGCGGCGGCGGGTGGCCGGTGTTGCCCAGCACGGTTGCCGCCTGGTCGTAGATCGGCGTGTTCACCCCGCCCGGCGCGACCGCCGAGACGTGCACGTCGGGCAGCTCGCGGAGCTCCTGCTGGAGGGTACGGATCATCCCCAGCTGGCCCCACTTGGCGGCCACGTAGGCGCCCATGGTCGGCGCAGTGATCGAGGCGAGCAGCGAGCTGACCACGATCAGCGACCCACGCTGCTGCTGCCGGAACACCGGGACCACCGCCTGGACGACGTTGTTTGTGCCGTGCAGCGCGGTGTCGACCACCCGCTCGAACACCTCGGGGTCGAGGTCCTCCAGCCGGCCGTAGGCCATCACCGTGGCGGCGTGGACGACAACGTCCAGCCGGCCGAAGACGCCGGTCGCCCGGTCGACGGCGGCCTGCAGCGCCGCCCGGTCCAGGACGTCGGCCGGCACCACCTCGACGGCCGCCGCACCCGCTGCGAGGCAGTCTGCGGCCGCGTCGCCCAGGGTCTGCTCGCTCCTCGACACCAGCACCAGCGAGGCGCCCTGCCCGGCGAACTGGATGGCGGTCGCGCGGCCGATGCCGCTGGATGCGCCGATCACCAGCACGGCCGGGCCGCCGCCGGGCGCCGGCGAGGTGGACGGGGAGGAGGCCGTGGTCGCCGGCTGCTCAACTGTCACCCCGCCCTGCTACCCCCGCAGATGCGCCGCACGCACGGTCGCGGACCGCGACCGACGCAACCCCGCCGGAACGCGACGCCACTACGGTCGGCCTTCGATGAGGGCTGCCACTCAGAGCCGGCCCGTGCAGGAGAGGACGTCCCCCGTGTTCGAGAAGGTACTGGTCGCCAACCGCGGCGAGATCGCCATCCGTGCCTTTCGGGCCGCCTACGAGCTCGGCGCCGGCACCGTGGCGGTCTTCCCGCACGAGGACCGCAATTCCGTGCACCGGCTCAAGGCCGACGAGAGCTACGAGATCGGCGAGCCCGGGCACCCGGTGCGCACCTACCTCGACGTCGGCGAGATCGTCCGGGCCGCCCAGCGCGCCGGCGCCGACGCCGTCTACCCCGGCTACGGATTCCTGTCGGAGAACCCCGAGCTCGCCGAGGCGTGCGTGCAGGCCGGGATCACCTTCGTCGGCCCGTCGGCCGCCGTCCTGGAGCTGACCGGCAACAAGGCGCGGGCGATCGCCGCGGCGCGGGACGCCGGGCTGCCGGTGCTCACCTCCACCGAGCCGAGCGAGGACGTCGACGCGCTGGTCGCCGCGGCCGAGGCCATCGACGGCCCGGTCTTCGTCAAGGCCGTAGCCGGCGGCGGCGGCCGGGGAATGCGCCGGGCGGAGGACCGCGCCCAGCTGCGCGGCGCCATTGAGGCGGCGATGCGGGAGGCGGAGTCGGCGTTCGGTGACGCCACCGTCTTCCTCGAGCAGGCGGTGATCGACCCGCGGCACATCGAGGTGCAGATCCTGGCCGACGGCGAGGGCAACGTGATCCACCTGTACGAGCGCGACTGCTCGGTGCAGCGCCGCCACCAGAAGGTCATCGAGCTCGCGCCCGCCCCCAACCTCGACCCCGCCCTGCGGGAGCGGATTTGCGCCGACGCCGTCGCCTTCGCCCGGGCCATCGGCTACAGCTGCGCGGGCACCGTGGAGTTCCTGGTCGACCGCGCGGGCCGGCACGTGTTCATCGAGATGAACCCGCGGATCCAGGTCGAGCACACGGTGACCGAGGAGGTCACCGACGTCGACCTGGTGAGCAGCCAGCTGCGGATCGCGGCGGGGGAGACCCTCGCCGACCTGGGGCTGACCCAGGAGGCCATCGTGCTCCGCGGGGCCGCGCTGCAGTGCCGGATCACCACCGAGGACCCGGCCAACGGCTTCCGCCCGGACACCGGCCGGATCACCGCCTACCGCTCGCCCGGCGGCGCCGGCGTGCGCCTGGACGGTGCCGCCGCGCTGGGTGCTGAGGTCAGCGCCCACTTCGACTCCCTGCTGGTCAAGCTCACCTGCCGGGGCCGGACGTTCGACATCGCGGTGGCCCGCGCCCGCCGGGCGGTCGCCGAGTTCCGGATCCGCGGCGTGTCGACCAACATCCCGTTCCTGCAGGCCGTGCTGGACGACCCGGACTTCGCCGCCGGCCGGGTGACGACGTCCTTCATCGAGGAGCGGCCCGAGCTGCTCACCGCCCGCAGCTCCGCCGACCGCGGCACCCGGCTGCTCACCTACCTGGCCGACGTGACGGTGAACCACCCGCACGGCGAGCGGCCGCACCTGGTCGACCCGGCCGACAAGCTGCCCGCGGTCGACCTGCGGCAGCCGCCGCCGCCCGGTTCGCGGGACCGGCTGCGCCACCTCGGCCCCGAGCGGTTCGCCGCCGACCTGCGCGCGCAGGCCGCTCTGGCGGTCACCGACACCACGTTCCGCGACGCCCACCAGTCGTTGCTGGCCACCCGGGTGCGCAGCAAGGACCTGCTCGCCGTCGCCGGGCACGTCGCCCGCAGCACCCCGCAGCTGCTGTCGATCGAGGCCTGGGGCGGAGCCACCTACGACGTGGCGCTGCGGTTCCTGGCCGAGGACCCCTGGGACCGGCTGGCCGCGCTGCGCGAGCAGATTCCCAACGTCTGCCTGCAGATGCTGCTGCGCGGGCGCAACACGGTGGGCTACACGCCCTACCCGGAGCAGGTGACGACGACGTTCGTGGCCGAGGCGGCGCGCACCGGCATCGACGTCTTCCGGGTGTTCGATGCCCTCAACGACGTCAGTCAGATGCGCCCGGCGATCGACGCCGTCCGGGAGACCGGGACGGCGATCGCGGAGGTGGCGCTCTGCTACACCGCTGACCTGTCCGACCCGGCCGAGCGCCTCTACGACCTCGACTACTACCTGCGGCTGGCCGAGCAGATCGTCGACGCCGGCGCGCACGTGCTGGCGATCAAGGACATGGCCGGCCTGCTGCGGCCGCCGGCCGCGGCCACCCTGGTGAGCGCACTGCGCGAGCGGTTCGACCTGCCCGTGCACCTGCACACCCATGACACCCCCGGCGGCCAGCTGGCCACCTTGATGGCGGCCTGGCAGGCCGGCGTCGACGCCGTGGACGGCGCGAGCGCGGCCCTGGCCGGGACGACGAGCCAGCCCGCGCTGAGCTCGATCGTCGCGGCGACCGACCACACCGAGCGGGCCACCGGTTTGGACCTGCGGGCGGTCAACGACCTGGAGCCGTACTGGGAGGCGGTCCGGCGGGTGTACGCACCGTTCGAGTCCGGGCTGCCGGCGCCGACCGGGCGGGTCTACACCCACGAGATCCCCGGCGGCCAGCTGTCCAACCTGCGCCAGCAGGCCATCGCGCTGGGCCTGGGGCAGCGGTTCGAGGAGGTCGAGGCGATGTACGCCGCCGCCGACCGGCTGCTCGGCCGGCTGGTGAAGGTCACCCCGTCGTCGAAGGTGGTCGGCGACCTTGCGCTGCAGCTGGTGGGCGTCGGGGTCGCCGTCGACGACTTCGCCGCCGACCCGGCCCGGTTCGACCTGCCCGACTCGGTGGTCGGGTTCCTCCGCGGCGAGCTCGGCGACCCGCCCGGCGGCTGGCCCGAGCCGTTCCGCACCCGGGCCCTGGAGGGTCGCCGTCCGGCCGAGCCGCCGGCCGCGCTGTCCGAGGACGACGTCCGGGGCCTCGCCGATGCGCCGCGCCCCACCCTGAACCGGCTGCTGTTCCCCGGTCCGACGAAGGAGTTGGCGGCCCACCGGGAGGCCTTCGGCGACACCAGCGTGCTGCCCAGCAAGGAGTTCCTCTACGGGCTCCGGCAGAACGTGGAGCACTCGGTCGACCTGGAGCCCGGCGTCCGGCTGCTGATCGGCGTGGAGGCGATCGCCGACGCCGACGAGCGCGGCATGCGCACCGTCATGTGCACCCTCAACGGTCAGCTGCGGCCGGTGTCGGTGCGGGACCGGTCCGTCTCGGCGGAGGTGAAGGCGGCGGAGAAGGCCGATCGCAGCGACCCCCGCCAGGTCGCCGCGCCCTTCGCCGGCGTGGTCACCCTGTCGGTGGTCGAGGGTGACACCGTCGAGGCCGGTCAGCAGGTCGCCAGCATCGAGGCGATGAAGATGGAGGCCGGCATCACCGCACCCCAGGCCGGCACCGTGGCCCGGGTGGCCGTCGACGGCGTCGCGCAGGTCGAGGGTGGTGACCTGCTCGTCGTCCTGGGCTGACCCCGGAGCCGGCCCGCGGGACAGGCCGGCTCTGTAACCTCGACGGCGATGTCCAGCAGTGGATCCGAGGCCCCGGTGCGCCCCCGGAGGGCGTGGGTGTCCCGGCTGCTCACCGGGGCGCTGACCCTGGTCCTCGGCTTCGCCGCGACGGTGCAGATCCGGGAGACCCGGGACCCCGAGGGGCTGACCGGGGCCACCCAGGAGGACCTGGTGGAGATCCTGGACTCGCAGAAGTCCGAGGAGGACAGCCTCCGACAGCAGATCGCCGAGGCCCAGCAGGCGGTGGACACCCTCGGGCGCAGCGGCGCGGACACCGGGCGGGCGCTCACCGAGGTCCAGCAGCAGGCCGCCGCCATAGCGCTGCTCAACGGGACGGCTCCGGCCAGCGGGCCGGGCGTGCGGGTCGCCATCGCCGATCCGCAGGGCACCGTGCCGCCGAGCATGTTGCTCAGCGCGATCGAGGAGCTGCGCGGCGCGGGCGCCGAGGCGATCCAGGTCAACGGCGTGCGGGTGGTGGCCTCGAGCTACGTCATCGGCTCGCCCGGCGACGTCGAGGTCGACGGCAACATGCTGAGCACTCCGTACGAACTGCTGGCCATCGGTCCCACCGAGGATCTGATGGCCGCACTCACCGCCTCGGGCTCGCTGGTCAGCGACGTGGCCCGGTCCGGGGGTTCGGCCCAGGTCGACGGGCTGGAGCGGGTCGAGGTGTCGGCGGTCGTCGGGGGCTGAGCCGGACGGGCTCAGGCCGACCAGGCCTGGTCGGCCGGGCGCCGGTGGCCGATCGTGTGCGGCACGAAGAAGGACAGGTCGTCGGTGATCAGCCCGTCCGACTCCCGGATGCCCAGCCCGGCGGCCTCCCCGTCGACCACCCAGGTGCCCAGCACCGGGTGGTGCGGCCCGTCGGGGCCGGCGAAGTCGGGCAGCTCGCACAGCTGCTGCACCACCCAGCCCTCTGCGCCGTAGCGGCCTCCTCGGCCGGCCAGCACCTCACCGCCGGGCCCGACGAGCTCGACGTTGTTGCCCTCCCGGCCCAGCAGCGGTTTGCGGGCGAAGCCGGTCGCCTGCAGCTCCGCGGCCCGCGGATCGTCGGCGAAGTAGGCCGGCAGCAGCAGCCGGGAGATGACCGGGTCGTGCTCGTAGCGCTGCCACAGCAGCGGGAGGAGTCCCTTGTTCGACCACAGCATCTTCCACACCGGCTCGATCCACGTCGTCCCGCCGGGCCGGCGCAGGTCGGCCAGCACGGACGGCCCGTACGCGTCGTCGAGCAGCCACTCCCACGGGTAGAGCTTGAAGACGACGTCGATCTGCCTGCCCTCGGGGTCGTAGAAGCGGGCGTCGCCGGTGTCCAGGCCGATCTGCTCGGTGGTGATGACGACGGCCTCGTAGCCGGCCCGGGTGACGCAGTCGGCGAGGTAGGCCACGGTCATCCAGTCCTCGCCGGAAGGGTCCCCGGAGGTCCAGGCGAGGTGGACCCGCGGCTTGTGGCCGTGCTCGGACTGCCAGCGGGTGAGATTGCGCTGCCAGGCGGCGACCAGCCGGTCGTCGAGCTGGTTCCACTGGTCGGTGCCCTGGCCGGTCTCCAGGTGCCACGACCACTGGACGACGGCGGCCTCGACCAGTGAGGTCGGGGTGTCGGCGTTGAACTCCAGCAGGCGGGGCGGCCCCTCGCCGTCCCAGTGCAGGTCGAAGCGCCCGTAGACGCTCGGCGGCTCGTCCTCCCAGGTGCCCCGGATCACGTCGCGCGCCTCGCGCGGGACGTGCATCCGGTCCAGCAGCCGGTCGTCGGCCAGGGCGGCGTCGCCGGCCTCCACGCAAGCGGCGAACAACTGGTCGGTGACGTCGGCCAGCCGGTCGACCTCCTCGGCGGTGAAGACGTAGAAGACGTCCTCCCGCCAGTACGAGCGGACGTCGCCGCCCGGGACTGTCGTCTTGTTGTAGACCAGGCCCTGCGATTCGATCTCGGCCTCCCAGCCGAGCCGGGCCTTGCCGTACAGACGCCTCACGAACCGCCGCTCCCGACTCGGCCCGCGCCGGAGCCGAGGCCGCCGGAGATCCGGGTGCCCGAGGAGACCGTGCCGGTGCGGGGCAGCCCATTGCGGGCGCGCGCCGTGCTGTTCGAGGGGTTCACCCGCGTCGCCGCGCCGGTGTACCGGGCGGGGATCTGCTGGCCGACGGAGTAGCGGTTGCCGCCGAAGCCGCCGAGCAGGAAGAAGAAGGGCAGGCCGCCGACGAAGCCGCCGTTGCGCTCGGCCTCCTCGCACTGGCTGTCGTCCACGACCTGGTCCTGCTCGTCGACGCAGTAGACCTCGCGGGCCTCGCTGTCCGAACCGTTGTTACCGGCGTCGCCGGCACCGCACGCGGCCAGGAAGCCCATCGCGGCGCCGGTCAGGGTGACCGTGCCGACCGCGGCGCGTACCCGGTTGCCCCTCGTCGCGGTGCTCATGGACCCGTCTCCCCTGCGTGTTGGACGCCCGACCGGACACCCATCGTGTCGGACGCGGGACGCTCTCGTGCACCCGGCTCTCCGCAGAACGCGCTGTACCCGCCCCGGGTGCCCGGCCGGCCAGTGGGTAGGGGTGACGGATGTCCCTCTCTGCTCATCGCACCGGCTCCGGTGCCCCGCTCGTCCTCGTCCACGGCCTCGGCGGGTCGTGGCGCACCTGGGACCTGGTCCGCCCCGGCCTGGCTGCCCACCGTGAGGTGGTCGCGGTCGACCTGCCCGGAATGGCCGGGGACACCCCTCCGCTGGCCGACCCCACCGTCGCCGCGCTGACCGACGCCGTGGCCGACTGGCTCCGGACCGAGGGGCTGGCCGACGCACCTCTGGTGGGCACCTCGCTCGGGGCGCGGATGGTCCTCGAACTGTCCCGCCGGGGCCTGGGCGGCAACAACGTTGCGCTGGACCCGGGCGGGTTCTGGAGCGACCGGGAAGCCGTCGTCTTCCACACCAGCCTGCGCGCCTCGATCGCCCTGGTCCGGGCGATCCGGCCGGCCCTGCCGGCCGTGCTGGGCAACCCAGCCGGCCGGACGGCGCTGCTCGCGCAGTTCTCCGCCCACCCGTGGGCCCTGCCCGCCGACGTCGTGACCCGGGAGATCGAGGGGTACGCGCAGTCGCCGTCCTTCGACGCCGTCCTCGCCGACCTGGCGCGAGGTCCCCGCCAGCAGGGCGCCCCGGCCGGGACGCTGCCGGGCCGGCTGACCATCGGCTGGGGACGGCACGACCGGATCACGCTGGCCCGGCAGGCGGCGCGGGCGACGCGGGCGTTCCCGGATGCCGAGCTGCACTGGTTCGACCACTCCGGGCACTTCCCGATCTGGGACGTGCCTGCGGACACGGTCGCCCTGGTACTGGATCGGACCAGCGGGTGACCGCGCGCCGATGAGTTCCGTGCCGGGGGCGGTCTGACGTGCTGACGGGACGCCGACCCGGGGGAGGCCACCGCCGTGCTGAACGCGCTGTCGGCCGGTAGCAGGGCCGAGGTCGACGACCTGCTGGCCCGGGTGCTGGCCGGCGGCGGGAAGCCGTGGCTGCCCACCCAGGTCCACGGGTCCATGCACGGCACCAGCTTCACCGACCCCGACGGCAACGTCTGGAAGACGCTGTGGACGGACCCGTCGGTCCCGCAGTGACGCCGCCGCCGACCAGTAGGTGGCATGAGGTGGTTGACCCGCTACGTTGGTGGGCGTGCAGCCCGCCGTCCGGCCCGTCACCGGCTACCTGCTGACCGTCGCCGCCGCGGGCCTGTTCGCGGTCAACGGGACCGTGTCCACCCTCGCCCTCGAGGCGGGCATCGAGGCGCCGCGGCTGACCGCCCTGCGGTGCACCGGCGCGGCCCTCGGCCTGGTGCTCGTGCTGGCCGTGGCGTCGCCGGGCCGGCTGCGGATCAGCTGGCGCGAGGTGCCGTTCGTCGCGGTGTTCGGCGTGGTCGGGGTCGCGCTGACCCAGTTCCTCTACTACGTGGCGATCGGCCGGCTGCCGGTCGGCATCGCGCTGGTCTTCGAGATGACCGCCCCGGTGTTCATCGCCCTGTATGTGTGGCTCGTACGGCGGGAGCGAGTGCGCAACCGGCTGTGGCTCGCTCTCGGCCTGTCGCTGTCCGGTCTGGTGCTCGTCGCCCAGGTCTGGCAGGGCGGCGGCTCGCTGGACCCGCTGGGCGTGGCCGCCGGGCTGACCGCCGCGCTCTGCCTGGCCGCCTACTACCTGCTGGGCGAGCGGGGCACCGCGGTGCGCGACCCGGTCACGCTGACCACCTGGAGCTTCGTGGCCGCCGCCGTGTTCTGGGCGGTGGCGGCGCCGTGGTGGCAGTTCGACGCCGGGATGCTGGGCCGTACCGCCCCGGTCTCCCTCGGCGGCCTCGAGCTGCCGGTGTGGGCGCTGGTCGGGTGGATCGTCGTCCTCGGGGCGGCGGTGCCGTTCTGGCTGTCGCTGGCCGCGCTGCGGCACCTGCCCCCGACCACGGCCGGCATCGTGGCCACCGTCGAACCCGTGATCGCCTCGATCGTCGCCTGGCTGTGGGTCGAGCAGGTGCTCACCGGCTGGCAGATCGCCGGCGGCGTCGTCGTCCTGGCCGGGATCGTGCTGGCCCAGACCGCCCGGACGGCGGCGGTCGGACCGCTGCCGGAGGCGTCGCTGACCTGACCCGGGGTCAGCGCAGCGGGATGTCCTGGCCGTGCTCCTCGGCCGGCCGGGAGCCGAACAACCGCCGGTCGCCCTCGGCGATCGCCACGTCGTTGATGCTGGCCTCGCGGCGGCTCATCAGCCCGTGCGCGTCGAACTCCCAGTTCTCGTTGCCGTGGCTGCGCCACCACTGGCCGGCGGCGTCGTGCCACTCGTACTGGAAGCGGACGGCGATCCGGTCGCCGGTGAAGGCCCACAGCGACTTGCGGAGCACGTAGTCGAGCTCGCGCTCCCACTTGACGGTCAGGAACGCGACGATCTCGGCGCGGCCGGTGAGGAAGGTGTCGCGGTTCCGCCAGCGGGAGTCCTCGGTGTAGGCCAGCGCCACCCGCTCGGGGTCCCGGCTGTTCCAGGCGTCCTCGGCGCCCTGCACCTTCTGCGCGGCGGTCTCGGCGGTGAACGGCGGCAGCGGCGGCCGGTCGGGACCGCTCACGAGAGCGCCTCCTCGATGGCGGTGCGCACCTCGGGGGCGTCCGGACCGGTCCGCGGCCGGAACCGGGCCAGCACGGCGCCATCGCCGGCGACCAGGAACTTCTCGAAGTTCCACTGCACGTCACCGGCCGCACCGGCCGGATCGGGGGTCTCCCGCAGCCGCTCGTAGAGCGGATCGGCGCCCTCGCCGTTGACCTCCAGCTTCCCGGTCATCGGGAAGCTGACGCCGTAGGTCGCCGAGCAGAAGCTCTCGATCTCCTCGGCGGTGCCCGGCTCCTGCCCGGCGAACTGGTTGCACGGAACGCCCAGCACGGTGAACCCACGCTCGGCGTACTCCCGGTGCAGTGCCTCGAGCTGGGTGTACTGCGGTGTGAGCCCGCAGCGGCTGGCGACGTTGACGACGAGCGCGACGCGGCCGCCGGTCAAGGCGCCGAGTGTGGTCGCCTCCCCCTGCAGCGTGGTGACGGGCAGATCCAGCAGATCGCTCATGGCAGCTCCTCCGGGGCAACAGGGCGGTTGCGACGCTCAACCGGCCTGGCCGGGAGGCTGTTCCCCCAGGCCGGAGAGGTCGTCGGGGACGTCGACGGCCTGCGAGCGCAGTGCCTCCAGCGGGACGATCTCCAGCGCGCGGGCGTTGGTCGCGGCCAGCACCACCCCCGCCGGGACGCCGGCCTGGTAGGCCTGTAGCCAGCGGACGGCGACGACGCACCAGCGGTCGCCGGGCGCCAGGCCCGGGAAGCCGTACTCCGGCCGCGGGGTGGCCAGGTCATTGCCCAGCCGGCGCTGCATCTCCAGGAACTCCGCCGACACCACGGTGCACACGGTGTGGCTGCCGCGGTCCTCCGGGCCGGTGCTGCAGTGCCCGTCGCGGAAGAAGCCGGTCACCGGATCGGTGCCGCAGGGCTCCAGAACGCCGCCGAGCACGTTGCGCTCGCCGGGCACCACGGGTCCGCTCACGGAGCGATCATGCCGCCCGAGCCCGCGCGCCGCCCAGAGAGGGACGGCGGCTGCATCGCCCGCGTTCCTGCTGCATCGCCCGGGTTGCAACGCGTGCTTCGCCGCTGAGGAGCGTGCAACGCCGCGTGCGGCGCCGGACCGGCGGACGCCGGAGTCGCGCCATCGATGGCGAGCAACGAAGCTGGCCGCGTGCAGGTACTGGTGACCGGAGCGTCGGGGTTCGTCGGCAGCAGACTCAGCCACGCGCTGACCGATGCCGGGCACTCCGTGCGGGCCATGACCCGCCATCCGGACACCTACTCCGGCGCGGGGGAGCCGGTCGCCGGCGACGTCGGCGACGAGGCCTCGCTGCGTCGCGCGCTGGCGGACTGCGCGGCCGCCTACTACCTGGTGCACTCCCTGGACTCGGCGGACTTCCAGCAGCGCGACGCGCAGGCCGCCCGCTCCTTCGCGAGGGCTGCCGCGGACGCCGGCGTCCGGCGGATCGTCTATCTGGGCGGGCTGGGCGAGGACTCCGACGACCTGTCCGCGCACCTGCGCAGCCGGCGCCAGGTGGAGGAGCTGCTGGGCGAGGCCGGCGTGCCGGTCACCGTCCTGCGGGCCGGGATCGTGGTGGGCCACGGTGGGGTCTCCTGGGAGATGACCCGCCAGCTCGTGGCGCACCTGCCGGCCATGGTCACCCCGCGCTGGGTGCACACCCGGACCCAGCCGATCGCCGTCGCCGACGTCGTCCGGTACCTGATCGGGGTGCTCGAGGCGCCGGAGGCCGAGGGGCAGGTGTTCGAGGTCGGCGGCCCCGAGGTGCTGGAGTACGTGGAGATGCTCACCCGGGTCGCGGAGATCCAGGGCCGCCGGCTGGTCGTCGTCCCGGTGCCGTTGCTCTCGCCGCAGCTGTCCTCGCGGTGGCTGTCGCTGGTCACCGACCTCGACGTGCAGACCGGCCGGTCGCTGGTCGACTCGATGAGCAACGAGGTGGTGGTGCACGACGACGCGATCCGCACCCTCGTCCCGTTCGAGCCGATGAGCTACGACGAGGCGGTGCTCACCGCGCTCGGGGAGCGGGCCCGCGAGCGCCGCGAGGCACGCGCCGGTAGGCGCAGCACCGGTCTGCGGCGGGTGCGGGCATGACGCGGACGGCGGCGCTACGGGCGACCGTGGCGCGCCGGCTGCCGTCCTGGCTGGCGGAGAAGGTGCCGCGGGACCACCGCGAGTCCGACGCCGCCTTCCACCGCCGCCGCCTGGTGACCGCCGGCGTCGCGGTGGCCGGTGCCGGCCTGCTGGGCGTCTCGCTGTCGCAGAAGCCGGACTCCCCGGCGTTCTACGGGCTGACCCTGGGAGTGGCCGGCACCTGGGTGGCCGGCGGCCTGGCGTCCGGGCCGCTGCACCTGGGCTGGATGCGGTCGCCGGCGGACACCCTGGAGCGGCCGTTGCTCACCCCGGTCGCGCTCGGCGTTGGCTCCTTCGGCCTGCTCTACGCCGCCGCGCTGCTCGCCCGCCGGGTCCCGGTGCTCGGCGCGGCCATCACCCGGGTGCTGCGGTACGCCCATCAGGGCTCGCTGCCGCTGGTGTTGACCACCACGCTGGCCAACGGCCTCGCCGAGGAGGTGTTCTTCCGCGGCGCGCTCTACGCCGCTATGGGCACCCGCGGCCCGGTGCTGAAGTCGACAGCCGTCTACGCGCTGGCGACCGCCGCGACCCGCAACCCGGCGCTGGTGCTGGCGTCGGTGGCGATGGGCCTGCTGTTCGGGCTGCAGCGCCGGGCCACCGGCGGCATCCAGGCCCCGGTGCTGACCCACCTCACCTGGTCGGTGCTGATGCTGCGGTACCTGCCGCCGTTGTTCGCCGGCTCCTCCTCGATCGACGACCCGCGGGCGCAGCAGCAGCGCTGACGCCAGGGGACCGTCGCCGTCCAGGCGTCAGGACGCCGATCCGGACGGCGGCTCGGACACCGGGACGGCGCCGGCTGTCGACCGGGCACGGCCCACCGGCCCACCGGCCCGCTGGTTCGCGCGCAGGCCGAAGCCGACCAGCTTGCGAATGAGGATGATCACCGCGGTGGTGGCGAGGGCCCGGTAGGTCGGGTCGTCGGACAGGCGCAGCAGTCCGGCAGCGAGCAGGAACTCCAGCAGCACGCTCAAGGCCTGACGGACGTCGCGCCGGCGGGCGAGCACGAGCAGGCCGCATCCCAGGCCGAGGACGGTCAGCAGGAGGGCGCCGCCCTGCAGCAGCGCGCTCCACCAGGAGGGCCCGGTCACGTGTCGGTCGCCGACGACCGGCTGGTCCTGTCCGGATCGCGCTCCTCCTCCTCGACCTCGGCCCGCTCGTGGTCGATCTCCTTGCCCAGGAAGTAGTTCAGCAGGGTCCGGATCGCGGCGATGGCGGCGAGTTTGCCGATCTCGCCGAAGGTCGGCGCGATCGCGGTGCTCAGTACGTCGCTGGCGAGCTGGAACTCCAGGCCCAGGGTGAGGTAGCGGCCCAGGCCGAGCCGCACGCGGACGAACTCCTCGCTGCGCCGTCCCCGGAAGGCAGCGCGCACGAACTTCACCGCGGCCAGGACCGCGCCCAGGAAGATGACGATCGCGCCCGCCGCCTCCACCAGCCTGACCAGCAGGTCGACGTAGCGACGCAGCAGGTCTTCGGAGAGGATCGAGTCGGGCACTTCGGCCGCCGCTCGGGCCATGGTCAGCACGGTCACCGCTCGGATCTTCCCCCGTCGTCCCGGGAGTACTCCTCGATGCCGCCGGCCCCTGCCACGCAGGGCAGGGCTGACGCCCGCTGCTGCGAATGGCAGGCTCCGCTCGTGACCGCTGCGACGACCCCCGAGCCCGAGGTCCTCTGGCACCCCACGCCGGAGTCGATCGCGGCCTCCCAGCTGGGCCGGTTCGCCGCCTGGGTCGCCGAGCGCCGCGGGATCGACCTCGGCAGCCCGGCCGACTACGACGCCATCTGGCGCTGGTCGGTCGAGCACCTCGACCAGTTCTGGGCCGACGTCGCCGCCTGGTCCGACGTGCTGCCCGGCGTTCCCGACGACCGGGTGCTCATCCGCCGTGAGATGCCCGGCGCGCAGTGGTTCCCCGGAACGACGATCAACTACGCCGAGCAGGCGCTGCGGTACGCCACCGACGAGCAGCCCGCGCTGATCGCGGCCTCCGAGGACGGCGACCCGGTGGAGGTCAGCTGGGCCACGCTGCGCGGCCAGGTCGGCGCCTTCGCCGCGACGCTGCGCCGGCTCGGCGTCCAGCGCGGCGACCGGGTCGCCGGCTACCTGCCCAACGTCCCCGAGGCCGTCGTCGCCTTCCTCGGGGCTGCCTCGATCGGCGCGGTGTGGTCCTCCTGCGCGCCGGACTTCGGCACCCGCAGCGTGCTGGACCGCTTCGCCCAGATCGAGCCGGTGGTGCTGGTGACCGTCGACGGCTACCGGTTCAACGGCAAGCCCTACGACCGCCGGGACGTCGTCGCCGAGCTGCGCGACGCGCTGCCCAGCGTGCGGACGACGATCGCCGTCCCGCGGCTGCACGCCGACACGGTGCCCGAGGGGGCGCTGCCGTGGGCCGAGGCGGTCGCCGACGTCCAGGACCCGGTCTCCGAACCGCTGCCCTTCGACGCTCCGCTGTGGATCGTCTACTCCTCGGGCACCACCGGGCTGCCCAAGGGCATCGTGCACGGGCACGGCGGCGTGGTGCTCGAGCAGCGCAAGCAGATCGGCCTGCACATCGACGTCGGGCCCGGCGACCGGCTGTTCTGGTACGCCTCGACCGCCTGGATCATGTGGAACATCGCCACCTCCGCGTTGCTGGCCGGCGCGACGGTGGTCGTCTACGACGGCGCCCCGACGTACCCGACGGTCGACGCGCAGTTCGCGCTGGCCGCCCGCACCGGGATGAACTACCTGGGCACCAGCCCCGGCTACCTCGGGGCCTGCGAGAAGGCCGGCGTGCGCCCGGGGAACGACCACGACCTCTCCGCGCTGCGCGCGATCGGCGTCACCGGGTCCCCGCTGCCGGCCAGCACGTTCCGCTGGGTCTACGACGCCGTGGCGCCCGAGGTATTCCTGGGCTCGCTGTCCGGCGGAACCGACGTCGCCACCGGTTTCATCGGCAGCTCCCCGCTGCTGCCGGTGACCGCCGGCGAGCTGCAGCGTCCGATGCTCGGGGTGGCCGCCGCCTCCTGGGACGAGGGCGGCCACCCCGTGGTCGGCGAGCTCGGCGAGCTGGTGATCACCGAGCCGATGCCCTCGATGCCGCTGTACTTCTGGAACGACCCGGACGGAGTCCGCTATCGGGAGTCCTACTTCGAACCCTGGCCCGGGGTGTGGCGGCACGGCGACTGGCTGGAGGTCACCGAGCGCGGCACCTGCCTGATCACCGGCCGCTCGGACTCCACGCTGAACCGCGGCGGGGTGCGGATGGGCACCGCGGACGTCTACGCCGCGGTCGAGGCCATCCCCGCCGTCCTCGACTGCGTCGTCCTCGGGGTGGAGCAGCGCGACGGCGGCTACTGGATGCCGTTGTTCGTCCAGCTCGCGCCGGGGGCGGAGCTCACCGACGACCTGACCGCCGAGATCAAGGCCGCGATCCGGGCGAACGCCAGCCCCCGGCACGTGCCCGACGAGATCACCGTGGTGCCCGGCGTGCCGCACACGCGCACCGGCAAGCGGCTGGAAGTGCCGCTCAAACGGCTGTTCCAGGGCGTGCCGCCGGAGAAGGCGCTCAACCTGGGCGCGGTGGACGACGCAGCAGTGGTCGAGCACTACGTCGCGCTCGCCCGCGAGCGCAGTCTGGTGACCGGCACATGACGACCCGTTCCCGGGGGGCTGGCCCCGGTCGGACCGGGACGGGGGACGAGTCCCGGGTGCGCGAGGTGGCGGGGGCGACGAACGCTGTCGTGACCTGGATCGACCCACCGCTGCCGCACGCCGCCGAGGGGCCATTGGCCGGGGTCCGGGTCGGGCTGAAGGACAACATCGACACCGCCGGCGTGCGCACCAGCTGCGGCTCGGGTTTCTTCGCGGAGCGGGTGCCGGACGCCGACGCCGTGGTGGTGACCCGGTTGGCCGGCGCGGGCGCGGAGATGGTGGCCAAGCTGACGATGTCGGAGTTCGCGGTCGGCCTGACCACGCAGAACTCGGCGTCCGGCCCGTGCCACAACCCCTGGGACCTGAGCCGGGTGCCGGGCGGGTCCAGCGGCGGCCCCGCCGCGGCGGTGGCGGCCGGCCTGGTCGATCTGGCGTTGGGCACCGACACCGGCGGGTCGGTCCGGCTCCCGGCGGCGGCCTGCGGGGTCACCGGGCTGCGGCCGGGCGTGGGCACCGTGCCGTCGGGAGGCACCTTCCCGGTCTGCGAGCTGGTCGACACCGTGGGCCCGCTGGCCCGGTCCGTGCCGCTGGTCGCCCGGGCCTTCGCCGTCCTTGCCGGCCGCCCGGTGCGCGAGCCGGTGCCCGCCCGACCGCGCCGGATCGGCCTGCCGGAGTCGTGGTTCGATGGGCTGGACGACGGGGTGGCCGAGGTCGTCGCGGCCGCCGGCCGGGTCTTCGCCGAGGCCGGGACCGAGCTGGTGCCCGTGCAGGTCGGCGGGGTCGGTGCCGCGCAGGACGTGCTGTACACGATCGTCTACCTCGAGCTCCTCGAGTTGCACCGCGACCGGCTGGCCGAGCCGCGGCGCTTCCAGCCCGACACGCTGGCCCGCATCCACCTGGGGGAGGGCCTCACCGAGGGGCACCGGGACGAGGCGCTGGCCATCCGGGCGGAGTACCAGCAGGAGCTCGACGAGCTGTTCACCGACATCGACGTGCTGCTCACCCCCACCCTGCCGGTCGACGTCCCCCGGGCCGCCGGGGGCGACGACGTGCTGACCCTGACCCGCCGGCTCGGGCAGTTCACCGCGCCGTGGTCGCTGCACGCCGGGCCGACGTTGGCGCTGCCGGTGGGTCGGCACCCGGTCTCCGGCATGCCGGTCGGCGCCCAGCTCACCGCCGCCGTCGGCGGGGAGGACCTGCTGCTGGACGCCGGGGCCTGGTTCCAGGAGCGCACCTCCTGGCACACCGCGGTGCCGCCCTGCTCGGTGGGCTGAACCGGTCCGTCACACCCCCGGCGGGGGCTGCGCCGTTCCGACGCCCAGGTGATGCACGGTGCCGGCCCGCTCGCCCGCCGGCAGGACGTGCCAGGGGAGCCCGCGCACCTGGGGCACCTCGTACATCCCTTCCGCGGGCGTGCTCCGGGACAGCACCCGGTCACCGAGCACGACGACGAGGTCGTCGCCGTCCCACCGCAGCCGGGGCAGGCCGAGCGCGGCCGGGTCGTCGGTGCGCCGGTGGACGGTCATGTAGTTCTCCACCAGGGCGGTCAGGACGGCGCGGGTGGTGGCCCAGCGGACGCCGTCGCTGCCGGCCACCGACCGTCCCTCGTAGGCCGCGCGGTGCCATCCGTCGTCCTCCTGTTGCCACTCGGCCGAGTACAGGTGGCGCTCTCCGGGCGCGAGGTCCTCGGCCGGCTGCCCCCGCAGCTCCCGCTCGTAGCAGGCCAGCGGGTCGACGGTGTCGGCGAGCTGCTGCTCCGTGCGGCGCACCGCGGCCGAGTACCGGGTGACGGCGTCGGCCAGCAGCGGGTCGCCGGGGCGCTCGGCGAGGTGCCGGCGCGCCAGCGCCAGGCTCTCCCGGTAGAGCCGCAGCACCTCCGCCGACAGCGGGCCGGCCGTCAGCGCCGCCGCCAACCTCTCCAGCAGCTCCTGCCGCTGCCGCACCTGCCGCGCCAGCAGCTCGATCTCGGCCCGCAGCCCGTCGAGCTCGGCCTGCTGGCGCACCTGGTCGGCCTGCTGCCACCGCCGCGCTGTCGCCGCCGAGTTGAGGTCCTCGGCCAGGTGCAGGAACGTCGCCGGGCCGCCCGTTCCCACGACCAGCGGTCCAGAGTCGAGCGTGCGGTGCTCCAGCCGGACGGCGGTGGCCACTCCGGCCCGCGTCACCACGGCCGCACCGTGCGCGCCGGCCCGGGGAGCCAGCTCCGCCCGGGAGACGGACTGCACGCCCGGATTGGCCAGCCGGACCGCCTCGAGCAGCCAGGAGCGGTACTCGGCCGTCGCCGCGCCGCGCAGCCCGCCGGCCCGGTAGGCGAGCCCGGCCAGCAGCACCGCGACGGCGGCCAGCGCCCCGGTGGCAGGTGCCTGCGCGTGGGCGGCGCACCAGACGGCGCCCCCCGCGGCGGCCGCGGCCGCCGTTCCCAGTGCCGCCGGGAGCGCCGTCGCGTACCGCCGGGCCCGGCGGCCCCGGCGGAAGCCACGCAGCGACGCATCCTCCATGGACACCGGCCCTCCTCGCGACCTCTCCGGTGTTAAGTGGATCACTTGCGGGTGCGCCGCGCAGGGGGTTACCGGACAGTAGGTGCGAACTGGTCCGACGAGCCTCAGGAGCGCCCCGACGATGACGTCGCCCGCCAGCCGCCCCGCCGAGACCGATCCGACCGGGGGGCCCGCCGACGGAACCTGGCTGCCCGAGCCGCCCGTCCTGCACTCGCCGTGGCACACGCCCGGGCGCGCTGACCTGCAGGAGCAGGCCCGCCGGTTCGCCATGGACGAGGTGCTCCCGGTGGCGAACGAGCTCGACCCGCAGAAGGGGGAGATTCCGCAGCGCCTGCTGGAACGGCTCGGCGAGCTGGGGTACTTCGGCCTCACCATCTCGGCCGCGGACGGCGGCCTGGGCCTGGGCGTCTTCGAGTACTGCATGGTCAGCGAGGAGCTGGCCCGGGCCTGGATGAGCGTGGCCAGCATCCTGGCCCGCTCGCAGGGCATGGGCACCTCGGTGGCCGATGCCGGCCGGCGCCGCGAGCTGCTGCGCCGCAGCGCCGCAGGCTCCTGGATCGGCGCGGTCGCGCTGTCCGAGCCCGACGCGGGCTCGGACCTGGCGAACGTGCAGACCCGGGCGGTCCGGGACGGCGACGAGTGGGTGGTGACCGGCCACAAGCGGTGGTGCGGCAACGCGAAGGCCGCCGACTTCATCCAGGTGCTGGTGCGGGTGGCCGCTCCCCGGCCCGGGGAGTCGCGCTCCCGCGGCCTGCGCAATCTGCTGCTCGTCAAGGAGCGCGGGTCGTTCCCGGCCGGGCTGACCGGCTCCCCGATCGACAAGGTCGGCTACCACGGCTTCCTGACCTGGGACCTCGCCTTCGACGGCGTCCGCGTCCCGGCCGGGGACCTGATCGTGGAGGGCGGCGACGCCGATGCCGGCGAGGACTCGGGTGCGGGCTTCCGGGAGGCGCAGGCCTTCCTGAACACCGCCCGGGTGCACACCGCCGCCCGGGCGGTCGGGCTGGCCCGCGCTGCGGTCGAGGACTCGGTGCTCTACCTGCAGGAGCGCGAGCAGTTCGGCCACCCGATCGGCGACTTCCAGGCGCTGCGGTTCACGCTGGCCGACATGGCCGCCCAGGTGGAGCAGGCCCGCGCGTTCTACCGCCAGGTCGCCCACTTCCTCGACGAGGGCGTGCCCTGCGAGCGGGAGGCGGCGATGGTGAAGCTGCAGGCCACCGAGATGGCCGTGCGGGTCACCAACTCCGCGATGCAACTGCACGGCGGCAACGGCTACACCACCGAGCGCCAGGTCGAGCGGCACTGGCGCGACGCCCGGCTGACCACGATCTTCGAGGGCACCAGCGAGATACAGAAGCGGATCATCAGCAATGCGATGTTGCCGCGCAGCCCGCTGAGCTGACCCCTCCCCGGACCTTTCCGGGCTCAAGGCCGGATGAGCCGGGGGAGCGCTGCGGCCAGCAGCAGGACGGCGCCGGCAACCAGCACGAGCCCGCCGGTGGCGTAGGCCGCGAAGAGCGCCAGCGCGGCGAGCTCCACGCCGAGCCCGGCCATCGAGGTGACCGTTGCTCGGGCTGGGCCGGTGATCGCCTCCTGCAGCCGGGTCTCGGCGACCACCAGCACCAGCCGGTACAGCGCGTAGCCCGCGGCCACCGCGCCCAGGCCGGCCGGCACGGCCAGCACGGCGGCGGCAACCAGGGCGAAACCGGCCGTGGCGAGCGCGACGGTGACCGCCGAACGAGGCCAGGACGCCGCCCGCCCGCCGAGCGCGGCCCCGACCGCCCCGGCCAGCGGCACCCCCAGCAGGACCAGCGGGTTGGCCGCGTCCGGCACACCCCAGTCGCGGGCCAGCAGGGGGAAGTACTCCTCCATCGCGTCCAGTCCGCCGAGCAGCACCACCAGCAGCACCGCCGTCCGTACTGCCGGGCGGCCGGCGGCCTCGGTGACCCCGGCGGACAGGATGTCCCACCAGCCCGGCCCGTCGCCGTCCGGGTTCTCGGTCCCATGGAATGCCTCCGGCAGCCGGGCCGCCAGGCCGGCGGCGGCCAGGCAGGTCGCGACGCTTGCCCAACCGACGAGTGGGAACCCGCCGACGGAGAACAGCGCGGCGGCGGCCAGGGCGGTCGGCACCTGCACCAGCAGGTCGACGGCGTTCACCCAGCCGTACACCCGGCCGAACTGCCCGGCGGCCCCGGCCGCCGCCAGCCCGTCGTGCAGCAGCGCCTCGAAGGACCCGGACACCAGGGCGCCACCCACCGCCCACACGACGAACCCCGCCGCGAACCCCGGAAAGCCGGGTAACGCCGCCCACAGCAGGTAGCCGGCGGCCTGGAGGACGCCCGCGGTGACCAGTGCGCCGCGCCGGGAGAAGCGGTCGGCGAACGCGCCGGAGGGCACCTCGGCGAGCACGGCGGTGGCCGACCAGAGTGCGAGCAGCGCCGAGATGTCGCGGTCGTCGAGCCTGGTGTCGGCGAACAGCAGCGCGTACAGCGGGTAGAGCGGGACGAACTCGGCGACGGCGGACCAGGCCAGCACGCGGCGGACCAGCGAGCGGACCGTGAACGGCGGTGGGGGCGGACCGGTGGGTCAATCGGGGGGCATGGCCGGAAAGCTAGTCCTCCCGGCCGGCTGGCGCAGCACGTTTCCGCGCCTCAGGACGGCGTGGGTTCCTCGCCGTCGCCGGTGTCGGCCGCCCGCGGCGCCCGGATGGTCACGGTGGTGCCCTCCGGGCCGGGCCGGGCGGTGATGTCAGCGAAGGCGCTCATCAGCGTGGAGCCGCGTCCGCGGTCCATGCTCGGCACCCGCTCGCGCCACTGCCCGTAGTCCCGGACGGTGATCGTCACGACGCCTCCGAGCGCCTCGGCGGTCACGTCGAAGAACGGCTCGGTGGGGTCCTGGGCGTGCTCGATGGCGTTGGTCGCCGCCTCGCAGGCCGCCAGCAGCAGGTCATAGGCCTGGTCCTCGTCGAGCCCGGCCTCGGCCAGCGCCCGGCGCAGCGCCCGGCGCAGCGCGGGGATCGTCTGGGCGGTCGAGGCGAAGCGCCAGCGCTCCCGGACGGTCGGGACCGGCTCCGCTGGCGCCTCGGGCGCTGCCGGCGGCGGGGGGAGGGAGTCCGCGGGCCGGCTGGCCGGCACCAGCGTCCGGACGTCGGCCGTGGGCACCGGCGGGGCGCTCGGCGGTGCGGCGCGCCCGGCGGCCGGCGGGCGCGGGGGTGCTCCGCGGCCGGACCGGTCGACCGCGACCCGCACCCGGGCGATCAGCTCGGCGGCCTGGAACGGCTTGGCCAGGTAGTCGTCGACGCCGGCCTCGAATCCCTCGACGGCGGCCTCCTGACCGGCGCGCGCGGTCAGCATGACCACCGGGATGCCGGCGGTCGCCGGGTCCGCCCGCAGCCGGCGGAGCAGCTCGAAGCCGTCGACCCGCGGCATCATCACGTCGGTGAGGACGACGTCGGGCCGGTGCTGGCCGATGCTCGCCAGCGCCTCCTCGCCGTTCGTCGCCGTCCGGACCGCCCAGATCGGCGACAGCAGCCGGATCAGGTAGGTCCGCATGTCGGCGTTGTCGTCGACCACCAGCACGGTGGTGCCGGTGTCGGCGGCCAGCAGCGGGTCCTCGCGCGGCGCGACGTCCCGTTCCCAGGCCTCGGCGGTGCCGTATGCGGTCTGCGAAGGCGTCGCCGGCCCGGCCTCGACGGCGTCCGCGCTGCCGTAGGGCATCGACACGCTGAACGTGCTGCCCACGCCCGGCTCGCTGGCCACCGCGACCGTGCCGCCGTGCAGGCCGACCAGTTCCTGCACGAGGGCCAGGCCGATGCCTGTCCCCTCCCGGTGGCGGGCCACGGCGCCCGGGACCCGGTGGAAGCGGTCGAAGACCAACGGCAGCTCCTCCGCCGGGATGCCGATGCCGGTGTCAGCGACGGTCAGCACGAACCGGTCGCCCTCGGCGCGCACCGTCACCGCGATGCTGCCGACGAAGGTGTACTTCACCGCGTTGGACAGCAGGTTGAGGACGACCTTCTCCCACAGCCGCGGGTCCACGAACGCGGGGCCCTCCAGCGGCGGGCAGTCGACGAGCAGCTGCAGCCCGGCCCGCTCAGCGGCCGCGCGCAGCACGCCGGCCAGCTCGGCGGTGAAGGTGGCCACGTCGGTGTGCACCCGGACGGCGCTGGCCCGGCCGACCTCGATCGAGGCGAAGTCCATCAGGTCGTTGACCAGGCGCTGTAGCCGCTGGCCGTTGCGCAGCGCCAGGCTGAGCTGGTCGCGGGCGGACGCCGGGAGCGGGTCGGCGGCGTCGGCGAGCACGTCGCTGAGGGGACCGAGCAGCAGGGTGAGCGGAGTGCGCAGCTCGTGGCTGACGTCGGAGAAGAACGCGGTCTTCGCCCGGTCTAGCTCGGCCAGCGACTCCGCGCGGCGTCGCTCGGCGTCGAAGGCCCGGGCGTTGGCCACGGCACCGGCGAACTGGCCGGCCACCAGGTGGTGGAAGGTGCGGAGGCCCTCGTCCAGGGCCAGGTTGGGGCTGACCGCGGCCAGCAGCCAGCCGATCGGCTCCTCGCCGGTGGCGGCCGGCAGCGGCAGCGCCACGGCGTCGGTGACGGCGTCGTCCCAGATGCCGCCGCGCAGGCCCAACCCGGTCACGTCGTCGGGCAGCCCGGCGGAGGTCCGGCAGACCTCGGGCAGCAGCTCGGGCGGGCAGCCGACGGTGCCGGCCCGGTGCAGGCGGGAGTCGCCGGCGTCCAGCAGGTAGACCGCGGCGAACGGCATGTCCAGCCGGTCGGTGGCCAGCGCCGCGCACATCGCCGTGATGACCTGGTTCTCCTCGCCCAGCTGGGCGCCGGCGGTGGCCAGGTCGCGCAGCAGCTGCTGGCGGCGCTCGCCCAGCACCTCGCCGGTGACCTCGGTGCAGACGCCGAGCATGCCGGCCACGGCCCCGTCGTCGGCGAAGGCCGGGGCGTGGGAGACGGTGAAGTAGGTCTCCTCGCGGTAGCCCGCGCGTTCGAGGAGCAACGGCAGCCGGGGCAGCCAGGATGCCTCCCGGGTCGCCATGGCGTGCTCGACCGGCCCCTCCAGCGCCGCCCATCCCTCGGCCAGGGTGATGCGGATGTCCTCGCCGATGGCGGGGTGTTTGGCGCCGATGAAGGGGGCGTAGCCGTCGTTGTAGAACTGCAGGTACTCGGGGCCCCAGGTCAACACCATGGGGAACCGGGAGGAGAGCACCGTGCGGACGGCGAAGCGCAGGCTGGCCGGCCAGGAGGCCACCGGGCCCATCGGGGTGGCCGACCAGTCGTGGGTGGCCATCAGCCGGCCGCACTCGCCGCCGTCGGCGAACAGGTCGTCGCCCGCGGGTCCCGAGGGCAGCTCCGGGACCACACCCACCTCCATCGCCGCGCCTTCATGGACCGGGCCCGGTCCGGCTCGCCGAGCGCGCCGGCGGCGGTCGGCGTCGACCCACTCGCGCATGCAACCTACCGTCCCGTGCAGCCGGGTCCTGCGGAACCCCGGCGCGGCAGGCCCCCGCTGGCTGGGCAGGGCGCGGGCGGCTTGGATGGGTCCAGTGCCGCCGGGGACCGGCCCCGGCACCGACCCGAGGAGCACTTCCGTGGCAGAGCTGACCCGACCCGACGTCGAACCGCCGACCGGACCGGTCCCCGACGACCTGGTGGTTGAGGACCTGGTGGTGGGTGACGGCCCGGAGGCCACCCGCGGCAGCCTGGTCCAGGCCCATTACGTGGGCGTCACCCACGACGGCGGCGAGCAGTTCGACGCCTCCTGGGACCGGGGCGACCCGCTGGAGTTCCAGCTCGGCGTCGGCATGGTCATCCAGGGCTGGGACGAGGGCATCGAGGGCATGAAGGTGGGCGGCCGCCGCAGGCTGACCATCCCGGCGCACAAGGCCTACGGCGAGCGCGGGGCCGGCGGCGTCATCAAGCCCGGCGCGACCCTGGTCTTCGTCGTCGACCTCGTCGGCGTCCGCTGACGAAGGACCCCCTGCCCCCGCCGACGAGGAGGGCATGACGTCGCGGTTGCCCCCGCCCCCGGCGGGGCACGGGTGGTCGCATGACGCAACCAGCTCCGACCACCGGGCACGCACTGGCCGAGGAGGCCACCGGGGGCAGTAGTGGGGGCAAGGCGGAGAAGGGCTCCGGCGGGGAGTCGACCGGCACCGTGATCGTGGCGGGCGCGGTCAACCTGGCCATCGCCGTCGCCAAGCTCGTCGGCGGCCTGATCAGCCACTCCTCGGCGATGTTGTCGGAGGCGGCGCACTCGCTGGCCGACACCGTCACCGAGGTGCTGCTGTTCGTCGCCCTCAAGCGCGGGAACCGGGCCGCGGATGCCCGGCACCCGTTCGGCTACGGCCGGGAGACGTACTTCTGGGCGTTCATCGCCTCGCTGTGCACCTTCGGCGTCGGCGCCGGCTTCTCGATCTACCAGGGCGTGACGACCATCCTGGGAGGTGAGGAGCAGGGCTCGCCGACGATCTCCTACATCGTGCTGGCCGTCTCCTTCGTGCTCGAGGGCGGCTCACTGGTGAAAGCCGTGCGCCAGGTCCGCGGCGAGGCGAAGGAGCACGGGACGACGTCCCGCCGGTACCTGCAGCACACCACGGACACCACCATCAAGGCGGTCACCTTCGAGGACAGCGCCGCGCTCGTCGGCCTGGTCCTCGCCGCCCTCGGGCTCTTCCTGGAGCAGATGACCGGCGACCCGGTGTGGGACGGCATCGCCGCCATCCTCATCGGCCTGCTGCTGATCCTGGTGGCCGGCGTCCTGGCGCAGGCCAATGTGTCCCTGCTGATCGGCCAGTCCCTGCCGGGGACGACCCAGCAGGAGCTCAAGGACGAGCTGGCCGGCATGGACCTGGTGGACGACGTCCCGTTCCTGCTCACCTCGGTGATCGGCCCCGGGCAGGTGATCGTGTCGGCGAAGGTGGACTTCGCCGACAGCGCCACGGTCGCCGACATCGAGCGGGCCGCCGACGAGGCCGAACGGCGGCTGGTCGCGCGGCACCCCGGCGTCCGCTACGTCTTCCTCGACCCCACCCCCGGGAACGGGAAGGCGCGGTTCCGGGCGCCGGAGGCCGGCGAGCTGGAATGAGCCCGGCCGGGGTCCGGTGGGGCGCGGCAGGCAGATCGAGGTGTGGTCCGACGTCGTGGCGGCTGCTGCACGCCTACTTCGAGGAGCAGCGCCCGGTGTTCGACGTCGACTCCCTCGTCGAGCTGGGCGCCGAGGCCGGGCTGGACGCCGAGGAGGCCCGCGGCTGCGAGGACGGCACCTGCGCGGTCTGATTCAGCCCAGCTGGTCCGGTGGCGCCGCGGCGCCGTCGCTGGTGCCCTTGCCGGTGAAGAAGGAGATCCGGCCGTTGGTCTCCAGCACGGCCAGGTCGATGTCGCTGAAGCGGAGGATGCCCTGCTGCCGGACGGCGATCAGCAGGTCGTCCATCGACACCCGCTCCATCCGCATCGTCTCCGCCACCAGCTCGCCGCCGCGGATCAGCACGTAGGGCACGCCGTGCAGCGTCGGCCGGACCTGGCGCCACCGCCGGACGGCGTACCCGGCGGCGATGGTGAGCAGCGCGAAGACGCTGATCGCCAGGATGCCGCCGGTCACCGAGTAGTCCTGCTGGGTCACCGCCTGCTGGATCAGGTCGCCCATCACCACGTACATGATGAGCTCGAAGGCCGTCAGCTCGCTGAGCGTGGCCCGGCCCACCACCCGGGTGACGACGAACAGGAAGACGGCGAAGACGAGCGCCCGGACGACGACCTCCATCAGGGCACCAGCCAGGTCCGGTACTCGACGGAGGCGACCCGTTGGTCGTCGACGATCAGCCAGACGTCCGCGGACGCGCCGAGCTGCGCCGTGGGCTGCACGTAGGTGTCGAAGTCAAAGGTCAACGTGTTCCCGGTGGGCGGCGTGTCCAGCACGAAGTAGGACATGGTGGCGTCGGAGTACTCCTCGCTCGGTTGCGGGCTCATGCCCTGGCTCTCGAAGAGGTCGAACCAGTCCGACGTCACCGCCAGCGTCACCTCATCGGGGAAGGTGCCCGGCGCGGTGACGGTGACCGTCCACGGGATGTCCCAGCCGGCCCGGGCAACTCGCGGGTATTGGACGGACATCGTGTAGCCGCCGCCCTCGGCGGTCACCTCGGCGCTGTGCACGCCGAGCCAGCCGGTCGCGCCGACCGCCACGACCAGCACCAGGACGGCGATGGCGAGGCGCCGTGCCCAGATCTTGGGCGGCTGCTGCCTCGGCGATCGGACATCGCTCAGTGAGCTGTCGCTCGGGGGTGCGGCGGTGGTGCTCTGCACGGATGACCTCTCGACGGCCTGTGGTCCACGGCGCCGGACCGGAGGTGATCATCACATCCGGCCGGCACCCGTCAGGTCGAGAGCAACCGGGGCACCCCCCGAAGGGTGACTTCCGCGTCGGCGGCCAGCCGGCGGACGACGTCGGTGGCCGACTCCTCGCCGGTGACCAGGCCGACCGACTCCCCTGCGTAGACGGGAGAGTGGTCCAGGTCGCCGTCCCGGCGTGCGGCGCGCACCTGCTCGGCCGCCCGGGTGTCGCCGCGCAGCTCGGCCTCCCGGCCGTGCCAGGTCTCGGTGAACTCGTTGACCAGCGCCCGGCCCGGCCACCGCTCGGGCCAGGCCAAGCCCTGGGCGATGTCGAAGGCACGGGTCAGCACGGTGCGGTCCCCGCCGGCGGCCCGGACGCGCTGGCGCGCAGCCGCGTTGTTGAGCCCTTCGGGGCAGGCCAGCAGTGGGGTGCCGATCCACGCCCCGGCCGCCCCCGCCACGAGCACGGCGGCCAGCCCGGCCCCGGTGGCGATGCCACCGGCGGCCAGCACCGGTCGGTCGGTGATGGCCAGCACCTCCTGCAGCAGGGGCAGCGTGGCCCGGCGCCCGGTGTGCCCGCCGGCCTCGGTGCCCTGCACGACCAGGACGTCCGCGCCGGCGTCGGTGGCCCGGTCGGCGTCCTCCCGGGTGTTCACCGCGGTCGCCACCGCGATACCGGCGTCGTGCAGCGGACCGACGTAGGGCCCCGGGTCGCCGAAGGAGACCGACACCAGCGCCGGCTGGACGGCGATGGTGGCGGCGAGCAGCTCGGGTCGGTCGGCGAGCACCCAGGCCATCAGCCCGACGCCGAAGGAGACGTCGGACTCCTCGGGCAGCCGGGCCTGCCCGGTCAGCCAGTCGGGGTCGGTGAGGTTGCCGACGCCGATCATCCCCAGCCCGCCGCCCAGCGAGACCGCGCGAGCCATCTCACCGCCGGCGACGCCGGCCATCGGGGCGCCGAAAACCGGGGCCTGCAGATCGAACCAACGGGTGAGCGGGGTCGTGATCACCGCACCATGGTGGTCTCCAGAGCTCAGGCGCGCAGCACGTCGGCGCGCCGTCGTCCCCCTTCCCGGTCACTGCCGGCATGGCTAGTGGTCCCCGCCGTTGGAACGTCGGGGGTCCGCCGTCCAGGCGGTTGGGTTGTTGAGGTAGAGGCCACAGGCGCAGTCGAGCGCCTCTTCGGCGGTGCCGGTGGGTGAGCCGCTGGGCAGGACGTTGTCTTCGTAGTCGTCGTGGCTGGCCCGGTAGATCGCGAAGCCCCAGACCGTAGCCGAGCCGACAGAGCGCAGTCGGCACAGCGGCAGGACCTCGCCGTCGGGCAGGACGAGGTTGTCCCGGGTCTCGTGGAAGTTGAGGTGGCGGTCCCCCGCCTGCACCGGCCGTGAGGTAGGTGTTG
>NZ_FNOZ01000018.1:30169-86519 GCF_900107175.1 Modestobacter sp. DSM 44400 | reverse complement strand
CAGCGCGCCGAAGACGGTCTCCACGGTCGCCGTCCCGCGCTCGACGTAGACGCACTCGTCGCCGGTGGCGTTGCGGTAGTACGGGCTGGTCAGGCTGCTCACGGCGTAGGAGATCCGGACGTCGGCGTTGCCCAGCACCAGCCGCCGTCCGGTCACCGGGTCCACGGCCCTGCGCTCCTGCGACGACATGGTCTCCTCTCCGGGGAACAGGTCGTGCAGCTTCAGGTGCCGCGGCACCAGCGGGGTGTTGGCCGTCAGCGTCTGATCGGGCAGCTCCCAGGGGCGGGCGTCGACCAGCGCCGAGGGGATGCCCCGGTGGTACAGCAGCGAGGAGTCGCTGCTGAACCCCTCCTCGCCCATCAACTCCTCGGAGTACAACCCACCGTCGGGACGGCGGTGCTGGGTGTGCCGCTTGAGCGGAACGCTGCCCACCTGCCGGTAGAACGCCACGGGTCGCTCCTCTCGAGCACTGCGGTCGCCGGTCCGGTCGGAGGAGCCGGGCCACCAGCAGCATGGCGTACGCCGCGGGGTGCCGGCGTCCGGCTGTGGTCTGATCTGCCGGTGAGCGCCCCGATCGCCGCCCGCGTGGCCGTCCGGGCGGACGTCCCGCGGCTGGCCGCCACCCTGGCCGCCGCCTATCCCGACTACCGGTGGACCTCCTGGGCCTTCCCCGAGGACGGCCGCGCGCAGCGGCTGCACCGCTGGGCGGAGGTGTGCGCCGGACTGGCCGGCGTGGACGCCGGGACGACGTGGGTCACCGTCGACTGCGCGGCCGTGGCCGCGTGGACCGCCCCCGGCGCCCCCGCACCGGCCGTCGACCTGCAGGCGGTGCTCGACCGCGACCTCCCCAAGGCCTTCGGCTCCCGGCACCGGGTGGTGCTGGCCAGCGAGCAGCTGGCCGCCCCAGGCCGGCCGGAGGAGCCGCACTGGTGGCTGGACGCGGTGGGCACGCGCCGGGCCAGCCGCCGGACCGGGCTGGGTGCCGCCGTCCTCGCGCCGGTGCTCGAGCGGTGCGACGCCGACGGCGTGCCGGCCGCGCTGACCGCCTACACCTCGACCGCCGTCCGCTGGTTCGAGCGGTTCGGCTTCGCCGTCACCTCCAGCACCCGGACGGCGGTGGACCACGAGCTGCCGATCTGGACGCTGGTGCGCCTCCCCGGCCAGGCCGGCCTGACCTGACCCCGGGGGCCACGGGTCGGCCCGTCCGAGCTGGGGCTGGCGACCGGGCGCGACCTGGCCAGCTGCTGCCGCGAACGGCTGCCCCGCCCGGTGGTCCGGGGGCTGTGGGCGCAGGCCGAGGCGGTCGCCGTCGCCACCGACCTGACCGAGATCGCCGGCGGCGCGGTCGCGCTGAAGCTGCTGTTCGGAGTACCGCTGCCGATCGGTGGCGTGCTCACGGCCGTGGTCGCGTTCGCACTGCTGGCCGCGGAGCGACGACGGCCGCCTGATGATCGGCGAGAGCGACGACGATCTCGACGAACAGCTGAACGCTGGACTCGACGCCTACAACCTCACGGCGACGGGCTTCGGTGACCAGCGGAAGATCACCGTCAGAGTCGACGACGATGGCGGACTGCTCGTCGCCGGCCGCCGCGGTTGGACATGGGGCACGTCCGCCGGGATCAGCATGCTGCGGGTCCGTGACGGCGCTCGGAGAGGGCTGGGGTGGCCGCCTCCTTGCAGCAGCCGAACACGTGGCACGAGAACGCGGATGCCGCCAGATCATCGTCAGTTCGTTCACCTTCCAGGCACCCCGGTTCTACGAGCGGCACGGCTACGTCGAGACCGGCCGTGTCGAAGACATCCCCGTCGAAGGGATGGCGGACGTCCAGCTGCGGAAGCGCCTTGTGCAATGAAATCCGCGCCGAGGCACTCCGACCGATCCGCGCTCGGGGTGCGGGCTCGCTCGCAGGGCGCGGGCACCTCGGAGCGCACCCGGCCGTTGACCGTCCCGCCGCCGGACGCGACGAGCGCCCAGGCGGTGAGCAGCATCAGGCCGCTTCCCGAAGGCGCGCGTCCGGGAACCGCGATGGCCGGGCCGCGTTGACGCCGGACCGCCCGCTCACCGACGTGGAGGTCGCCCGCGCTGCCCCTCCCCCCTGACCGCCCAGGCCGTGCGTCTGATCGCCCTGGGGGCGCACGAGGTCGCCGACCTCTCCTCCGCCGGGCGTACCGCCGTCGGCTGAGCGCCCACCTCAGGCGGGCGGGACCTCGCCGACCTCGGGAACCAACGGGAACGGGCTGGTGACTCCGGCTGCCGCCAGCGCGTCGTCCGGACCGCCCACGGCCCCGGCGGCCGCCGGTGCGACCAGGACGTCGATGCCGTCGCCCTCCGGACGGGCCGTTGCGCTCGTGACGGTCGGCGCGTGCTCGCGGGCAAGCCGGTCCGCCTCGGCCCGCAGGTCACCGGGCCGGAACTCGGTCTGCTCGACCGCCACGTCGAACCCGGTCGCGGCCTCGACGACCGACCGCACGTCGGCAGGCAGCTCCCCGTACCAGCGCAGCGTCAGCCGGGTGCGGTCCAGGCTGATGCCCGGGTCGCCGCGGTCCGGTGAGTCGCCGGCCGCGGCGGACACCCGCTCCAGCAGCTCGTACATCCTGCCCGGCACTCCCGGGTAGACCACGAACTCGCCGGGACCGACCCGGCCGGACGGTGCGCCTGACGGCGCGCGGCGGGACCCCTTGCGCGCTGCTATCAGCCCATCATCCAGGCTGGGCCGCGTGGACATCGCAGGAGCACGCATCTGGGTCACCGGCGCCTCGTCCGGCATCGGCGCCGCGCTGGCCCGGGAGCTCGCCGACCGGGGGGCGCGGGTGGCGATCAGCGCCCGCAACGGGGAGAAGCTGGCCGAGGTGGCCGCCGGGCGGATGACCGTCGTCCCGGTGGACGTCACCGACCGCGCGGCGACCGTCGCCGCCGGTCAGACGGTGCGGGAGGCCCTCGGCGGGATCGACGTCGCCGTCCTCAACGCCGGCACCTGGTCGCAGTTCCACGTGGAACCGTGGGACTCGCAGGCCTTCGCCGACCACCTGCAGGTCAACCTGATGGGCACGGTGCACTCGCTGGAGGCCGTCGTCCCGACGATGCTCGCCGAGGGCCGCGGGACGATCGTGGGCATGGCGTCGGTCGCCGGCTACCGCGGCCTGCCCGGCTCGGAGGCCTACGGCGCGAGCAAGGCCGCGCTGCTGAACCTGTTCGAGGCGCTGCGCGGATCGCTGGGCGTGCGGGGCGTCGTCGTCCAGACGCTGTCGCCGGGGTTCGTGCGCACCCCGATGACCGATCGGAACCGGTTTCCGATGCCGTTCATGGTCTCCCCGGAGGAAGCCGCCCGCACGATTGCCGACGGGATCAGGAAGGGCAAGGCCGAGGTGGTATTCCCGGTCCGGATGATGCTGACCATGAAGCTCGCCCGGGTGGTCCCGGTGCGGGCCTGGACGGCGCTCACCGCCGTCCTGGCCCGGCGGAGGGGGCCCTTCTTCAGGCGCGGGGGCCGCCGGCCACGTAGATGACCTGGCCGGACACGAAGCCGGCACCCTCGCTGACCAGGAACGACGCGGTGTGCGCGATGTCCTCGGGCTGGCCGACCCGGGCGACCGGGATCTGCTTGGCCGCCATCTCCTTGAACTGCTCGAACGGCACGCCCACCCGCTCGGCGGTCTGTGCGGTCATCTCGGTCTCGATGAAGCCCGGGGCGATGGCGTTGGCGGTCACGTTGTAGCGGCCCAGCTCGATGGCCAGGGTCTTGGTGAAGCCCTGCATGCCCGCCTTGGCCGCGGAGTAGTTGACCTGCCCCCGGTTGCCCAGCGCCGACACGCTGGACAGGTTGACGATCCGGCCGAACTCGGCCTCGACCATGTGCTTCTGGGCGGCCTTGCTCATCAGGAAGGCGCCACGCAGGTGCACGCCCATGACGGCGTCCCAGTCGCTGACGGACATCTTGAACAGCAGGTTGTCCCGGGTGATCCCGGCGTTGTTCACCAGCACGGTGGGGGCGCCCAGCTCCTGCGCGACGCGCTCGACGGCGGCGTTGACCGACGCCTCGTCCGACACGTCCGCGCCCACGGCCAGGGCCTCGCCGCCGGCCTTCTGGATCACCTCGACGGCGCCCGCGCAGGCGCCCTCGTCCAGGTCGAGCACCGCGACGGCCATGCCGTCCTTCGCGAACCGCTTCGCGATGGCCGCGCCGATCCCGCGCGCTGCCCCGGTGACGATCGCCGTCCTCTGCTGTGCCACTGCATCTCCTCGTCGAGCTCTCAGATGGCCCGCGGAGGCTCCGAATCGCCGTCCCCGAGCCTGTTCTCCCACCCTGCATCTCATCAGGTGGTCCGCGCGGCCCTGCCAGGGGTGTCCGCCGGAAGTCCTCGACCGGGACGTCGCTGCGCATGGACCCTGCTACGGCCTGCACCTACGCGCCGGTCAGCTGCGTCGCCGCCCGGGCCCGACGCCGGTACGGCGCCGCAGACCCACGGCCGGGTCCATGCTGCGGTCCGGGCGGAGAGACCTGCCGTCCGGAGTTCGTGGTGGACCGAGGCGACATGGACGTCGACAGGTGTCGGAGGACGACCGCGGGGCTGCTCGCGGCAGCCGCGCTGACCCTCACCGGGTGTTCGCCGGGCCCCGCGGTCGAGGGCACCGACATCCAGGCGCCCGGGCCGCACGGGGGGACCGGCGGCGTCCCGGCGTCCGCCCAGCTGCCCCCACCTCCGCCGACCCGGCCCGCGTGACCTGACCAGCCGGGCGGCGACACGCCGCTCCCCCAGCAGATCGTCAGACCCCTGGCGCACCCTGCTCGCATGGCAGACGACAGCTCCCCCACCACGGCAGCCGATCGGCCGACGCTCCCGGGCAGCGCGCGCCGCCCGGTGGCCGCCGCACAGGCCGCGGGCCCGCTGGACGACGCCGCGCCGCTCGAGGTGACCCTCGTGCTGCGCCGGCGCACCGCCCTCCCGGCCGGCACCGGTCGCCCTGCCCCGATGGGTCGCGCCGAGTTCGCCGAGACCCACGGCGCCGACCCGGCCGACGCCGAAACGGTGACGGCGGCGCTGACCGCGGAGGGCCTTCGGATCACCGCCGTCGACCTGCCCTCCCGGCGGGTGCAGGTCGCCGGTGACGTGGCGACCTTCTCGCGGGTGTTCGGCGTGAGTCTGTCGCGGGTGGAGTCCCCCGACCCGGTCGCCGATCGGCTGGTGCCCCACCGGCAGCGCTCCGGCGACCTGGCCGTGCCCGCGCCGCTGGCCGGCGTGGTCACCGCCGTCCTCGGTCTCGATGACCGCCCGCAGGCCCGGGCGCTGTTCCGGCCGGCCGCCGCAGTCGACACCACCTTCACCCCGCTGGAGCTGGGCCGGGTCTACCGCTTCCCATCAGGCACCGACGGCCGTGGGCAGCGCCTGGCCATCCTGGAGCTCGGCGGCGGCTACACCCAGGCCGACCTGGACGCCTACTGGACGACGATCGGGCTCGCCGACCCGCCGACGGTCACCGCGGTCGGCGTCGACGGTGCGGCCAACGCCCCCGAGGGCGACCCGAACGGCGCCGACGGAGAGGTGCTGCTGGACATCGAGGTCGCCGGCGCGCTGGCCCCCGGTGCGGACCTGGTCGTCTACTTCGCGCCCAACACCGACCGCGGGTTCCTCGACGCGCTCAGCACCGCGGTCCACGCCGACCCGACGCCGACCGCGGTGAGCATCAGCTGGGGGCAGAACGAGGACGAGTGGACGGCGCAGGCGCGCACCGCCATGGACGAGGCGCTGGCCGACGCCGCCGCCCTCGGGGTGACCGTCTGCGCGGCCGCCGGCGACGACGGGAGCACCGACAACGCTCCCGACGGCCAGGCGCACGTCGACTTCCCCGCCTCCAGCCCGCACGCCCTGGCCTGCGGCGGCACGACGCTGCGCGCCGACCCTGACACCGGAGAGGTCAGCAGCGAGACGGTCTGGTTCCACGGCACCGGGCAGGGCGGCACCGGCGGCGGGGTGAGCGCCGTATTCGCCGTTCCGGACTGGCAGGACGGCGTCCGCGTGCCCGGGGACGCCGACACCGGCCGACACGGGCGCGGGGTGCCCGACGTCTCCGCCGACGCCGACCCGTCGACCGGTTACCAGGTCCGGGTCGACGGCACCGACGCCGTCTTCGGCGGCACCAGCGCCGTCTCCCCGCTGTGGTCCGCGCTGACCTGCCGGCTGGCGGAGGCCTTGGGCCAGCGGCCCGGGCTCCTGCAGCCACTGATCTACGCCGGACTGTCGGCCGGGGAGGTGGCGGCCGGGTTCCGGGACGTCACCAGCGGCAGCAACGGCGCCTACGACGCCGGTCCGGGTTGGGACCCCTGTACCGGGCTGGGCGTGCCCGACGGGGAGGCCCTGCTGGTCCGGCTGCGCACCGCTCTGGGCTGAGCGGGCTCAGCCGGCGTCGGCCCACGAACCGACGACCGAGACCTCCAGCGGAAAGTCGACCGGGAAGGAACCGAACAGCAGGCGGCCGGCGCCGGCCGCGGCCGCGCGCACCGCCGCGCTGACCTCGTCGGCCAGCTCCGCGGGCGTGTGGACGACGACCTCGTCGTGCAGGAAGAACACCAGGTGGGGGCGGTCGCTCACCGTTCCCGAAGTACCCAGCCGCCACAGCCGGTTCCGCAGATCGGCCAGCCAGCACAGGGCCCACTCGGCGCCGGTGCCCTGGACGACGAAGTTACGGGTGAACCGCCCCCAGGCCCGCCGGTGGCGGTCCCGCTCCTCCGTCGAGCCGCCCGGCTCCGGCGGCTCGTCGCCGTCGAGGGTGCCCGCCCAGGCCCCCCCGGGGACCGGCGATCCCCGGCCGAGCAGGGTGTGCACCACCTCGCCGCGTTCCCCGGCGCGGGCGGCCTGCTCGACGAGCCCGACCGCCCGCGGATACTCGCGGGTCATCAGGGCGACCATCCGCCCGCTCTCTCCCCGGGTGCCGCCGTACATGGCCCCGAGCATCCCGAGCTTGGCGTCGCTGCGGGCCGCCACCGCACCGCTGTCGACCATGCCCTGATACAGGTCCGACGCCCGCGCCGCCTTGGCCATGGCCGTGTCCGCGCTCATGCCGGCGAGCACCCGGGGCTCCAGCTGCGCGACGTCGGCGACCACGAACCGCCAGCCCTCGTCGGCGACCGCCGCGGGGCGCAGCTGCGTGGGGACGGAGAGCGCGCCACCACCGGAGGAGCCCCACCGCCCGGTCACGACGCCCCCGGGCAGGAAGTACGAGCGGAACCGGCCGTCGCGCACCCAGGTGCCCAGCCAGCTCCAGCCGTTCGCCTGCAGCAGCCGCAGGAGCTTCCTGTACTCCAGGAGGGGCGGGATGCCCGGGTGGTCCAGCTGCTCCAGCGTCCAGGAGCGGGTGTCGGTCACCGGCAGGCCCGCCGCCTGCAGGGTGCGCAGCAGGTCACCGGGTGAGTCCGGGTTCAGCGCCGGAGCGCCGAACGCCGCCCGGATCGCCGGCAGCAGCCGGTCCAGCACCACCGGCCGCCGGCCGGCCGCCGGGCGCGGACCGAGCAGCTCGGTCAGCAGCCGGTCGTGGACGTCGGCGCGCCACGGCAGCCCGGCGTGCGTCATCTCGGCCGCGGCCAGGGCGCCGGAGGACTCCGCCGCCAGCAGCAGACCGAGTCGTCTCCGCTGCGGCGACGCGGCGAGGGCGGCCTGCTGCCGGTCGTGCTCGGCTCCCGGGTCGAGGGCGTCGGCGGGGTCGTCGAGCGGAAAGAGCGCGGGTTCGGGGGCGGCGATCGGCTGCAGCGCGTCCCAGCCGGCAACGTCGTCGCCGCGCAGCCGGGACTGGTCGACGAACGGCGACCGGCGCAGGACGGCGTGGCACAGGCGCAGGTCCGTGCACCGCTCGACCCGGATGCCGGCCGCGAGCAGCCCGGGGTACCAGCGGGTGGTGTCGTCCCACACCCAGCGGGGCCGGGCGGCCTCCCGCTCCCGCACGAAGGAGGGCAGCCGGGCGGCATCGAGCCGGGTGACCTCGGCGAGCACCCCGTCCGGCGCGAGCTGCCGCGCCTCCACGGCCCCGGCAGCCCGGCGGAGCAGGACGGACGTCACCCGCGCAGTGTCACCCAGGGGTCCGACGGGACGCGCAGGGCGACCCGGGTCACGCGCCGGACCACGCGGCGTCGAAGAAGCCGACCTCCAGCTGCATTGCCCGGCGGTAGGCCCGATGGACCTCCGGGGTGTCGGCAGCTGCGTCCAGCAGCCGCTCCAGCGTGCCGGCCAGCTCCTCGAAGGCATCGTCGGCGTAGGTGGTGACCCACTCCGCGTAGCCGCTGCCCGGATCGACCCGGGGTGCCAGGGTCTGCCCGAGGAAGGCGTAGAGCCGCATGCACGGCGTCATCGCCGCACAGGTCAGTGCAGTTCCGCCCAGCGACGCGGTGGCCAGCAGAAAGTCGGTGTAGGCCGACGTTGCCAGCAGCGGCTGCACCGTCGCCAGGTCGATACCCCACCGCCCCGCGTAGGAGTCGTGCAGCCGCAGCTCCCCGCGCACCCCGGCCAGCAGGTCGGCGAAAGCGTCCAGCCCGGCCCGGTCGGTGCTGTGGGCCACGCCCAGGGCGTAGCCACGGGCGAACGCCTCGAGGAAGAAGGCGTCCTGGGCGACGTAGCCGGCGAACCGCTCCCGCGGCAGCGTGCCGTCGGCGATGCCGGTGACAAAGGGGTGGGCCAGCGCCGCCGCGACCAGGTCGGCGTTCTCCGCCCACAACCGAACGGCGAGGCCGCTCACGAGGCGCCGACCGCCATGTCCCAGAAGACGGTTTCGGCCGCAACCAGTTCCAGGAACACCGCGTCGCCGGCAGCACTGCCCGCGTCGTCCGCGGCCGCCTCCAGGCCGGCCACGTACCCGGCGAAATGCGGGACGGTCCAGTGCTCGACGAACTCCCGGTACTCCGGCGCGCCGGGGCTGGCCGCCGACCAGGCGTCCAGGTAGGTGCGCTCGATCGTCCACAGCGCCAGCAGCGCGGTGGGGACGTCGGCGGCGTCCAGCCGCGCCAGCAGCCCGGCGTAGGCCGCGGTCGCCGGTAGCGCCGGCGCCGACAGGTCCAGCCCGCGGACGGCGGCCTGCTCCTCGAACCAGGCCAGCTCCTCGACCAGCGAGACCAGCCCGGCGGCGAGCACCGCCTGCGCCGGCCGGGGCGCGCGGGCCAGCAGCCGGGCCTGGAAGACCAGCAGGTCGGCGACGAAGCGGGCGTCCTGCACCAGCCAGGTGTCGAAGGCGGCGCGTGGAACGGACCCGTCCCGGACGGCGACCAGGAACGGGTGCGCGGTGGCTCGCCGCCAGGCCTCGGCGTGGCGCTGCAACAGCTCGGCGACCGGCACGGGGCGGAACTCTACGAGAGCGCCTAAGGTGGCTCCGTCATGGCTCGAAGCCATGTGCGGGAGCTCGGAGGACCGGGCTGAGAGGGCGGCTGAACGCCGCCGACCGCTGGAACCTGACCGGGTAATGCCGGCGTAGGGAGCGCACCACGATGAGCACGTCGGAGACCCTCCGTCCCGCCGCGACCGGCGACGCACCCCTCACCCTCACCGATCCGGCGGCCCGCACGCTGGGCCTGCGCGACTCGCTGGGCCTGTGGGGCAACCTCGGCATCAGCGTGCTGCTGCCGGTGGCCGCCGTCTTCGTCGTCCTGCCCGGCCGGCCGCTGGCGGTGACCCTCGGCGCGGTCGTCGTCGGCGCGGTCATCGGGTCGGTGCTGCTGGGCCTGGGCGCGGCCGCCGGCGCCCGGGAGGGCGTCCCGGCCATGGTCCTGCTGCGCGGCCTGCTCGGCCGGCGGGCCTCCTACCTGCCCACGGCCCTCAACCTGGTGCAGTGCGTCGGCTGGGCCACCTTCGAGATCGTGATCATCGCCGAGGCCGCCTCCCGCGCGCTCGGCGCACCGCGCTGGCCGTTCGTGCTGGCCGCCGGGGTGCTCGCCACGGCCATGGCGCTGCGCCCGCTGGGCGTGGTCCGGGTGCTGTCCCGCTACGCGGTCTGGGCCGCCCTCGCCGCGATCGTCTACCTGTTCGTCCAGGTGCTGGCCGAGCCGCTGCCGCCGATCGACGGCGGCGGGGCGACGTCGTTCTGGACGGCGACCGACATCGTCATCGCCCTGCCGGTCTCCTGGTTCCCGCTCGCCGCCGACTACACCCGGCACAACCGCACCGCGCGGGGCGCCTTCACCGGCGCGACCGCCGGCTACGGCCTCGCCACCGCCGCCATGTTCACCCTCGGGGTGCTGGCGCTGGCGGCCTACGGCAGCTCAGGGCTGGACGTCGTCGACGCGCTGCTGGCCGTGCCGCTGGGCGCCCTCGCCGTCCTGGTGCTCATCGTGGTGGAGCTGGACGAGGCGTTCGCCAACCTGTACTCAACGGCCGTGTCGGCGCAGAACGTGGTTGCCCGGGCGGACCGCCGGGTGCTCGCGCTCGTGGTCGGCGCCGTCGCGACGCTGCTGGCGCTGACCTTCGACATCGCTGCCTACGAGCCGTTCCTCTTCCTCATCGGCGCGGTGTTCGTACCGCTGGTCGGCGTCTTCGTCGTCGCCTACTGGCTGCTGCCCCGCGGCCGCTGGGACACCTCGGACACCGCGCCGGGCCGCCTGCTCCTGCTGCTGCCGTGGCTGGCCGGGTTCGTTGCCTACCAGCTGACCCTGCCCACCTACTTCGGCGGCGTGGGTGCGGCCTGGACGGCGTGGTGGGGCGCCCGGCAGGCCGACCTGGGCATCGACCCGGCCAACGGGTGGTCGGCGTCCCTGGTGAGCCTGGCCGTGGCCGCCGTCCTCACCGCGTTGCTCGTCCTGCCCGGGGCGCTGCGCGCCCGCCGGTCAGCATGACCCGCCCGCTGGGCCGGCTGCACGTGCTCACCGACGCGCGCGGTGGACCGGCCGCGCTGGACGCCGTGGCCGCGGCCGTCGCCGCCGGCGCCCCGGTGGTCCAGGTACGCGCCAAGGGCTGCACCGACCGCGAGCTGCACGACTTCGCCCGCGCCGTCGTCGAGCTGTGCGCGCCGGCCGGCGCGACCTGTCTGGTCAACGACCGGGTCGACGTCGCCCTGGCCGTCGGCGCCGACGGCACCCACCTGGGCACCGGGGACCTGCCGCTGGCCGCCGCCCGCCGCATCGCCGGACCGCACCACCTGCTCGGCGGAACGGCGCGCGAGCCCGGGCTGGCCCGGCAGCTGGTCGCCGAGGGCGCGGACTACCTCGGGGTCGGGCCCGCCTACCCCACCCAGACAAAGACGGGACTCCCCGACGCCCTCGGTCCGGCCGGCATCCGGGCGGTCGCCGAGGCCGTCGACGTGCCGGTCATCGCCATCGGCGGGGTGACCGCCGCGCGGGTCGCCGAGCTGCTGGCTGCCGGGGCGTCCGGCGTCGCGGTGGTCGGCGCGGTGTCCGGCGCGGCCGACCCGGCTGCCGCCACCCGCGAGTTGCTGCGGGCACTGGCATGACCGACGTCGCGATCGCCGGAGGTGGCCTCATCGGCCTGGCGGTGGCCTGGCGGGCCGCGCAGCGCGGGCTGTCGGTGACCGTCGTGGACGACGCCCCCGGCACCGGCGCCTCGGCCGCGGCGGCCGGGATGCTCGCCCCGGTCACCGAGGCCGCCTATGGCGAGGAGGCGCTGCTGCGGCTGTGCCAGGCCTCGCTGCAGCGCTACGGTGCCTTCGCCGCCGAGCTGGAGGCCGCCAGCGGCCTGCCGGTCGGGCTGCGCACCGCCGGCACCCTGGTCGTCGGCTTCGACGCCGACGACGTCGCGGCACTGGACGCGCTGCACGACTACCAGCGCGAGCTGGGTCTGCCCGCCGAGCGGCTCACTCCTCGGGACACCCGACGGCGCGAGCCGTCGCTGACCCCGCGGGTGCGCGGCGGCCTGGCGGTCGCCGGCGACCACTCGGTGGACGGTCGGGCACTGCACGCCGCACTTCTGGCCGCCGCGATCGCCGCCGGGGTGCACGTCGTCGCCGACCGGGTCGCCGCGGTGCAGGTCGCCGGCGGCCGGGCCACCGGGCTGCAGTTGTCCGGCGGCGGCACGGTGGACGCCGGCACCGTCGTCCTGGCGCTGGGTGCGGAGAGCGCCGGGCTGCCCGGCGTCCCTCCGCTGCCGGTGCGGCCGGTGAAGGGGCAGATCCTCCGGCTGGCCGGTGCCGAGGGACTGCTGTCGGGCACCGTGCGGGCGCTGGTCCGCGGCCGGCACGTCTATCTGGTGCCCTATGGCGCGGGCGGGCTGATCGTGGGGGCCACCGTCGAGGACCGCGGGTTCGACCCGACCGTCACCGCGGGCGGGGTACACGACCTGCTGCACGACGCCATCGAGGTCGTCCCGGGAGTGACCGAGCTGGAGCTGGTCGAGACCCTCGCCCGCTGGCGGCCGGGCACCGCGGACAACGCCCCGCTGCTCGGTCCCAGCGCGCTGCCCGGCCTGGTGCTGGCCACCGGGCACCACCGCAACGGCGTGCTGCTGACCCCGGTGACCGCCGACGTCATCGCTGAGCTGCTGTTCACCGGCGAACTTCCGGAGCTCGCCGTCCCGTTCACCGTCGAGAGGTTCGTGCACCGATGAGCATCCAGGTGACCGTCAACGGAGCCCCCACCGACCTGACCGACGGCGCCACCGTCGCGGTGCTCGTCGCCGCGCGCAGCGGCGGGCACGACCGCGTCGCGGTTGCGCTCAACGGCGACGTCGTGCCGCGCAGCCGCTGGACGGCGACCGAGCTCTCCCCCGGCGACCGCCTCGAGGTGCTCGCCCCCACCGCAGGAGGTTGAGATGTTGAAGGGCCCCCTTGCCCCCCACCGCTCGCAAGCTCGCAGCGGGCCCCTGCAAGGGGGCCCGCACGAGGAGGCGGCCGACCCGTTCGTCCTGGGCGGGGAGACGTTCACCTCCCGGCTGGTTCTCGGCACCGGCGGGCTGCCCAGTCTCGAGGTGCTGGAGGAAGTGGTGCGCGCCTCGGGCACCCAGCTGGTCACCGTGGCGCTGCGCCGGGTCGAGGCCGCCGCGGGCAGCTCGATGATGGAGGTGCTCAGCCGCTGCGGCGTCCGGCTGCTGCCCAACACGGCCGGCTGCCAGACCGCCCGGGAGGCTGTGCTCACCGCCCAGCTGTCCCGCGAGGCGTTCGGAACCGACTGGGTGAAACTCGAGGTCATCGGCGACGACCGCACGCTGCTGCCCGACGCGGTGGAGCTGCTCGACGCCGCCGAGCAGCTGGTCGCCGACGGCTTCACCGTACTTCCGTACACCACCGACGACCCGATCCTTGGCCGCCGGCTGGCCGACGCCGGATGCGCCGCGGTCATGCCGCTGGGCTCGCCGATCGGCAGCGGGCTGGGCATCCGCAACCCCCACAACATCGCCCTGCTTCGCGAGCAGGTGAGCGTGCCGGTGGTGCTCGACGCCGGCATCGGCACCGCCTCGGACGCCGCGTTGGCGATGGAGCTCGGCTGCGACGCGGTGCTGCTGGCCTCGGCGGTCACCCGCGCCCGCGAGCCGGTCCAGATGGCCCTGGCCATGCGCCAGGCCGTCGAAGGCGGCCGGCTGGCCCGGGGTGCCGGCCGGATCCCGCGCCGCTGGCACGCCGAGGCCTCCACGAGCATGGCGGGGCTGCCCGACCTGTGAGCGGGGTCCCCCGGCTGCTGGTGCTCACCGACCGCACGCAGTGCGCCGGGCAGCTGGTCTCGGCCGTGCGCTCGGCGGTGGACGCCGGCGCCCGCGCGGTCGTGCTGCGGGAGAAGGACCTGCCCGCCGCCGCGCGCGACGAGCTGGCCGAGCAGCTCGCCGCCGTCCTGGCGCCGGTGGGCGGGCTGCTGGTGCGGGCCGGCGCCTCGCCCGCCCCCGCCGTCCACCTGGCCGCGGCCGATCCGTTCCCGTCGGTGCGGCCGGGGCTGATGGGCCGGTCGTGCCACTCCGCCGCGGAGCTGGACCGGGCTCGGGCGGAGGGCTGCGACTGGGTGATGCTGTCCCCGTTCGCCGGGACACCGTCCAAGCCCGGGTACGGGCCGGCGCTGGGCCCGGCCGGCCTGGCCGCGCTGCTGGCCGGGCGGGCCGGGCCACCGGTCTACGCGCTGGGCGGGGTGCGTCCGGACGACGTGACCGCCTGCCGGGCCGCGGGTGCGTACGGAGTGGCGGTCATGGGGCCGGTGATGCGGGAGCCGCGGCTGGTCGCGGCGTACCTGGCCGCGCTGCGCTGAACTCCCTCAGGCCCCGCCGGCCACGGTCAGCCGCACCGTGACGGTGTCGCCCTCGTCCAGCTCCTCGGCCCGGCGGACGGCGTCCTTCACCGGCACCAGGTAGAGCCCGTCCTTGGGGAACAGCGAGGTCGTCCACTCGGTCGCCCCGATGCGCGCCCGGACCGGAATCATCCCCCAGCCGTAGGTCACCGCCGTGGACACCGCGTGCAGGTGCTGGCTCTCGTCGGCCGGCACCGTAACGAAGAAGAACGGCGCCGGGCCCCGCCAGTGCCAGACGTCGCCGGTGACCTCGAGGTCCCTCCCAGGATCACCCATCAGTCGCCACCGGCGGGCGGTTGCCCAGCGGCCGCCAGCCGGACGGCGGGTCCTCACCGACCCGTCCGTCCACCGCCTCGCGGAGCAGGTCGGCGTGCCCGGTGTGCCGGCCGTACTCCTCGATCAGGTCGCAGACCAGCCGGCGCAGGCTCGCGTGGCGACCGTCCGGCCCGGAGAGGTGGACGAGCTGGTCGAGCCCGCCGTCGGCCATGGCGGCGTCGAGCCGCGCGCGGGACCGGGCGACCGCGCCGTCCCAGAGCGCGTACAGCTGCTCGGGGGTGTCGTCGGCGGCGGAGGTGAACGCCCAGTCGCCACCGCCGGCGCCCGCCATGGCATCCCACGGTGCACCCATCGGCGCCCCGCTCAGCCGGGCGGTGGAGACCTCGTCCTCCACGAGGGCGAGGTGCTTGAGCAGGCCGCCGAGGGCGAGCGTGGAGACGCCGATCCGGGCCCGCAGCCCGACCGCATCGAGGTCGTCGACCTTCCAGCGGAAGGTGGTGCGCAGCCGGTCGAGCGCACCGGTCACGTGCTCGGCCTCGGTGCCGGCGAGGGGCGGTTCCCACGGCTGGTCGCTGTCGGTCATGGCGGCACGGTAGGGCCTGATGCGGACGTTCGGCGTCCGGATGCCAGCAGGTCGTCAGACGGGGATGACCTCGACCAGCCGCCGCCTCACGCCTTCCGGCGGGCGGTCTCCACCGCCAGGGCCGCGATCGCCAGCGACCAGGCCAGCTGCGCCGCAACGAGCACCGGTGGGGCCTCACCCAGCAGCAGGGCGACGGCGAACGGCACGGTGCCCAGCACGCCCAGGTCCGGACCGCGGACCAGCGTCGCCCCCACCCCGCTGGGCAGCGGCCCCAGGGGCGAGGACACCACCGACCCCGACCAGTCCAGCTCCGGTCGGTAGCCGCCGCGCACCGCCGCACCCGCCCACGCCGGCGCGACGGCGATCCCGAGCGCCAGCCAGCTCCACGCGCTGCCGGCGCCCTGTCCGACCAGCAGCGCCGACACCCCGCACACGACCACCAGCACCGCGACCGGCACCACCGCGCGAGCCCGGACCACCGCCTTCTCCGCCAGCGGCAGCGCCCGGTCGGCAGCCGGGGAGGCGTGCCCCCGCCGGCTCGGCTCGCCCACCGCCACGGCGGCCAGCCCCCAGCCCAGCGCCGCGGCGACGGCCACCAGCGGCGGCAGCTCGCCCAGCCCGCGGGTACGGGCCGCCAGCACCGGCAGCGCGGCACCCACCGCCAGCTGACCCCACCGCCACGGCGAACGGGTCAGCACGGCCAGGTCGGCGGCCACCACCGCCCGCTCCGGGCTGGTCACCCAGCCCCAGGTGCGTGGCCGCCGCGGCGCCCGGACGACAGTGCCCAGCGCCCGGCCCAGCTCCCGCGTGTCCAGCGAGACCGCCGACGCCGAGGCGTACTGCGCGGTCTCCCCGCGGTTCCGCAGCGCCCCGGCCGGCAGGCGCCCCAGCCGGCGGTCGGCGACGACGAGGGCGACGGCGGCGAGCACCGCCGTCCCGGCGAGCAGCGCCGCCGTCCCGATCCTCGGCAGTGTGGGGAGGACGGTTCCGTCCGCCAGCTCCCGGCCCAGTGCGGCGGCCACCGAGGCGCCGACCGCGGGGACGACGACCGCCACCGCGGCGACCCCGCCCGCGACCGTGCCCATCCACCGGGTGCGCCCGGACGACTGCAGGACGGCGAGCCCGCCGACGACGGCGGCGGCGAGCAGCGCGGCGACGGCCAGCTCGAGCAGCACCCCGGACGTCGTGGGCGCGGCCGGACCGGCCAGCAGCACCGGCAGCGCGACGGCGACCGCCGCCACGACGGCCAGCAGCCCGACCCGGCGCAGCTCTCCCCGCAGCAGCCCGCGCCGCCCGGCCGGCAGCGGCAGCCACCAGGCCGCCGTCGCCGGAGTCGCGCTCACCGGGCCGAGCCGGGCCAGCAACCCGACCACACCGCCGGCCAGCACCAGCGCGACCACGACGGCGGTTGCCGCGCCGGGCAGCACGGCCGCCTCGACCGGAGGCCGGGCGGCGATCCGCTCGCGCAGGCGCGCGAGCACCCCGGCCAGCACGGCGACCATGATCGCGACCGAGGTCAGCGCGGAGACCAGGTCGCCGACCTGGGTCAGCAGGCCGGTGTCGGCCCGGGCGGCCGTGGCCCGACGGGTGAACCGCCGGACGCCGGCGCCGTCCAGTTCGGCGGAGAGGTCCGCGGTCAGAGACGTCACGGACAGCTCAGCCCTCGTGCAGCGCGGCGACGGCCTCAGCCGGCCGGACCACCCGGCAGGCGTCGTCGTCCACGATCAGCACCCGGGTGGCCAGGGCGCCCAGGAAGTCCGGATCGTGGCTGGCGAAGATCACGGTGGCGCCCTCGGCGACCACGGCGCTCAGCCGGGCGGCCAGCCGCCGGCGCATCTGGGCGTCCAGCCGACGTTCCGGCTCGTCGAGCACCAGCAGCCGGAACGGCCGCACCAGCGCGGCGGCAAGCGCCAGCCGGCGCCGCTGTCCCGACGAGAGCGCCGAGGGCAGAGCACCGGCCCGCTCGGCCATCCCGAAGGCCTCGATCTCCGCCGCCACCGCCTGCTCCGGGTCCGCGACACCGTGCCCTCGGGCGGTGAGCAGCAGGTGCTCGACACCGGTGAGGGAGGGGAAGAAGGCGTCGTCGTCCAGCACCGTGGCGACGGCCCGGCGGAAGGGGGCCTCGCGCTCGTCGACGTCCCGCCCCTCGAACCGCACCGTGCCGCTCAGCGGGGGAAGCAGGCCGACCAGCGTCTGCAACACCGTGGACTTGCCGGCCCCGTTGGGGCCGACCACGCCGAGGGCGGTCCCGGCGGCGACCGCGACGGTCACCGGGGCGCAGACGGGGAGCTCGCCGTAGCCGACCGAGAGCTCGGCGGCGTCCAGCAGCGGGGCGGCGGTCATCGCCGCGCACCTTAGGTGTCCCGGCTGAGGACCGGTCGGAGGCGGACGGCGCGGTGACCGATGCCCTACGGTGCTCGGCTGTGACCCGGTACGTGGTGCTGCTGCGTGGCATCAACGTCGGGCGCGCCAAGCGGGTGGGCATGGCATCCCTGCGCCAGCTCCTCACCGCCCGCGGGTACGACGGCGTGCGCACCCACCTGCAGAGCGGGAACGTCCTGCTCGACACCGACCGGGGCGCCGCCGAGCTGACCGCCGACGTCGAGGCGGCGCTCCGGGGCGAGTTCGGCTTCGACGTGGCCGTCGTCGTCCGTACCGCGTCGGAGCTGGCCGCGGTGCTCGCCGCCGACCCGCTGGCCGGCACCTGGACCGACCCCGCCCGCCACCTGGTCACCTTCCTGACCGCCGAGCCGGGCCCGGGTCTGGTGGCCGCGCTCCCCGAGCCGGGTCCCGGCGACGGGAACTACCGCCTGCTCGGCCGCGAGCTCTACCTGTGGCTGCCCGACGGCGTGTTGGCGACACCGGTGGGGTTGTGGCGGTGGGACCGGCTGCTCGGGGTGTCCGGGACCGCGCGGAACTGGAACACCGTGTCCGCCCTCGTGGAGCGGGCCGCCGGATGAGACGCTGTGGGAACGGTCGTTGACGACCCTGTGTCCTGAATCACACCGGGCTGCGGGTTTCAAGACGCCCGGCCGTGCCAACACAGCAGGTCGCCGTTGGACCTCGACGGCTCGAGTGCGAGGAGACCGTGTGACCGAGCGTGCGAGGTCACACGTCAACGCGGCAGCACCCACGGGCACGCCGCTGACGGGTGTCGGCAAGGAGGCCCGGTGACCGAGGAGAGGGCCCCGCTCCAGTGGCCTTCCGCCGCTCCTCCCGAGGCCGAGGAGGCCTGGCGGTGGGACCTCTCCCACGTCTCCCAGCTCCCCGCCGTCCGGGCTCAGCTGCGCCGCGGACTGGCCGCGGCCTCCTCCGTCGACCCGAAGGGCGCCGAGCTCGACGAGGCCGTGGTGCTCGCCTTCGACGAGATGGCCTCCAACGCGTTGCGACACGGCGGTGGCGGGGTCACCGCTCAGGTCAAGCGCACCGACCGGGCCTGGCTCGTCGAGGTCTGCGACCAGGCCTCCGCCCAGCCACCACAGCCGGCCGTCGGCCGCGACCCCAGCCTGGGCGGCCTGGGCCTCTACCTGATCGCAGAGATGGCCGACGCGCACGGCTGGCACTCCGACGATGCCGCCAAGAGCGTCTGGGCGCTGCTGCCCCGCCGCTGACTCACTGCCCGGGCGGAACGCTCCGCGGGCCCGCCTCGGGCGGCCGTGGGCGGTCCTCCGGGTGGAGCCGGATCGCCACCAGCGCCACGTCGTCCTCCGACCCGGCCGGCCGGAGCCGGGTGACCAGGCCGTCGCACAGCTCTCCGAGGGTCCGCGGACCCAGCTCCGCGAACAGGCCGCGCAGCCGCTCGATCCCGGCGTCCAGTTCCTCGTCGCGGCCCTCGACCAGGCCGTCGGTGTAGAGCAGCACGGTGCTGCCGCGGGAGAGCACCAGTTCGTGCTCCCGCCGCGGGGCCGAGGGGTCGACACCGAGCAGCAGGTCCGCCCGCTCCGACGCGAGCACCGACACGGCGCCGTCGGGGTCGAGCACCATCAGCGGCGGGTGGCCGGCGCTGGACCAGCGCAGCCGCGTCTGCCCCCGCCGACGTTCCTCGTCGTCGGCCTCGAAGCGGGCGATCGCCGCGGTCGCCAGGGTGTGCACCTGCAGGCCGTGCACGGCCCGGTCCAGGTCACCGAGCACCTCCGCCGGCCCCGCGCCGCCGCGGAAGGCGATGCCGCGCAGCAGCCCGCGCAGCTGCCCCATGGCAGCCGCGGCGACCGTGTCGTGCCCCACCACGTCGCCGATCACCAGCATCGTGGCGCCGTCGGGCTGGAGGAACGCGTCATACCAGTCGCCGCCGACCTGGGCGGCCCGCTGGGCCGGCGAGTACCGGACGGCGATCTCGGCGTGGTCGGGCTGCACCGGGTCGGTGAGCAGGCTGCGCTGCAGTTCCGCGGCCATCCCCCGCTGCTGCTCGTACAGCTGCAGGTTGTCCAGCGCGAGCGCCGCCCGGTCGGCGATCTCGCGCAGCGTGGCGACGTCCTCGGCGTCTGCGGCGGGCCGGTCGGCGGACCGGTACACGGTCAGCGCCCCCACGATGTGACCGCGCGCACTCAACGGCAGTGCGACGGCCGTCTGCGGCGCCAGCCGGTCGAAGACGGTCCGCACCTCGCCCGGCGGCAGGGTGCGCCCGACCGCGTCGGGGACGTCCGCGACCGTCATCACCTCCCCGGTCCTCAGTGCGGCCACGAGCGGCGCGGTGGAGGTGAGCGCCGCCAGCCGCAGCTGCGCATAGCGCGCCGCGGCGTCCCGGACGTCGGGGTCCCAGTGCCAGCTGGCGACATCCCGCAGCCGCCCGTCCTCCTCGATCACGCTGACGATCGCCCAGTCGCCGAGCACCGGGACGACGGCGCGGGCCAGGGTGGCCAGCGCCTGCAGCCCCTGGCGGCCGCCGTCCAGGCTGGTCGAGAAGCCCGCCGTGACCTCGGCGATGAGGGCCAGCCGCTCGGTGCTGCGCCGGGCCCGCTCGTCCGCCGCCCGCCGTTCGGTGATGTCGAGGAAGTAGACCGACAACCCCTCGGAGGTCGGCCAGACCCGGACCTCGTACCAGCTGTCCAGCGGCGGCGGGTAGTACGCCTGGAACACCGTCGGCTCGCCGGACGCCATCGCACCGCGGTACTCGACCTCGAACGTGCTGTCCAGCGCGGCGGGGAACAGCTCCCAGATCGTGCGGCCGAGCAGCTGGTCACGGTCGGCCCCCAGCAGCTTCTCGGCCTCGACGTTGACGTAGGTGAAGTTCCAGTCGCGGCCGAGGGAAAAGAAGGCTGCGGGCATCGACTCGAGCACCCGGGCGACCTGGGCGTCGGAGTGGCGGGAACGGGTCGTGTCGTAGGCGGCACCGAGGAACCGGACGGCGTTCCCGCCCGCACCGGCGAACGCCCGGCCACGGCTCTGCACCCAGCGGAGGTCGCCGCCGGGCAGCACCACGCGGTACTCCTCCTGGAAAATCCCGCAGCTGTCGAGGGCCGACTGCAGGGCCGCCGAGACCCGCTCGAGGTCGCCGGGGTGCAGCCGGGTCATGAAGTCGTCGAGGGTCCCGGAGAGATCGGCCCGCTCGTAGCCGAACAGCTCCACCAGGCGGTCGTCCCAGGACAGCGCGCCGGTGACGAGGTCCCAGTCGAAGCTGCCGATCCCGGCGGAGTCGATCGCCAGCCCCCAGCGCAGCCGGGCGGCCTCCAGCTCGGTCGTGACGGCCGTGAGCTCCAGCTCGGTGGACACCGACTCGGCCAGTTGGGCGAGCAGGGCGACGTCGCTGTCGGTCCAGGCGCGGGGCTGGGGGCCGAACACGGCCAGCACCCCGACGACGTGCCCGCGGCCCGGCTGGACCAACGGCACTCCCAGGTAAGCGACGATCTCGCCGCTGCGGACCCGCGGTAGGCCACTCGTCCGCGGATCGGTCCGGGCGTCGCCGAGCACCAACGGCTCGCGATGCGCCACGACGACGCTGCCCAGGGACTGGGCGAACGGGATCTTCGTTCCGACCGTCCCGGCCGACCACCCGGTCACGCCGATCACGGTCTGCACGTCGTCCACCACGGACACCCCGGCCGACGGCGCATCGAGCAGCCGGACGGTGAGGTCGGTGAGCCGCTGCAGGCCCCGCGAGCCGACCGACGACAGCGCGACCCGGTGGGCAGCAACGACCCGGTCCCGATCCAGCGGCGACATCACCCGTCCCCCGCTTCCGATCGGTCGGCGCGGGCGTAGGTCTGCTCCCCGTCCCGCGTTCTTCCTCCTGATCATGCCCGGTGGGAGAGTCGCCTGCCCCCGCGACCTGTCCTGCCGTCGACCAGCGGGCCGAGCCGGGCGCGGGCCGAGGACGCAGGATGAGCCGGTGGAGCCGCAGCACGACCGTCGCCGGCGCGGCACGCTGTTGCGTACCTGGGCCCGGCATCCTCGGTGGGCGCTGGCCCTCAAGGCGGCGCTGGCCGCCGCGATCGCCTGGGCGATCGCGCTCGTCGTCCCCGGTCCGGCCGGGGAGTACCCGTACTACGCCCCGCTGGGCGCGGTGATCGCGACGTCGACCTCGCTCGCCGGCTCGGCGAAGGAAGCCCTGCAGACGGTCGCCGCGATCTTGCTCGGCGCCGGGCTGGCTCTGCTGGTGGACGCGCTCGCCGCCCCGAACCTGGTCACCATCGCATTCGTCGTAGCCGCCGGTGTGCTGCTCGCCGGCTGGTCGCGGCTGGGCAGCTCGGCCAGCTGGGTACCGACGGCGGCGCTGTTCACGCTGATCATCGGCAGCAGTGATCCAGTCGGCTACGTCATGGGCTATGCCGGCCTCACCCTGTTGGGCGCAGCAGTGGGACTGGCCGTGACCGCGGCGTTCCCGCCGCTGCCGCTGGCCGCCGCGCAGGTCGAGCTCAGCCGCCTGCGGGACCTCCTGGCCGAGCAGCTGGACATGCTGGCCGGCGGTCTGGAGCGAGCGGGTCCTCCGTCGCAGACCGAGTGGCACGACGGGATGCGCCCCATCGACCCGGTGCTGGCCCAGATGCGCTCGGCGGTGGAACTGGCCGAGCAGGCGCGCCGGGGCAACCGACGGGCGCGCCACTACCGGCAGAGTGCCGAGCGGCAGTACGAGCAGGCCCGCGCGCTCGGAAGCCTGGCCTTCCTCGTCGAGGAGCTCACCCAGCTGGTCATCGAGAACGAGGTGGCCGAGCGGGACGTCGACCACGTCGCACTCGGACCCGGGCTGCGCCCGCCGGCCGCCGTCGCGCTGCGCCGGCTGGCCGCCGTGCTGCGGTCGGTGGACGACGCCCTCGCCGATCCGGACGTGACCCGGTCGGCCTACACGGCGGTGGACGACCTGCTCGCCGCAGTCCACCGGCACCGGCGGTACACCGGCACGGATCTGCTCGCGGCCGGCAGCCTGGTGCTGGTGGTCCAGCGGTCCCTCGCGGCGGTGATCCCGCAGGAGCTGGCCGAGGAGGAGAGCCCCGGCTGAACCGGGGCCACCGGGACGGGCTCAGCGCCCGACGGCGTACCCCTGCATGCCCCGCGGGTTGGCCCCGGCCCGCAGGATGCCGGTCTCCGGGTCGCGCGACACCGCCGACAGCCGGCCCAGCGACCACGCGTCGGAGACCGTGACGTCGTGGCCGCGGCCGCGCAGGTCGGCGATCACCGCCTCGCCGAGCCGGGACTCCACGAGAACTTCACCCGGAGTCATGTCGCGGGGGTAGAACGACGACGGGAAGGCCGTGGTGTGCCAGGCCGGCGCGTCGATGGCCGCCTGCAGGTCCAGGCCGCCCAGGGTGTGGGCCAGCCAGAAGCACAGCTGCCACTGCTCCTGCTGGTCACCGCCGGGGGTGCCGAAGGCGAGCGTGGGGACGCCGCCGCGCGAGGCCAGTGACGGCGTAAGGGTGGTGCGCGGCCGCTTGCGGGGGGCGAGGGAGTTGGGCAGGCCGGGCTCCAGCCAGAACATCTGTGCCCGGGTGCCTAGCGGGAAGCCCAGCGAGGGGATGATCGGCGAGCTCTGCAGCCAGCCCCCCGACGGTGTGGCCGAGACGATGTTGCCCCAGCGGTCGACGACGTCGACGTGGCAGGTGTCGCCGCGGGTCGTGCCGCGGGTGTCGACGGTCGGCTCGCCGACGCCGGCGATCTCGCCGACCGAGCGCCGGATGCCCGCCGCGGTGTCCGCCACGTGGCGGGGCAGCCGCGGCGGGCGCCCACCGGGCGAGCCGGGCCGCAGTTCCCTGCTGGCCCGGTCGCTGATGAGCGCCCGCCGGTCGTGCGTGTACTGCGCGGACAACAGGTCCTCCACCGGCACCTCGGCCACGTCCCCGTACCAGGCCTCGCGGTCGGCCATCGCCAGCTTCACCGCCTCGACGCTGGCGTGGACCAGCTCAGCGTCGGGGACGGCGGAGGCGTACCGAGCGTCGGGACCTGCTGCCGGGAGACCGTCCAGCAGCGCCAGCGCCTGGAGCAGCGCAGGGCCCTGCGACCATGGCCCGGCCTTCGCGAGCGTCCACCCCTGCCAGTCCAATGTGACCGGCGGCTCGTACGTCGCCGTCCAGCTGGCCAAGTCCTGACCGGTCAGAAACCCGCGGTGCTGACGACCGGAGTCGTCCATCGTCGGGTACCGGCAGAACTCGTCGATCGCTTCCGCGACGAACCCCGTGTACCAGGCCGCCAGTGCCGCATCGATCTGTGCCTCTCGGGAGGGACCGCGCGCTGCGTCGAGCAGTCGGCGGTAGGTCGAGGCGAGGATCGGGTTGCGGAACAGGCGGCCGGCGGTGGGGGGTGCTCCGTCGGGGGCGAGCCAGGTGGCGGCCGAGGTAGGCCAATGGGTGCGGAAGTGCTCGGAGACCGAGGCCACGGTCGCAGCCACCCGCGGGACGAGCGGGTGACCGGACTCTGCGTACTCGAGGGCGAAGCGCAGGACGGCGTCCAGCGGCAGGGTGCCGTGGTCGCGCAGCAGCGTCAGCCAGGCGCCCAGAGCGCCGGGGACGGTGGCTGCCAGCAGACCGGTGCCGGGGACCAGCCCGAGACCGAGGTCGGTGTAGGCCTCGATCGTCGCGCCGGCCGGGGCGACCCCCTGACCGGACAGGACAGTGGGTCTCCCCGCGCCTGGCCCCTGCCCTCCCCGCGCGAAGAGGATCGGGACCTCGCCGCCCGGGCCGTTGAGATGGGGCTCGACGACCTGCAGGGTGAGGCCCGCAGCGACCAGGGCGTCGAAGGCGTTCCCGCCGACCTCGAGGGTCGCCATCCCTGCGGCGCTGGCGAGCCAGTGCGTCGAGGCGACCATCCCGAATGTGCCGGCAAGTTCCGGGCGCGTGGTGAACACGTAGTCACCCTAAGGACTGCGGGGCCTGGCGCACTCCGGAACGTCGTCCGGCGGGGCTGCGGGGGCGCCGTCGGCGTGCTGGGCAGCTCCCGCATCGGCACCGGGGCGTCGACGTCCGGCACGCGATGGCGCAGCTCGGGGACGACGAGCCGGTACGCGCGCGGGGCCACCGGCCGGTTCCACGCCAGCCGCTCGCCGCGGGGTCCGGCGCCCCACGAGCCGGCGGACCGCACCGCGGTGCGTACCCGGGCCAGCAGGGTCCGCACGGGCGACCGGCGCCGCAGCGCGGGCAGCGGGTGGGAGCGCAGGTCGGCGAGCAGGTCGGTGGCCCGCGCGAGGAAGCTCTCGACGGCCCTCGATCCCGGATGCGCCGTCACCGGCCGGGCCGGGACCGGGCGGGCGGCGGGCGCCGGGGTCTCGCGCTCGGGTTCCGGGGCGCGGTGCCAAACCTGCGCGCCGGGGGTGCCCAGCCGGTGCACGCGGGGCGCGCCGCCCCGGGCCAGCCGCTCGCCGTCGGGGCCGGCGCCCCACAGTCCGGCGGACCGCGCGGCGCTGCGCGTCCGGGCCGACCGGGGAGCGGGGTGCACCAGGGGGCCGACAGCGCTGTCGAGTGGGGCGGGGTGGATCGCCATGTCGTGCTCCCTCCTGGGAAGAGTTGCCGCGGCCGGGGAAGGGACCGCGGGCAAGGAAGAAGTTACGGACGGCGGGGCTCCGCGACCCCCGATCCGGACACCCCGCGGCGGGCGCGTGACCGAACCGTTGCGCAGACCTCCCGCGGGGCCCGCTGACCGCCTCCCCGGCCGGTCACTTGTCGACACCCTGACGGGAAAGGCCAGGTCAGCCCGGCAGGACGGCGCCGGTCACCTCGGCCGCCCCGACGACACGCCGGCGTGTCGCGGGCGTCTGGTGGGATGACCGGGTGGCCCGGACCCCCATCCCGCTGGTGATCGACACCGACCCGGGCATCGACGACGCCCTGGCGATCCTGCTGGCGCTGGCCAGCCCGGAGGTCGACCTGCGGCTGGTGACGACGGTGCACGGCAACGTCGAGCTGGCGCAGACCACGGAGAACGCGCTGCGGGTGCTGCACCTCGCCGGGCGCAGCGACGTCCCGGTGGCGGGAGGGGCGCGGTCCTCGCTGGTCCACCCCCAGCTGGAGCGCGCCGGGCACGTGCACGGAGCGGCCGGGCTGGGCGGCGTCGTGCTGCCGCCGTCGCCGGCCGCGGTGGACCCCCGGCCGGCGGTAGCCGCGCTGGCCGAGTTGCTGTTCCTCAGCGCGGAGCCGGTCACGGTGGCCGCGATCGGGCCGCTGACCAACATCGCGCTGCTCATGTCGGTGTACCCGGACGCCGCAGCCCGGATCGGCCGGCTGGTGGTCATGGGCGGGTCGGCGACCCGCGGTGGCAACGTCACCGCTGCCGCCGAGTTCAACGTCTGGGCCGACCCCGAGGCCGCCGCCGTGGTGTTCCGCGCCGGGCTGCCCACGGTGATGGTCGGCCTGGACGTCACGCTGCCCACGGTGCTCCCCGAGGACGGCATCGCCCGCTTCGCCGCCGCCGGCCCGGTCGGCGCCCAGGCCGCCGCCGTCCTGGCCCGGTACCTGGACCACGCCAGGAGCAGCTACGGCACCGACGGCGTGGTGGTGCACGACGCGCTGGCGCTGACCGAGGCGATCGTCCCCGGCACCCTGGACGTCGTCCGCCGCGACGTGGTGGTCGACACCGGGCACGGCGCCGGGCGCGGGCAGACCCTGGTCGACCGGCGCACCGTGTCGACCGCGCCCACCGCGATCTCGGTGGCCGAGGGCGTGGACAGCGCGGCGGCGGTGGAGTTCCTGGTCAGCCGGCTGGAGCGGCTGGCCGCCGGCCTCAGTTGACCGTGCTCCTCAACTGACCGTGCTCCTCAACTGACCGTGCTCCTCAACTGACCGTGCTCCTCAACTGACCGCCTCAACTGACCAGGCCCTCGCTGCGCATCCAGTCGTAGGCGACGTCGGCCGGCTGCTCGCCCTCGACGTCCACCCGCGCGTTGAGGTCGCGCATCACGTCGTCGGTGATCAACGGGGTGATCTGGTTGAAGATGCCCGCGATCTCGGGGTGCTCCTCCAGCGTCTGCGTGTAGACCACCGGCGCGACGTTGTAGGCCGGGAAGAAGTCCCGGTCGTCCTCGAGCACCGTCAGGTCCAGCGACTCGATCCGGCCGTCGGTGGTGAACACCTCGCCGAAGTTGCACGCGCCCTGGTCGGTGGCCTCGTACACCGCCCCGGTGTCCAGCGTGCGCACGTTGTCCCGCGGCACGCCCTGTGGGTCACCCAGCTTCAGCCCGTAGGCGTCCAGCATCGGCACGAAGCCGTCGTTGCGGCTGGCGAACTCGCTCTCCACGCAGAACGTGCGGCCCGCAGCCGCTGAGCAGCACGGTGGCGGCGGTCAGGATGCCCAGCGTGGTGCTCGTGGAACGCACTCAGAGTCCCTTCGGTCGGGCGAGGTGTTCGATGACCCGGCCGACCCAGTCGACCGCGAGGGCCAGCAACGCCACCAGGACCGCGCCGCTGACCAGCAGGGCGTCCAGCGACAGGTTGACCCCGGTGGTGATGAGAAGTCCCAGGCCCCCGCCGCTGATGAAGGTGGCGAGGGTGGCGGTGCCCACCAGCAGCACCAGCGCGGTGCGCACGCCGGCCAGCATCACCGGCACGGCCAGCGGCAGCTCGACCCGGAACAGGACGGCGAGGGCGCTCATGCCCATCCCCCGTCCGGCCTCGACCAGCCGGGCGTCGACCCCCTCCAGGCCGACCATGGTGTTCCGGAGCACCGGGAGCACCGTGTAGAGGACGAGGGCGACCACCGCCGAGCGGAAGCCGAAGCCGAAGCCGAGCCAGGTGGCCAGCAGCACGAACAGCCCGATCGCCGGCGCCGCCTGACCGGTGTTGGCGACCGCCAGCACCAGCGGCGTCGCGCGGCGGAAGGGACCGCGGGTGAGCAGCACCCCGAGCGGGATGCCGATGGCCAGCACCAGGACGCCGGCCACCAGGGTCAGCTGCAGGTGGTCGACGATGTTGCGACCGAGGGCGCTCCAGCCCAGTTGACGGGTCTCGGTGTCGCTGAGCTCGGCGGTGGCCCGCCAGAGCACGAAGGCCAGCGTGCCGGCCGCGATAAGGACCGGCTGCACCAGCAGGCCCCGCCATCCGCCGCGGCCGGACGCCGAACGGGCCCGGCTCCGGGTCTGGACCGCGGCCTGCGGGTCGTCGGTCTCGGTCTCCGGGTACGCCTGGGCCCCCGCGGGCATGGGCGCCGTCATCCCTGGGCCTCGCCACGGGTCTGCTGGATGGCCGCCATCACGGTCTCCACCACCATCACCCCGGCCACGCCGTCCCGGCCGGTGACGACGACGCCGCCCTGGCTGGCAGCGAGCATCGTGTCCAGTGCGTCGTTGAGGGTGGAGTGCAGGCCGACCACCGGCAGGTGCTCGTCGACGGTGTCGGGCACGGTCGAGGTCCGCGACAGCTCGGCCAGCGACGGCCAGCTGATCGGCCGGCCGCGCCGGTCGGTCACCACCACGTACTGGTCACCGGCCGCCTGCGCGCGGCGGACGACCGGCGCGGAGTCCTCGCCGACCCGGGCCACCTGCGGCTGCCGCAGCTCCACGTCGCCGACGCGGGTGAGGGTCAGCTGCTTGAGCGTCGCGCCGGCGCCCACGAAGTCCGCGACGTAGTCCTCGGCGGGGTCGGCGAGGATGGCCTCGGGTGTGTCGTACTGCACCACGCGGGCCCCGACGTCGAAGACCACGATCCGGTCGCCGAGCTTGACGGCCTCGTCGAAGTCGTGGGTGACGAAGACGATCGTCTTCCCCAGCTCCTCCTGGATCCGCAGCAGTTCGTCCTGCAGCCGCTGCCGGGTGATCGGGTCGACCGCGCCGAACGGCTCGTCCATGAGCAGCACCGGCGGGTCGGCGGCGAGGGCCCGGGCGACGCCGACCCGCCGCTGCTGCCCGCCGGACAGCTCCTTCGGGTAGCGGTCCCGGTAAGTCTCCGGGTCCAGGCCGACGAGGTCGAGCAGCTCGTCGACGCGGGCGGCGACCCGTTCCTTGCCCCACTTGAGCATCTTCGGAACCAGCCCGACGTTGGTGCCCACGGTCATGTGCGGAAAGAGCCCGTCGGCCTGGATGACGTACCCGATCCGGCGGCGCAGCTGGTCGGCGTTCTGCCCGGTCACGTCCTCGTCGCCGAGGTAGATCGTGCCGCCGCTGGGCTCGATGAGCCGATTGAGCATCTTCAGCAGCGTCGTCTTGCCGCAGCCGGACGGCCCCACGAACACCACTATCTGCCCGGCCGGGATCTCCAGGCTCACCGCATCGACGGCGGGAGTGCGCTGTCCGGGGTACTGCTTGGTGACGCCGTCCAGCCGGATCGACACCCCGCTGACGTGGCGTGCCTCCGCGGTCGGGCCACTGCCCGGCCGCTCGTCGCTGCGTTCGGCGATGGTCTCAGACACGGATGCCCTTCGAGGTGGTCAGCCGACCGACCAGTACGAGCACCACGTCCAGGACGAGGGCCAGCAGGACGATCGCAATGGTCCCGACGAGCGTGGCGTTCAGCGCGTTCGCGCCGCCCAGCCGGGAGAGTCCGGAGAAGATCAGGCTGCCGAGGCCGGGCCCGAGCACGTAGGCGGCGACGGCGGCGATGCCCATCACCATCTGGGTGGACACCCGCACGCCGGCCAGGACTACCGGCCAGGCCAGCGGGAGCTCGACCCGGACCAGCGTGGCCAGCCTGCTCATCCCGATCCCGCGGGCGGACTCCACCAACGACTGGTCCACGCCCGCCAGACCCACGACGGCGTTGCGCAGGATCGGCAGGGACGCGTAGAAGACGACCGCGATGACCGCCGGGGTGATGCCGAAACCGAAGGGCGCCAGCAGCAGGCCAAGAAGGGCGAACGAGGGGATGGTCAGCCCGATCGCCGAGAGACCGTTGGCCAATCCGGAGATGCGTGGGCTGCGGTAGGACAGCACAGCGACGCCGATCGCGATTCCGGTGGCCAGCACGACGCACTGGACCACCAGGCTGACGTGTTGCACCGCCTGGAAGGCGATCAGCCCACGCCGGTCGACGAGGTAGTCCCACATCGGCGCACGTCCTCTCCTCCAGCACCCGGTCCGTGCGACCGGGCACCCAACTGGTCGCCGGGCGCACTCGTCCCGCGGCGCACGGGCGCCCCGGGGATCCCTGCCGGTGTGCGGGTTGTCAGAACTACCCGCACAGGGCGGGGACGCCGCGGGCCGTCCCCGGCCTCGGGCCACCCCTGAGGCGACCGGCCACCTGGCGACCGGAGGACACCGTGCCACAGAAGATTCACAAGGGGCAGTCCACGAACACGACGATGTCGTGACGGACCGTCCCGCTCGGCAGCCCGCTGCGGAGGGCTGCCGGGGATCATGGGTGCCCGTTGGACCGGCCAGCAGGCACCCTCGACGACGGGGACGGGGCGGGCGGCCGCCGGCACGGGAGGACTCATCAGCACGGACAGTTCTGCACCGGACGGCGACGCGGCACCCTTCGAGGTGACCGTGGCGAAGGGACCGGAGCCCGGCCATGTGGTGGCGGCGGTGACGGGCATGCTCGACGCCGCGAGCAACCCGCTGCTCCAGAACACCCTGCTGCGGGCCCTGCGGCGGACCGACCGGCTGCTCACCCTCGACCTGTCGGGGGTCACGTTCTTCGGCTCGGCGGGGGTCACCGCGCTGGTCTGGCTCGGCCAGCACCCCGAGGCCGCCGGCAAGCACGTCCGGGTCGTGGCCACCAGCCGGGTCGTCACCGGTCCACTCGAGCTGACCGGGCTGCTCGACCGGCTCGACGTGTCAGGGATGCCCACCGGCGCGGACGGGCCGGAGCAGCCGCCGCGGCGTTGACGGGGCGCGCGCGACCCCCACGCGCTGCACGCCCGGGCGTCGTCCGCCACCATGGTCCCCGGCGGAGACACCGCCCCGGCGAGGGAGGCCCTGTGAGTGGACTGGTCTGGCCGTCGGCGCCGGTCCCCTCCGAGCGCGGCGACGTCTGGCGGTGGGAGCTGCCCACCGTCCACGACGCCTCGCGCGTGCGGATGGACCTCCGGGCCCGGCTCGCGCACCCGTCCCTGGCGTCCCGCTCCACCGAGGACGCCCGGGAGGGCCTGCTGCTGGTGTTCGAGGAGCTGTCGTCGAACGCGCTGCGGCACGGCGGCGGCGCCGTCCAGGCGGTCATCGTCGCCAACGCCGCGGGCTGGCTGATCGTGCTGAGCGACGAGGCGCCCGACCGCCCGCCGAAGCCGGCCGTCGACCGCGACCCGGCGCTGGGCGGCATGGGCCTGCCCATGGTCGCGCAGCTGTCGCTGGACTTCGGGTGGACCAGCGAAGACGGGCGCAAGCACGTGTGGGCGTCCCTGCCCTCCGGCCTGGAGGTCGCGGCGGTGCCGCGGCCGCGCAGCTCGTCGGTCAACGACTGAGGCAGGGGAGCGCTCCGCGACGACGCCGACCCGCGAGGGTTGCCCGTCGCCCGGCGGGGGCACCGGGGAGACCAGTTGTCCCCCACCGAAGGAGTGCCCGTGTTCCCGGCCAAGAACATCCGCGACTGGCGAGGCTCGAACGTCGTCGACCCCGACGGCAGCAAGATCGGCACGCTGGAGGCGATCTACGTCGACACCACCACCGACGAGCCGTTCTTCGCCTCGGTGACCACCGGCATCATCGGCCGGCACAAGTTGACCTTCGTGCCGCTGACCGGCGCCACCGTGGCCCCCGACCACCTGCGCGTCACCGTCGGCAAGGACCTGGTCAAGGACGCCCCGTCGATCGACACCGACGGTGAGCTGACCGCCGACCGCGAGCCCGAGGTGTTCGCGCACTACTCGCTGCCCTACACCCCCAGCGGCGTCCGGCGGCTGGCCCGCCGCTAGAAAAGGACCGCCTCCTCCGCACCCCTCGCAAGTTCGGCAGAAGGACCCCGCCCCGCAGCCCTTCGCACGCTCAGGGAAGCCCCGGACGGGGCCGGAGGCGGCCAGCGGTACTTAGCCCCGTCGGGCGGTGAAGACGCCGGCGGCGTCGCGCAGGCTCTTGGTCGGCCGCAGCCACGCGCCGTCCACGGGCAGTGCGTCCAGCCGCACCCGGTCCAGCGGTGCTGCAAAAGCGCCGGGAACGTCCTCGATGTCGATGAAGCGGATCAGCTCCGAGCTGATCGCGTACCCGGCGACCTCGCTGAACGCGACGACGACGACCTCGGTGCCGGACCGGGCGAGGTCCTCCAGCGGCTCGGCGAAGTTCCGCCCGTCGCCGGAGAAGACGACCAAGCGGCGCAGCTCGTGGCTGTGCGTCCGGACGCTGATGTGGTCGAGCATCGACTGGTCGATGTCGTCGTCGGGCTGGGTCTTGGGCCGGGCGAACACGGCGTAACCGAAGCTGCGCAGTGCCTCCACCCAGCGCTGCAGCGAGGTGGCGTTCTGCGGCGGGACGTTGGCGAAGACGCAGGCCTCGACCTCGGCGTCGCCGGCCCCGTCGACGAACCAGGCGGCGATCGCGTCGAACCGCGGCCGGGAGGCGGCGGTCGGGCGCGCGCCGATGACGTTGCTCAGGGTCATGTCGATGTTCGGGGCGTCCCAGACCAGCAGGTCCAGCGCGGATCGGTCGCCGAGGAGGGCCGGCTCGCCGTACCCGTCCGCAGGCAGGGTCCCGGGCTCCAGGGTCTCGGTCACCGGCCCAGTGTGCCGGTCGGGGGAAGCCGTACCGGGCCGCGGGGGCCCGGCCGGGGCCGTCGCCCGCCGGGCGCCGCGGCGGCCACGGTCGGTCAGCGCGCCCACCGTCAGGCCGGGACGACGGCGGCCCGGTCGACCAGCCGGCGCACCGGCACTCCGGCCGGCAGGGTGCCCAGGACCGCACCCCAGTCGCCGTCCAGCCGGCTGGCGCAGAAGGCGTCGGCGACCGCGGCCGGTGCCTGCCGGAGCAGCAGGGACCCCTGCAGGCACAGTGCGAGCTGCCCGGCGATCCGCCGGGCGCGCATCGGCAGCTGGTCGGGGTCGGCCAGCTCGGCGCCGAGTCGGGCGACCGCGGCGTCGAAGCGGGGGTCGGCACCGCGGGCTAGCTCCAGCTCGGCGGTGACCGCGGCCAGGGCGGCCGAACGGCTGCCCAGGGCGCGCAGCACGTCGAGGGCGATGACGTTGCCCGAGCCCTCCCAGACGCTGTTCAGCGGCGCCTGCCGGTAGAGCCGGGGCAGGCCGGACTCCTCGACGTAGCCGTTGCCGCCGAGCACCTCCAGCGCCTCGGCCACCGTGCCAGGGGTGCGCTTGCAGACCCAGAACTTGGCCACCGCGCCGGCCAGCCGCAGGAAGTCGGCCTCCCCCGCGTCCTGGGCCGCGGCCAGCCGGATACCCATCGCGGTCGCGGCCTCGCTCTCCAGCGCCAGGTCGGCGAGCACGTTCTGCATCAGCGGCTGGTCGACCAGCAGGGCGCCGAACGCCGACCGGTGGCGGGTGTGGTGCAGGGCCTGGGTGAGGGCGGCCCGGATCGTGGCCGCCGAGCCGAGCACACAGTTCAACCGGGTGGTGTTGACCATCTCGATGATCGTCGGGACGCCGCGGCCCGGCTCACCGACCAGAAAGCCCGTCGTTCCGTCGAACTCGACCTCGGAGGAGGCGTTGGACCGGTCGCCGAGTTTGTCCTTGAGCCGCTGCAGCCGGAAGACGTTGCGCTGCCCGCCCGGCAGCACCCGCGGCACCAGGAAGCAGGACAGCCCGTCGGCGGTCTGGGCAAGCACCAGGAACAGGTCGCTCATCGGGGCCGAGGTGAACCACTTGTGGCCGGTCAGCGAGTGGCTGCCGTCGCCGTTCGGGGTCGCCCGGGTGGTGTTGGCCCGCACGTCCGACCCGCCCTGCTTCTCGGTCATGCCCATGCCGGCGACCAGTCCGGCCTTGCCGGCCGGGTCGGCGAGGCCGCAGGAGTAGGTGCGGCTGGTCAGGCCGGGTTCGAGCGCCTCGGCGAGGTCCGGTGCGCGGCGCAGCGCAGGGACGGCGGCGTAGGTCATCGTCACCGGGCAGCCGTGCCCCATCTCGACCTGCGTCCACCCGACGTAGCCGACCGCCCGGCGGACGTGGGCGTGTCGGTCGCCGGCAGCCGCCTCGGCCCAGGGAGTACCCGCGAGGCCGTGCCCGACGGCGGCGCCCATCAGCTCGTGCCAGGCGGGGTGGAACTCGACCTCGTCCACCCGGTGGCCGAAGCGGTCGTGGGTCTTCAGCCGCGGCGGGTTCTCGTTGGCCAGCCGGCCCCACTCCTGCGCCTGCTCGCTGCCGGCCAGCCGGCCGAGGTCGGCCAAGGAGGCCAGAGTGGCGGCGTCGGCGTGCCACAGGCAGGCCTCGGCGAGGGCGGCGTCGCCGGCGATCGGGTCGTGCCCGATGAGCGGGGGTGCCTGGTTGGTCACCTCGTGCGTGGTGCTCATGGCCGCACGGTACGAGAGGCGCCGGCGCCCAGCTCTCCCTCAGGCGCTGACGAGCCCCTTCAGGGCGACGAGCGCCAGCGGGGCGTACCCGGCGACCAGCGGGGCGGCGCCGCGCACCCGCAGCCCGGTCGTCGCACCGCCGTCCGGCCCGGCGGACACCCAGTGCGTGAGCTGCAGGCGCACCGGTCCGGCGTATACCGACCAGGTCCACTGCCGCGACGCCTCATCCACCTCGTCGACGACGAAGGGCACCGCCACGCCCAGCGGTCCCCGCACCCGGCCGGTCACCCCCTGGGTGATGCGGTCGGCGTCGGCGTCCACCGCGGTGATCTGCGGCGACCACCCCGGCCACCGGGCGAAGACCGCGTAGCGGTCCCAGGCCTCGGCCGGTGTGGCGGCACCGGTCGCGTGCAGCGTCAGCGTCGTCACGGGTGGGTGGTGCCCACCCGGGTGCCGGACGACACCCGGGCGGGTCGGCCGGGATCCGCCCCCGAGAATGATCCCGGCCACGTGGGGAATGACCAGCGGAACGCCCCGGGAAACCGGAACGCTGGAGGAACACAATCGGAACGGGACGGCGCGGGTTCCACGTGCAACGACGCTCAGGCCGGCGGGCCGCCCAGCAGCAGCTGACGCAGCAGCTGCACGGCCACGGTGGTGGTCCGCTGGCGCACCGCGTCGCGGGACCCCGGGACGACGAGCGAGCGGGCCGCCCGCCCCTCGGGCCCCACCGCCGCCAGGTGCACGGTGCCCACCGGCTTGTCCGCCGTCCCGCCGCCCGGTCCGGCGATGCCGGTGATCCCGACGCCCACGTCCGCGCCGAACCGCTGGCGCGCGCCCTCGGCCAGCGCCAGCGCCACCTCGGGACTGACCGCGCCGAGCTCGGCCAGCGTGGCCGCCGGCACGCCGAGCAGGTCCTGCTTGGCCGAGTTGGCGTAGGCGGTGACCCCGCCGAGCGCCCACGCCGAGGAGCCGGCCCGCGCGGTCAGCCGGGAGGACAGCAGGCCGCCGGTGCACGACTCGCCGGTGGCGACCGTCCAGTCCCGGTCGGTCAGCGCCCCGGCGACCAGGTCGTCCACGGACGGGCCGGTGCTGAAGAGCGTGTCGCCGAAGTCCGCCTGCACCGCCGCGGTCAGCCGCTCGTAGGCCGGGGCGGCGTCCGGGCCGAACCGGGTCACGATCTCCAGCTCGCCGTCCCGGAGGCAGGTGGTGATCTCCAGCCCGGCGACCTGGTCGTCGACCCGGCGGAGCGTCGCAGCGAGCTCGGACTCCGGCGTGCCCCACAACCGCAGGGTCTCCTGCCGCAGCTCGGTCGCCCCGGCGAGCACCGCCTGGACGGGGGCTGCGGCCACCGCGGCGGGCCACATGCCCTGCAGCTCTGTCGGCGGGCCGGGCAGGACCACCACCGGCGGTCCGCTGCGACCCGCGGCGACCGGGACGACGAGGCCGGGAGCGGTGCCGACCGGCTCCAGCACGGTGGCTCCCTCGGGCACCCGGGCCTGCTTGGCCACCCCGGCCGCGGTCGACGCCGGGTCCGTCCGCCACCCCCGGCGGGCCACCAGCCGCTCGACGATCGCGCCGATCCGCTGCTCCAGAGCTGGGTCGACCGCTGACGGGCGGCCCTGCGCGTCGCCGACGACCTGGGCGGTGAGGTCGTCGGCCGTGGGCCCCAGGCCGCCGCTGGTCACCAGCAGATCAAGCCCGCTGCCGGCCAGGAACGTCAGCGCGGACCGCAGGTCCTCGGGGCGGTCGCCGACCACCACCACCGATCCGACGTCGACGCCGAGGGTGCGTAGCTGCTCGGCCAGCCAGGGGCCGTTGCGGTCGCTGACCCGGCCGGTGAGCACCTCGGTGCCGGTGACCACGATCCCTGCGCGCACTGTCACGGACCGAACCCTAGGTCGCCGGCGGGTACGTGGCAGACCGGCGCAGGACCGGTGCGGACCCGCACGGACCGGTCCAGACCGGCGCGGCCTCGCGCACGTGCACGGCCCCGGGCGGCCGCGCCGTTACGGTGGCGCCATGAGCCAGCCGCACCCGCCGCGTCCGGAGGACCAGCCGGCGCAGCAGCCCAGCGAGCCGCAGGGCCCGCGCACCCAGCAGATCCCGGTGGTCCAGCCGCAGGCGCCGGTGACGCCCGCCGCACCGGCACCCGCTCCGCCGCCCCCCGGGCCCGCCTTCAGCACCGAGGCGAGCTGGCATCCGGGCGGCGCGCACACGGCCCCACCGGCACCCGCCCCGGGGCCGGCGACCACCCCGCCGCCACCCGTTCCGCCGGCGCAGATGTCACCGCCGTCCTTCCGTCCGCAGCCGGTCCCGCCCGAGCAGCAGGTGTGGCCGCAGCCGGCCGCGCCGCAGGAGCCGGCGCCCGACGCCGCGTGGTCGGCCCGGGCCACCGGCCCAGTCGACTTCGTGCCCGGGTTCGGGACGTCGGCTCCCCCGCCGGCCGGCAGCCGCGCGGCCACCACCACCGGCCAACTGCCCGCCGCCGGTCCGGCCGAGGGCGGCCCCTCACGCACCGGCCACAACGCCAAGCGGCTGGGCGCGAAGCTGACCGGCGGCCTGCCGGGCGGGGCGGCCGAGCACCGGGCGGTGTTCGCCGGCCTGGGACTCGGGGTCCTCGGCCTGGTGCTGCTCGAGCTGGGGCTCGCGCGGGACTTCGGCAACGCCTCGCTGTGGTCAGTGGTGCCGACCTGGTCGGCGTTCGCCACCGTTGCCGCCGTAGTCGCCCTGCTGCCCCTGGTCGCCCGTTGGCTGCCGGGCGCACCCGGCCCCGGGACGACGTGGCACATCGGCCTGGGCGCGGTGATCGGGCTGGCCGCCTTCTGGGTGCTGGTCGCGCTGCCGCTCGTGGCCAGTGACCGCGGTTTCCTGCTCAGCGCGGGGCTGGCGCTCGCCGCCGCCGCGGTGTGGCTGGCCCCGGGCCGCGCCCAGGCCGGACCGGGCAGCGGTCCCGGCGCATGAGTCGGCGCCTCGGCGGGTGGCTCGCCGCGGCCGGGGCGCTCGGCGCCCTCTCGCTGGGGCTGCCCTGGTCGGCCCTGGCAGCTGGCACCGCCGCGCCGGCGCGGGTGGCCATCGTGGCCGCGGTCGGGCTGGTCGGGCTGGGGCTCACCCGGGGCCGGGACCGGTTGCTGCCGGTCGCCGTCCTCGTCGCTGCGGCCGGGGTGGTGGTCGGCGGGGTCTCACCCAGCCCCGGCCGGCTCGCGCTGGCCGCAGCCGTGTTCTGCCTCGTGGCCGGTCTGCGCGCCGACGGCCGCCGGGTGCTGCCCGGCCGCTGACCGCGGCACGACGCCCAGATCACCTCGTCAGGTGGCGGTGTGCCCCTCGGGAACGCGGGTTCTGCCCGCCGACGGCGGCCGGGGCCGGTCCTCCGGGTGGGCGCGCAGGGCCAGCAGCGCGACGTCGTCCTCGACCGAGCCGGCCAGCTCCCCGAGCAGCCGGTCGCCCACCTCCTCCAGCGGTAGACCGGCGCACTGCGCCAGCGCGCCGCTGAGCCAGGCGATGCCCTGGTCCAAGGTCGCGTCGCGGCGTTCGACCAGCCCATCGGTGTAGAAGAGCACCGTTGCGCCCGGGAACAGCACCGCCTCGTGGTCTGCTCGGGGCACGTCGGGGTCCACGCCCAGCAGCAGGTCCGGTTCGCACTCCAGGACGGTGACCGTGCCGTCGGTCTCCACCATCATCGGCGGCGGATGCCCGGCGTTGGACCAGCGCAGCACCCGCAGCCCCTCGGCCGCCTCGTCCCGGCCCTGCTCGACGGTGGCCAGCACCGCAGTGGCCAGCGTGCCCACCTCCAGGTCGCGCATCGCCCGGTCCAGGGCGGAGAGAACCGCCGCCGGGCTGTCCCGCCTGCTGTGCGCGACGCCCCGCAGCACGTTGCGGACCTGGGCCATCGCTGCGGCGGCGTAGCTGTCGTGGCCGGTGACGTCGCCGATCACCAGTGCCGTCCGGCCGTCCTCCAGCAGGAAGGCGTCGTACCAGTCGCCGCCCACCTGGGCCAGCGAGGCCGCTGGCAGGTAGCGGACGGCGATCTCCAGGTGGTCCGGCTCCGGGGGCGCGGTGAACAGGCTGCGCTGCAATGCCTCGGCCATGCCCCGGACGGCGGCGTGCGCCACCTGCTCGGTCTCCCGGGTGCCAATCCGCTCGAGGGCCTGCGCGCACTGAGCGGCGAAGGCGACGAGCAGGGCCAGCTCGTCATCGGTGACCGTCCGCGGCGCCGTCCAGGCCACGCTCAGCGAGCCCAGCCGGCGTCCGGCGCTCTCCAGCGGCAGCGCCACCCAGCACTCCGCGCCGGTACTGTCGATGACCTCGCGCATCTCGGGGGCAAATGCCTCGGTCGCCGCCCGGTCGGGCAGCACTACGAACTCGCCGGTCCGGGCCGCCACGCAGCCGGGGTAGGGGGCGTCCCAGGGCAGCACGCCGTCCCCGCCGCCGGCGGCGGGCCGCAGCCCCTCGCTCATCACCAGCCGGACCTGCTGATCGCCCGCCGGGACGGCGACCGCCCCGCCGTGTGCGCCGAGCGCGACGAGGCCGCCCTCGGTCACCACCCGGATCAGCTCCTGCACCGTCTCTGCCTGACTGACCTGCAGCGATACCCGCGCCAGCGCGGCCAGCCGGCGGGCGGTCACCGCCTCCGCGCTCCGGGCCGCCTGCAGCTCCACGCCGCGGGCGTAGAGGTCGGCCTGCACGTCCAGCGCCCGCCGCCGCCAGGCCTCCTGACCCTCCGGGTCGCCCGCACGGCCCTGCTGGTGCACGTAGCCGGTGATGTCCTCGGCCCGCTGCAGCAGGTACCGGCAGCGGCCGGCGGAGTCGTGCACCGGAATGCTGATCAGGCTCCAGAAGCGCTTGGTGAACCCACCGACGCCGTCGGGGAAGTCGTACTCCTGGACGGGCATGACATCGGTGCGGCCGGTGTCCCGGGCGCGTTCCAGCGAGGCCCGGACGTTCCCCACCCCACCGTCGGCGTCGACCTCCTTCGGGTTGCCGGGGAAGGCGTCGAACACCGGCCGCCCGACGATCTCGTCCAGCGAGCGGCCGGTGGTGGCCAGGTAGGCGGGGTTCGCGTCAGCGATCACCAGGTCGGGGGCCAGTACCAGGTAGGGCGTGGGCATCGCCCAGAAGACGGCGGCGTAGTCGGTCGCCGCCGCGCCCGGCGTCGCGACCTCGAGTCCGTTCGGCTGGCTGTCCACGGCCCCTCCGCGCCCGTCCGCAGCACGCCACGGTGCCGCGCCGGGAACCCTATCGCCGCGCACGCGCCGCTCAGCCGGTCGAACCGCCGGTGGCGCCCGCCCCGGCCGAGCGGTCGGAACCGGTCGTCGGGCTGGCCGTCGCGCTGCTGGCGCTGGCGCTCGACGACGAGGTCGAGGAGGAACTGGAGCTGGACGACGAGCTGCTCCCGGTCCCGCCGCCGGCGGTCCCGGTCCCGGTGCCGGGAGCGCCGTCGCTCACGGTGCCCTCGTCGCTCGGGGCGGTCGTCGTCGGTGCCGTCGGCGTCGGCGTCGGCGTCGGCGTCGGCGTCGGCGTCGGAGCCGGTGCCGTCGTTGTCGGCACCGTCGTCGTCGTCGTCGGCGCGGCCTCGGTCGACCGGGTCGGGTCGACCGGCGGCTGCAGCACCGACTCGACCGGTGCATCCGCTGGAGCGCCCCCGTCGTCGCGGGGGGCGACGGCGTAGCTGACCAGCACCTCGTCGCCCTGCTTGAGCCGGTTGCCCGAGGGGGAGACCGCCACCACCAGTCCCGGGTCGGTGTCGGTGGTCACCACGGGCTGGGTGTCGACGAGCAGTCTGCGGGCGGTCAGCTCGGCCTCCACGTCGTCGACCGGGCGGCCGAGGTAGTCGTCCGCGTCGATGAGCACACCGCCGGAGCTGCCGCCGGTCGCCGGAGCGGCGACCTGCGCGGCCGCGACGGGCACTTCGGAGCCGCCGGGGTCGAGGTTCTGGACGACGGCGACGGCCACGCCGGCGCCGAGCAGCAGGGCCACCAGCGGGATCAGGACGCGGCCGACGCGCTGACCGGCCCGGACGGGCGGCGGACTCACAACGGCGCGCGGCCGGCCCGCACCGGTGCCGGTGGCCGCACCGGTGTCCGCGCCGACGGAGGTGGCCGGTCCACCGCTGCGCTCGGCGGTCGCGCCGGTGTCCAGCGGACCACCGGGCACCAGCCAGAAGCTGAGGGTGTCGCTGTGCTGCACCGGCGGGAGCGCACGACCGGCGCGGACGTCGTCGATGGCGGCGACGAACGCGGCGCCGTCGGGCCAGCGGTGGGCCGGGTCCTTCACCAGGGCGTGCTCGATGAGGGTACGGACCCCCTCGGGGACCTCAGGGGGCAGCGGTGCGGGCTTGTCACGCAGCTGGCGCAGCGCGATCGCCACCGAGTTGTCGCCCTCGAACGCCTTGTGGCCGGTCAGGCACTCGTAACCGACCATGCCGAGGGAGTACACGTCGCTGGCCGGGGTGGCGTGGCTGCCGGCGGCCTGCTCGGGGGAGAGGTAGGCGGCGGTGCCGACGACCTGACCGGTCTGGGTGAGCGGCACACTGCCGGCCGACCAGGCGATCCCGAAGTCGGTGATCTTGACGGTGCCGTCCGCGCTGACCAGCACGTTGCCCGGCTTGACGTCGCGGTGGACGACGCCCGCCTCATGCGCGACGGCCAGCGCGGCGGCGGTCTGCCGGAGCACACCGAGGGTGCCGTCGGGGGACAGTGCCCCGGTACGGGCGAGCAGGACCGCCAGCGACTCCCCCTCGACGAGTTCCATGACCAGGAAGGCCAGGCACTCGCCGGAGCCGTCGGTGGCCTGCACCTCGCCGTAGTCGTAGACCGCGGCGATGTTGGGATGGCTGAGGGCGGCGGCATGCTGCGCCTCGGCCCGGAAGCGCGCCCGGAACAGGGGGTCGCCGGTGAGCTCGCTGCGCAGCACCTTGACCGCCACCGCTCGGCCGAGCAGCCGGTCGTGCGCACGCCAGACCTGGCCCATGCCACCGGTGGCCAGCGGACCCCGCAGCTCGTAGCGGTTCCCGAGGCCGGTCCTCGTGGGCTCCACCACGTCCGTCGTTTCCCCTTGCTCCTCGACCGCCGCGCCCGGAGCGCCGACCCACACTGGCCTGCTGGACGTCCAGGCACTGGGTGCCCTGCCAGCCGCCTGCCGACACATGGAGTTCCGGGACAGTTCAGGTCCGGAACCGTTCGGACAACGTCTCGACCGACGGACCTCCGGCGTCGATCATTCCCGAGCTCAGCCGGGCGGCGTGTCGGCGCCCTCGGCGAGCAGCGTCCCGGCCTCCGCGAGCCAGCGGGCCGGCTCGGCCATCGCCTCCGCCGGGGACCCGGCCAGCTCGGTGAGCGAGACGGCACGGGCCACCGGCAGGTCCTCCTCGACGACCACCCGGCCGGCGACGACGGTAACCGGCACCCCCGCCGCGCCGGCCCGGGCGACGAGCGCACCGACCACCTTGCCGCGCAGTGACTGGGAGTCGAACTGGCCCTCCCCGGTCAGCACCAGGTCGGCGTCGGCGAGCGCGTCGTCCAGACCCGCGGCGGCGGCCACCGCGTCGGCGCCGCTGACGAACTCGGCACCCCAGCAGGCGGCGAAGCCGAACGCCGTGCCGCCGGCCGCGCCCGCGCCGGGCGCTTCCGGGTCGCCGTCCAACAGACCGGCGAGCCGGGCGAGTGCGGCGTCCAGTTCGGCGACCTGGTCCGGCGAGGCGCCCTTCTGCGGCCCGAACTGCCCGGCCGCGCCGAGCCGCCCGAGCAGTGGCGCCGTGACGTCGACCAGGCACTGCACGCCCCCGGCCGGCGGCGGGGTCAGCCCGGCGAGGTCGACGCAAGCCAGCCGGGCGAGGGCGCCGCCCCCGGCGGGCAGCTCCGCGCCGGCGGCGTCGAGGAACCGGGCTCCGAGAGCGGCCAGCGCACCGGTGCCGCCGTCGGTGGTCGCCGAGCCGCCGAGGGTCAGCATCACCCGCTGGACGGCGGGGTCGGCGACAGCCGCGGCGAGCAGCTCGCCCAGCCCGCGGGTGGTCGCGTGCAACGGGTCCGGTTCGTTCATCAGCGGCAGGCCGGCCGCCCGGGCCATCTCGACCACCGCGGTGCCGTCGGGCAGCAGCAGCCAGACCGCCTGCACCGGCCGGCCGTCGGGGCCGCTCACCGGGGTGGTGCGCCAGCAACCGTCCGGCAGGTCGTGGCCGAGCGCGTCGAGGGTGCCCTCGCCACCGTCGGCGAGTGGGAGCGTGAGCAGCTCGTCGTCCGGACGGCGACTGCGCCAGCCGGCGGCCAGCGCGTCGGCCGCCGCGGCGGCGTCCAGGGTGCCCTTGAAGGAGTCGGGGGCGATGACCACCCGGAGCCTGCTCATCGGTCGTCGTCGGGAGCGGCGGAGGCGAACGGCATGGCCGCGAGCCTGGCCGGTCCCGGTGCCGCGCGGCAAGCCGGTGGGCTGAGCGACCCGAACCGGGGCCGCCGATGTGCACTCGTCGTCGCCTGGACGGGCGTTCCGGCGACGATGAGCGCACAACGGCTGGAAAGCTGCTCGGCGTGCCCATCGGAACGGCGGCGGACCGCTGACTGAGACCGACGTCCGCCTGCGGCAGCACCCCGGCTTCCGGCGGTTCTGGGCGGCGTCCACCGTCTCTGCCTTCGGCACGTACGTCACGTCGCTCGCAATCGGCGTCCTCGTGGTCGTCGACCTCGACGGCTCGGCGATCGACGTCGGCTGGGTGAACGCGGCCCGGTGGGCGCCCTACCTGGTGCTCGGCCTGGTCACCGGGGTGCTGGCCGACCGGGTCCGCCGCAAGCCGCTGCTCGTTGCCACCGACCTGGGGCGCGCGGTGGTCATCGGCTCGGTGCCCGCCCTGGCGCTGACCGGCCGGCTCGGCGTGGGGTCGCTCGTAGTCCTGCTGCTGGTCTTCGGTGCGCTGTCGGTGGCCAACGACGCCGCCCACCAGTCCTTCCTGCCCCGGCTGCTCCCCCGCGCCGCGCTGCCCCGGGCCAACACCCGCCTCCAGCAGAGCGACGCGGTCGCCCAGACGTCCGGGCCGTTGCTGGCCGGTGGGCTGGTCGCCTGGCTGGGCGCGCCCGTGGCGGTGCTGGTGGACGCGGTGTCCTACCTGGTGTCCGGGCTCCTGATCCTGACCACGCCGCTCGACGATCCCCGCCCACCGCGGTCGGTCCGCAGCGCCACCGCCGTGCTGGCCGAGTTGCGCGAGGGCCTGCAGTGGGTCTACCGGCATCCAACGCTGCGACCGCTCGCGCTGAGCACCCACGCCTGGTTCGTGTTCAACGGCCTGCTGGGCACCGTCTACGTTCCCTACGCACTGCTGGAACTGGACGTCGGCGCGGTCGGGCTCGGGGTGACCCAGGCCCTGGCCGGCGTCGGCGTGCTGCTCGGCACCGGCGCCTCGGCGCGGATCGGTCGCCGGCTGGGTCTCGCCGGCACGCTGACCGGCGGTCGGCTCGTGCAGGCGGCCGGCTTCACGGTCGTGGCGCTGCTGCCCGCCGTCTGGGCTCCGGGCACGGCCGGCGTGGTCGCGGCGGCGGGGCTGGGGCAGTTCCTCTTCGGGTTCGGCCTGGGCGCCGAGGGCCCGTTCGGGCTGTCCTACCGGCAGGCGGTCACCCCGGCCCGGCTGCAGGGCCGGATGAACGCCACCATGCGCTCGCTCAACCGGGCAGCCATCGTGGTCGGCGCCCCGCTGGGCGGAGTGCTGGCCGGCGTCGCGTCGTCCCGGTCGGCGCTGGTCATCGGGGCGGCCGGCATCGCGGTCACCGCGCTGGCGCTGCGCCTGTCCGGCTTCCGCCGGGCGGCGATGACCGACCCGGCCATAGCCGATTGACCGACCCGGCCGTAGCCGATCGGTCGAAGTCGGCTCGGGACGCCGCGCGCCCAGGACCTCATCCGTCGACTAGCGTCCGGCCGTGCTGGTCGGCCGGTCGCATCTCTCACGCGCTATCCGGTCAAGTCGTTGCAGGGTGAGGACCTCGAGAGCGTCCACGTCGGCCCAAGAGGCCTTGCCGGCGATCGCTGCTGGGGCGTCTACACCGAGACGGCGGCATCGGCAGCGGCAAGACCACCCGGTGCTTCCGCCGGATCGACGGACTACTGGCCTACCAGCCCACCTGCGACGGCAGCCCGTTCCCCGTGGTCACCGGCCCGGACGGCATCGCGCATCGCGCCGGCGACGCAACGACGGACGAGTCGTTGAGCCGAGTCCTGGGCCGCCCGGTCCAGCTCCGGCGCGAGACCGACGTCCCCCACCATGACGAGTCCCCGGTACACCTGATCACCACCTCCAGCGTCGCCGAGCCGATCGGCCGGCCGATCGACGCCCGCCGGTTCCGGGCCAATGTCGTGCTGGACACCGGGGCGACCACGGGCCGGAGCCGGTGGAGAACAGCTGGCACGGGCGCGACCTCGCCCTCGGGGACGAGTTGGTCCTCACCCCTGGGTCCCGGCATGCCCCGCTGCCGGATGGCCGACCTGTCCGTACCCGGCCAGGTCGAGGAGTTGCCGATCCTGAAGACGATCGCTCGACACCACGACGTGCTCTTCGGCCTCCAGGCACACGTGGCGCGCGGTGGGCACGTCCGGTGCGGGGACACCGCACGGTTGATCTGACCACTGAACGCCGTGCCTGCAGACGACGCAGTGCTGAACCGGTTGGGCGTCGGCCCGGCCACGTCCCCGCTCCGAACGGATGAGCCCGTCCTCCCGGCAGCGGCCCGGGAGAAGTCTGCTGCCCGGGAGCCCAGCGCTGGTTCGACCCGTCCGGCCATGGTGTCCGCTCCCCACGCGGAGTCTGTCGCTGCCGCACTCATCTCGGCCAGAATCGTCGTACCCCTCCCATAGGTTTGCGGTGTGTTCGAGGCGGTGGGTTTCCGGGTCACGGTGACGGTGTCGCCGGCTGCCCCGCTGTCGCTCGAGCACCCGGGCGATGCGCCGGCAGGGGCAGAGCGGAGGCCGTCGCGACTGACCGATCTCCTCGACCCGTCGGGTTTCGACGACCAGGGCCTGGCCGGCGAGTTGGCCGCTGTGCGACGGGGCAAGGCGCAGCTGGCGGCGTACGAGGCCGCGGTGGTGGCGGAGTTGACGTCGCGCCGTCCGGACGATGCTGACCTGACCGACGAACAACCGGGGCACGCCGGCGAGGGCTGGGTGCCCGACCGGGTGCCGACCGGGGTGAGCGAGTTCCTGCCCGACGAGCTGGCGCTGCTGGTGGGCTGCTCGAGGGCCGCAGCCGTGGGGTTGGCTGAGCGGTCCGTCGCGATGGTCCGAGAGGTGCCGGGCGTCTGGGAGGCGCTTGCCGACGGGCGGATCGACGAGCCACGGGCCCGGGCCATCGTGAGCGTGCTGCGCGGCCAGTCCGTGGGAGCCGGCGGGCCGGTCGCCGCTGCGGTGATCGCCGAGGTGGCGGCCCGGGCGGTCGAGCGGGCTGCGGCCGGGGAGTTGCCGGCGCTGCTCAGGGAGCGGACGGCGGCGGCCCTGCTGGAGGTCGATGCGGCAGCCGCGGACCGGCGTCGGAAGCGGGCGGAGCGGAACGCCGACGTCACGGTGCGCGCCACCCGGGACGGGATGACCGAGCTGGTCACCGACCTGACGGCCCCGGTGGCGAGCGCGTGCCGGGAGGTGACCGACACCTACGCCCGGATGCTGAAGGCCGACGGGGATCCCCGACCGATCGGCCAGCTGCGGGCCCTCGTGCTCGCAGACTTGATCCTGCGCCCCTGGGACGCCTCCCGGAAGGCGATCACCGCCCACCTGACCGTGTTCGCCCCACTCGGCGGCCTGCGCCCCTGCCCGGCCGGTGGTGGCGCTCAGCCGCCCGACGGTGGCGCCGAGCCGGCTGAGTCGTCCGGACCGGGATGTCGCGACGGCGCGCCGATGACGGCGGGGGCCGGTCCGACCGCATCGTCGGAGACCGGATGGGTCGACGGGCAGCCGATCACCGCGGCTCAGCTGCGCCAGCTCCTGGCCGAGCTGGACGCGCTGTGCCCCGGCGGGCTGCAGGCGCCGTCCGGCGGCAGCCTCGACATTTCCCTGGTCGATCCCCGCACCGGCGCCCTGCGCGCCACCGTCACCCGCACGGAGCTGGAACGGCTTGCCCGACGCGGCTGCCCCGAGCCCCCCGCGCACCACGCCGCGGCGGAGGAACCCTGCGGCTGCTCGGTGCTGGACCGCCCCTCGCCGGTCGATCGCTATGAACCGACTCCCGCGCAGCGGCGGTTCGTGCACGCCCGCGACCACACCTGCCGCCATCCCGGCTGCCGTCGCCGGGCGGGCCGCACCGACATCGACCACGTCATCCCCCATGACGACGGGGGTCCCACCGACTGCACCAACCTGTGCTGTCTCTGTCGTCGGCACCACCGGATCAAGACCCATGCGCCCGGTTGGAGCTACCGGATGAGCCCCGACGGGGGGCTGGAGGTGACCACCCCCAGCGGCGTCACCCGGAGCACCCGACCACCAGGCCTGGGCCTGCCCGACGATCTCCTGCTCACCCCGATCATGGCGGGGCACGGGTCGCCGGCCGACGATCCACCGCCGTTCTGACCGCCTGCCCCAACGGGCGGCCAGCCGTCCGCGGCGATGTCCGGCCCGGCATGGACGGCGTCCGGGCCCGCGGAAACGTGCTCCGCGAGCTGTTCCACGTGCAACCAGCGGATGGCGTGGTCGCGCTCCAGGGAGCGCAGGGACGCACGCATCATGGCGAACCTGGATCAGCCTTTGGGCCCGTCGCCGCGCACCGGCCGGTCAGCCTGCGACTCGGTCGCGGCGGTGGAGCTCGCTTTGGTGTCCGTGGTGGCGGCCGAGCGTTGGATCAGCGGCCAAGCACTCGCCACTCGCCAGGGGCTCAGGCCGTAGTCGGCGCGGAATCGGCGCGCGAAGTGCCGCCTGTCGCGGAACCTTCACCGGTGGGCGACCGCCGCGACGGTGAGGTGCGCCCGCAGGTCACCGTCGCGGGCACTCGGTCGACGGGCCGGGGAGCGGCTGGTCAGCGAGCGCTCAGCCGCGCAGTTCCCGGCGCAGGATCTTCCCGGTGACCGTCTTGGGCAGCTCGTCCACCAGCTCGACGCTGCGCGGGTACTTGTAGGCAGCCATCCGCTGCTTGCAGTGCGCGATGAGCTCCTCGGGCGTCACGGTGGCGCCGGGCTTGACGCTCACGAACGCCTTGACGGTCTCTCCCCGCTTCTCGTCCGGGACGCCGACGACCGCGGACTCGCGGACCGCGGGGTGCTCGGCCAGCACGTCCTCCACCTCGCGCGGCCACACCTTGTAGCCCGAGGCGTTGATCATGTCCTTCTTGCGGTCGACGATGAACACCCAGCCCTCGGGGTTCATGAACCCGACGTCGCCGCTCTTCAGGGCCCCGCCGGGCAGGTTCGCGGCGGTCTCCTCGGGCTTCCCCCAGTAGCCGGCGACGACCTGCGGTCCGTCGGCGACGATCTCGCCGACCTCACCGTTCGGGAGGTCCTGACCGTCATCGCCCTGGATGCGCACGATCGTGTTCGGCGCCGGCACCCCCACCGACAACGCCCCCGACGTGGGGTCCACCGGCGACGGGGCGCCGAACGGCGTCACCGTCATCGGCGAGGTGGTCTCGGTCAGGCCGTATGCGTTGTGCACCTGCTTCCCGGTGGCCTCCAGGAAGGCCTTCTCCGCCGTCGGTGAGATGGCCGCGCCGCCGGAGTAGATCGAGGTGAACGAGGCGAAGTGGTCCCTGGTGAAGCCGGGTGCGTTGAGCAGCGCGGTGAACGCGGTGATCGCACCGATCGTGAACGTCGGCCGGTGCTCCAGCAACGCGTCCAGGACGACCTGCGGCTCGAACCGGTAGGCCAGTACCAGCGGCGCCGGGGCCAGCAGGCTCACCGCGACGTGCCCGATGAGGCCGGTGATGTGGAACAGCGGGGCCACCCCGAAGATCGCGCCGTCCTGGCCGGCCCGGACCCAGTCGCGGTAGACCTGCGCGGTGAACACCACGTTGCGGTGGGTGTTCATCGCGCCCTTGGGCACCCCGGTCGTCCCGGACGTGTAGGTGAGGAAGGCGACGTCGTCGGGCGCCAGCTGGACCGGCGGCGGGACCTTCCCCCGGTGCCCCGCGATGAACTCGCTGAAGTCGGTCGTGCCCTCGTGCCGCTGGCGGGTCATCCCGGCGAACAGCCGCTCGTCGGCCCGGGTCTGGAACTCCAGCTCGCTGGTCGTGAGCACCAGCCGCACGTCGGTGTCGGGGACGACGCTGCGCCCGATCTCGCCGTACAGCGCCTCCAGCGCGACCAGCACCGTCGCCCCTGAGTCCTTGAGGAGGTAGGACAGCTCCCGCTCCCGGCTCATCGGGTTGATCGAGACCATCACCCCGCCGGCCTTCCAGGCCGCGACCATGGCGATGACGAACTGCGGGACGTTCTGCAGGTACACCGCCAGCCGGTCACCGGCGGTGAAGCCGTTGGCCAGCAGCCCGCTGGCCAGGCCGTCGCTGAGCTCGTCGAGCTCCTGGCGGGTGACGCTGCCGTCGAAGTACCGCAGCGCGACGGCGGACGGGTCGTGGGCCACCCCGGCCCGGAACATGTCCAGGGCGTTGCCGAACTGCAGGGTGTAGTCGGCCGGCTGGTCGCCGTAGCGGGCCAGCCATGGCCGCTCGTCGTAGACGCTCATCGGGACCTCTACTTGATGACGACGGGGTTGACCGGCGAACCGCTGCCCTTGGCGACCTTCAGCGGGGCGGCGACGTACAAGAACGTGTACTGCCCGTCCTCCGCGCAGTCGGCGGCCAGCTGCTCGAGGTCGGCGATCTCGGTCAGCGTCACGCCCAGGTTGCGCATCAGGGCGTTGTGCAGGACCAGCGCCACCCCGTTGTTGGGGTCGGTGGTCACCTCGTTGGCGATCGTGTCGGTGACCAGGTTGGGAATCTCCATGTCCTGGAACCACTGCACGAGCTCCGGGCTGTAGACCAGGCCGGGCTCGTTGAAGCCCTCGTAGAAGGCCTCGCCCTGCTCGAAGAACAGCTGCAGGAAGTTGGTCCGGACGATGAGGATGTCGCGCTTCTGGATCTCCACGCCCTGCGCCTGCGCGCAGGCCATCAGGTCCTCGTGGGTGAAGGTCTCGCCCTTGTCCAGGGTGTTCTTGCCGCGGAAACAGGCCATGTCCAGCAGGACCGCCCGGCCGACGACGCCGCGCTGCGCGATGGGCTCGACGCTGGCCTTCTCCAGCCCGCCGACCGTGGTGCGCGCGTCATAGCCGTTCCACAGCTTGCCGTCGTACCAGAGGTGCCCCAGGGCGTCGTACTGCGTGGAACCCTGCAGGAAGGCGTTGATCTTGTCGTCGGCGTAGTGCAGGCCGCCCGGGTACGCCGCTCCCTTGCCGCCCTCGTCCCAATCGCTCTCGTCCAGGATCTGGGTGCGCTCAGCCGGCGTACGGCCCGGCCACACCGGGTCGCCCTTCGGGTCGCCGATGAGGCGCTGCAGCGTGAAGACCTTGCCGGAACTGACGAGCCGCACCGCCGCGAGCACCTGCTCGGGGCCGAGGTAGTTCAGCGCGCCCACCTCGTCCTCCGGACCCCACTTGCCCCAGTTGGTCGGCGCGTCCCTGAGCAGGTCGATGAGGTCCGGAGGGGTGGTCTGGTTCTCGGTCACGGGGTCTCCAGGGCAGAGGGCCCCGATCACTGCGCGGGGCGTGGGTGTCGGTCTTGGTGTCGGTGTCGGTGTCGTGAACTTCTACCAGTCCCAGCTGTGTCGTGCGTCACAGGGGTCCCTGCGGGAGCGCGAGCCCGGTCAGCCGGCCGGGACGACGGTCTTCGTGACCTGGGCGGTGGCCACGAGCGTGCCATCGACGGTCGCCTCGGCGCGCAGGAATGCCACGGCGCGCCCGCGCCGCAGCACCGTGCCCACGACCTCGACCCGCCGGTCGGCGGGCACCGGGCGGAGCAGGGACACCGACTGGTCGTGGGTGACGGCGTGTTCGTCGGCGGTCAGGTGCGGGAGCAGCGCCAGGTAGGCCGCGACGTCGAGCAGCGCGGTCACCACACCCCCGTGGAGCAGGCGCACCTGGTTCTGCGCCGAGACGCCGACGGGAAACCAGATGCCCGCCGGCGGGTCCGCCGGGTCCAGCAGCTCGACGCCGACGAACCGGTGCAGCGGGATGTCCAGGACGGCCTGGACGCGGGCCGGGTCGATGTCGCGGGGGGTCGCGGATGGCACGGCGATTCCTTTCGTCTGAGGGCGGTCGCCGGGGTGCCGTTCGCCGCGCGACCACGCAGAGGACATGATCGGCGGGAACGGTGGTCACGGCGAGGTGGAGGAAAGCGTGGCGGACGAGGTGGGCGGGATCCCGCGGCGGGTCGGCGTCATCGGCGGCGGCCGGATGGGGACTGGGATCGCCCAGTCCTTCCTGGCCACCGGGGCGCGGGTCGAGGTGGTCGAGGCCGGGGACGAGGCCGCCGAGGCCGCCCGCGGCCGGGTGTCGGACGGGCTGGAGGAGGCGGCCCGCCGCGGGAAGCTGACCGGGGACGTCGAGACGGCGCTGTCCCGGCTGGCCCTGGTCGACTCCCCCGGCGACCTGGACCCCGCCACCGGGCTGGTGGTCGAGGCGGTGCCGGAGCGGGCCGACCTGAAGGTCGCCGTCCTCACCGCGGCGGAGTCCGCCCTCGGCGGTGCCGCGGTGCTGGCCACCAACACCTCCTCGCTGTCGGTCACCGAACTGGCCGCCGCGCTGCAGCGGCCGGCGCAGTTCCTGGGCATGCACTTCTTCAACCCCGTGCCGGCCTCCAAACTGGTCGAAGTCGTCGTCGCCCCGGAGACCGCACCCGGCGTGGTCGAGGTGGTCCGCGGCTGGGTGCAGGCGCTCGGCAAGACCGACGTCGTGGTCAAGGACTCCCCCGGCTTCGCCTCCTCCCGGCTGGGCGTGCTGCTCGGCCTGGAGGCGATCCGGATGCTGGAGGAAGGCGTCGCCGACGCCGAGGCCATCGACGCGGCGATGGAGCTGGGCTACCGGCACCCGATGGGCCCGCTGCGCTCCACCGATCTGGTGGGCCTGGACGTCCGGCTGGCAATCGCTGAGTACCTGGCCGGCACGCTGGGCGAGCGCTTCACCCCGCCCCAGTTGCTGCGGGACAAGGTGGCCGCCGGCGAGCTCGGCCGCAAGACCGGCCGCGGCTTCCACGACTACTCCTGAGGAGCTCCCCATGACCGAAGCAACCGTGACCCGCACCGATGCGGACGGCGTCGCCACCCTCACGCTGCAGCGACCGGGCCTGTCCCACGTCCTGCGCGGGGAGCTGCTGGCGCTGGTGCGCGAGGTGGCCGACGACCCCGCCGTCCGGGCCGTGTTGCTGACGGGCACCGGCCGGGCCTTCTGCGTCGGCCAGGACCTCGGAGAGCACGTCGAGTCGCTGCGCGGGAACGCCGAGGGGTCGCTGTCGGTGGTGGAGGAGGAGTACAACCCGCTGGTGCTGGCGCTGGCCGGGCTGCGGGTGCCGCTGGTGGTGGGGATCAACGGCGCCTGCGCCGGGGCCGGGATGGGCCTGGCACTCGCCGGGGACCTGCGGGTGGCCGCCGCGGGTGCAAAGTTCACGACCGCGTTCGCCGGGATCGGGCTGTCCAGCGACTCCGGGCTGGCGTCCCGGCTGGTGCACTGCGTCGGCGGGTCGCGGGCGGCCGAGCTGCTGTTGCTGCCCGAGCCGTTCCCGGCCGAGACCGCCGCCTCGTGGGGGTTGGTGCACCGCGTCGTGCCGGCAGAGCAGGTGCTTCCTGAGGCCCACGCGCTGGCCGCCCGGCTGGCCGCGGGGCCGACGCTGGCCTTCCGGGCGATGAAGGAGGTGCTCGCGACGGCGGCCACCGACTCGCTGGCCGACTCCCTTGCCCTGGAGGCCCGGCTGCAGACCGCCCTGGGCGGTACGGCGGACCACCGGGAGGCGGTCGAGGCGTTCCTGGCCAAGCGGGCGCCGGAGTTCACCGGCTCCTGAATCGACGCGCCTCCCCACACCGAGGGAGTACAACCCGGTGGACCGGCCGGCTGCACGTCTCGCGCCGAACATAATCGGGCCGGACCGACCTACCGGCTCCCATACCGACGGCAGGCTTCCAGGGGGATCGCGTGACTGACCGGCACGACGCTTCGGACGGGACGTCCGCGCCCACCGGGCGACCGCAGCCAAACCGGCTACCGCCGTCCCCCCTTGCTGCCCCGCGGCCGCTGCCTGCGCCCCCGCGCCCTCCGGTCACCAGTGACCTCCAGCCCCCCGGCCCGCGGGTGACACCACCGATGCCGGGAGCGTTGCGGTTGTCGGTCTGGTCGTGGCTCGCCAGCTTCGCGGCAGGGATCGTCGGCTTGCTCCTGGCCGCGCGCGACCTCGACGGTCTACGTCTCAGGTTGCTCGACTCGGCGCGCGGACAGGATCCGACGGCGTCGGCGAAGCTGCTGGACTCGAGCGTGACCGCCGTCTTGTGGGGGCTCTTCGCCGGCACCGGCGGGCTGATCGTGGTCTCCGTGGCGTTCCTGGTCCTCGTACTGCGCCGCTCGTCCAAGGCGCGCTGGCTGTTGGCCGGCGGGGGGCTCCTGAGCCTGATCGCCGTCCTCCTCGATCAGGGCATCGTCGCCGGCGGCGCGGAGGTCGACCGGGTGAGCTTCCTCGTCCAGGGCGGTTTCCTCGTCGTCGCCCTGGTCACGCTGGCGCTGCGGGGCTCCCGGGCCTGGTTCGTCCGGTTCCGCAGCTGAGCCGAGGCCGTCCAGCCCGGCCAGCAGTGTCTCGCACGAGCGGGCGACGATGTCGCTCGCGTCGGCCGCCGGCCGCCGGACCAGGGGATCGGCCGACCGCGCCCGCCACTGGGTGAGTGCGTCGACCGCGGCCCGGCGCAGCGTGGCCGGGTCGCTGCCCTCGGGCAGTCCCAGCCGCGCCGCCGCGGTGTCTCCTTCGGCGCCGAGCAACCGTTCGGCCTCGGCGCGCACGTCGACGGCGAAGGGACCGCCGGCCGATCGCGACTGCGCCAGCATCCGCAACTCCATCAGGTCATGGGCGCCGCTGGAGATCTGTTCCAGCTGACGCCACAGTTCGGTGGTCCCCTCGGCGGGGGTCGTCTGGAGGATCCGCTCCACCGTGCGCAGCGCGGTGCCGGCCTTGAGCTGCGCACCGCGCTGGGTGAAGGTGACGTCCACCAGCCGCTGCAGCTCCCGCAGGCCGCTGCGCGCCACCAGCTCGTCGGCGAGCGTGGCGGCGCTTCCGACGCCGGTTCTGATCAAGGCCACCGACAGCCGGACGCCGAACAACCCGAGCCGTTCCAGGAGATCGGCCCGAACGGCCGGAGAGACCGCTGTCGGGGACTCCGGCCGCCGGAAACGGTCCGCCGTCAGCAGCATGCCGTCGACGGCCGCCCGGTCGGCGGAGGCAAGACTGCGCAAGGCGACGAAGTCGGCCTGGCGCAGGGTGCGGCCGCCGAGTCCGACCAGACCGGCGACCGGGATCACCGCAGAGGTCAACTCACGGACAGCGGGGTCCTCCGCCACGGCCGCGGCGACCCGCTCGGCCGCAAGCAGCGCGTCGAGCCGGCCGGCGCCGACGTCGTCTGCACGGGACAGCACGGTGAGCGTGGTGGTGTGCACCCCGACACCACCGGTCTGCTGTTGGAAGGCCGCGAGGAAGGCCACGTCCTCCGGTTGCATCTGCCGGGTGAGGAAGATGATCGCGTCGGCGCCCGGCAGCTGGTCACCGGGCACCAGGGACGACCGGGTCCGGGCGCTGATGTCGACCGACAACGAAGAGATCCCGGGGGTGTCCAGCCAGGTCGCCGACGCCAGCCCGGCCGCGGGCCAGTCGACGACGAGCCGCTCCACGTCCTCGGCGGGCGTGCCAGCGAGATCGAGACGCAGCCCTTCCCTGGTGCGCCGGACCGGCAGGGAGCGCTGGTCGCCGTCGGTGCCGTGCAGCACCACCCGCGGGGTCTGCGCACGTCGGTACCAGGTCACCACCCGGGTGCACTCGCCGGCGTCGGTGGGCGCCAGCCGCTCGCCCAGCAGGGCGTTGAGCAGGGTCGACTTCCCGGCCTTGACGCGACCGGCAACCGCGACCCGCAGCGGCTCGTCGAGCCGTTCGCGTTGGGCGCGCAGGCGGGTGACGGCGGCCGGGTCGTTTCGGTAGACCTGCAGCGCGCGGTCCAGCAGTGCCCGCACGTCGGTGGTCAGGGTCGCCTCCTCCCCGGCGATGGGCGCGATCGTCACCGGCCGGGGACCGTGTTCCCGGTCAGCCCGCTGACGTCCTTGCGCAGGCGCTCGATCTGGTCCAGCTGCTGACGCAGCGCCCGCATCCGGGCGTCCCGCTCGGCTGCGGCCCCCTTCGCCGACTGCTGCGCGACCTTGACGGCGTCGGCCAGGGTCCGGGACATCTCGTCGACCGTGTCGGTGATCATGTCCCGGAGGGTGCGCTGCACGTAGCGCAGGCGGTCCTTCAGCTGCTTGCTGGCCTGGAAGACGACCTCGTCCAGGTGGCGACGCACCGCGGACTTGGCCTCGTTCTGCCGTCGCTGCCGTCGCTGCTGCTTGTCATCCCGGTAGGCCTTGCTGCCGATGACCAGGCCGACGCCGACCGAGATCGGGTTGATCACCGCCATGCCGGCCAAGCTGGTGATCAGGCCGGTCATCAGCACCCCGCTGTAGGAGCCGCGCATACCGATCAGGAGCCGTTGCGGCAGCTTCATCACGCCGCGGTCGATGTCGGACAACTCGACCAGCGAACCGAGCATCTCGGTGGCGTCCCCAATGGAGAGGTCGGGCAGGGCCGCACCGCCGTCCTTGGCGAACTGCTCGACGACCTGATCGGCGAGCCACTCGGACCGTTGGCTGGCCCAGACGAAGCTCTCGGCCACCGCCGCGGCCACGCGGCGGTCCATCCAGCCGGTGAAATCGTCCCAGAGCGGGCCGGGGTCATGGGACTCGATGGCGTCGTCGGCCTCCCGGGTCACCGCGCGCGTCCGGTCACGGAGGTCGTAATCGATGTCGGCCATCAGGTCGGTGACACCGTCGGTCAGCAACTGCTGCCACCGCGAGGAGCGGCGGCGCAGGTCGTCCACGCCGGCCCGGGCTGTCTCGAGCTCGGCGAGCAGACCCGCGGTGCTGGCCGGGTCCTGCAGGGCGGTCAGCTCGGTGTTCAGCGCCAGTCCGAGCTGCTCGGTCACCGACGTCAGGTCGTGCATGGTCGAGCGCTGGGCCAGGGAATCGGCCCGGCCGACGATCTCCCGGCGCAGGTAGCTGACCAACGCCCCGACGCCGGACTCCTCGTGCAGCTCCTGGTCCTGCCGCTGGACGGCGAGCACCTCGAGGGAGGAGGAGACGGCGAACATCGGCGCCTGGATGCCGGCCGCGGCGAGGTGGCCGCGGTCCAGTTCCATGATCGTCCGCCACTCGGGATTCGCGTCGATCTTGGTCAGCACGCAGGCGACGTTCGGGCAGAGTGCTGCGGCCTGACGGATGAAGACCATCTCGGGAGCGGTGTACTCCTGCGACGCGTCCGAGACGACGAGCACGGCGTGGGCACTCGGCAGCATGTCGACCGTCCCGAGGGCGGAGGCCGATCCGAGTCCACCGACTCCTGCGGTGTCCACCACCTCCAGGCCGCCGGCCAGGATCTTCCGCGGCAGCTGCACCTCACCTCGGACCAGCGCCGATCCGTCTGCGGCCCTCGCACCGCCCGCAAGCTCGCCGGCGAGTCGCTCCAGCGGCACCGTCACCCGGCTCAGGCCCTGCTCGGGAACCGATGCGGTGACCCCACTCGCCTCCCGGGGCAGGAAGACGAGCGCGGCGGCCGGGGTGTCCCCGTGGCGGACCACGGTCGGCACCGTCGTCGCGACGTCGTCGCCTACCGCGCAGACCGGCGCTCCGACCAGGGCGTTGACCAGGAAGCTCTTGCCCTGCTTCGGCTCACCCACCACCAGGACCCGGATGCTGGGTGTCTGGACCCGCTCCTTGACCACGGTCAGCCGGCGGTGCAGATCCGGTCGGTCGCAACGACCGGCCAGGCCGAGAGCCCGGTCGAGCAGCTCGAGGGATGCCGCCATGTCTCCTCAGGTTCCTAGAGTGCAAGCCGTCGGTACGGGCCCCAGCCTGCCAGTCCGCGGACAGCCGAGTGCCCGGCTTCCCCCATCAGGTGGATGAGGGAAGCCGGGCGCCTCGTTCAGTTCACCCGGTGGTGGCGTCTACGGCAACCGCCACCGGGGCATCGCGCTGGATCAGACGGTGACGTCGCTGTGCTCGATCTCCGTGGAGTAGTCGTTGCCGGAGTCGTCGATGTCGGTCGAGTCATCGGTGTACTCGTTGCCCGAGTCCTCGATCGAGTTGTCCGAGTAGTCGTTGCCCGAGTCGCGCACGGTCACGGACTCGTCGGTGAACTCGTTGCCCGAGTCGTCGATCGAGTTGTCGGAGTTGTCCTGGAACGAGTCCTGGACGTCGACGTCGGTGGAGTTGTCCGAGTTGTCGGTCGAGTTGTCATTGCCCGAGTCGCTGACGTTCGTCGAGTTGTCGTTGCCCGAGTCGCGGACCGTCGTGGAGTTCCCCGAGTCGCTGACGTCCGTGGAGTTGTCCGAGTTGTCGGAGTTGTCGTTGCCCGAGTCGCTGAC
>NZ_FNOZ01000018.1:0-30049 GCF_900107175.1 Modestobacter sp. DSM 44400 | reverse complement strand
GTCGTTGCCCGAGTCGCGGACCGAGTTGTCCGAGTTGTCGTTGCCCGAGTCGCTGATGTTCGTGGAGTTGTCGGAGTTGTCGTTGCCCGAGTCGCGGACCGTCGTGGTGTTGCCCGAGTCGTTGACCGAGTTGTCATTGCCCGAGTCGCGGACGTCGACCGAGTTGTCCGAGTTGTCGGTGTTGTCGACCTCGTTGCCCTGCCCGACGGCGTTGCCGTCGCCCGTGGTGGCGTTGCCGGAGCCGTTGAGGGAGTCGTCGAGGGAGATGTCGACGCGGTTGTCGTAGCTGACGTCCGCGTCGCCGCCGGCGACGACGCTGCCGCCGGTGGCCAGCACCGTGTCGTCACCGAAGAGCTGGTAGGCGTCCCCGCCGGCCCAGACGCTGTGCGAGGCGTCGACCTCGGTGTAGGTGAAGTTCGACTGGATGTACTTGATGTACTCGACGACGCCCATGTGGCCACCGTCGTCGCCACCGTCGTCGCCCTCGCCCTCGCCGTTGTGCGAGGACGGGCCCTCCTGGCCACCGGCGACCGGGGGCATGCCGTGGTCCATCGACCCGTCGTCCGAGGACTCGGCAGCGGAAGCCATGGCGGGGTGGGCCGCGGCGGCGTGCGTCATGGCCATCGCGCCACCCACGGACACCGACTCAGCGAGCACCGGCACGAGGCTGTTCACGTCGGCCGCGCACACGTCGTCCAGGCCGGCGTCGGACAGGGCGGCCTCCGGGTCGGTCTCGAAGGCCGAGGCCGCCTGCGGGTCACGGAGCAGGTTGAGGATGAAGTCGAGCAGCGAGCTGGCGAGTGTGGTCATAAGAACTCCGTCGTTGTCCGAGCCGTACCTCGTCGTCCGGCTGTCAGCGGGAACTCAACGCCGCGACCGCCCCCCTGCCATCGGGTGTCAACCCCCAACTTCCCCCGCACGCAACAGGGGGTTACTCCTGACACAGCGTTAGGGGGTACGGGGTGTCGCCCCTAATTTTTTCACTCGATCGCGCTAGAAGCTGCTCGATCCCTACGTGACGGTTACGCTCCGCGAGGAAAGAACACATGACGTGACCCGCACGGGGGGAGTTGCATGCCCGACCCGCAGTACGCACTGGGAATCGACGTGGGAGATCAGACGGTGATGGCTGCCGTCTGTCGGCACGACGGCACGGATCCGGTCCTCGAGCCCATCCCGCTGGGCGGGGCGACGATGGCGGCGCCGGCTTCGGTCCAGCTGGACGCGACGGGGCAGATCTCCCTGGCCCGCGCGCCGCTGACTGCGTGCCCCGGGCCGTCATCTGCCGTCGGACACGTGCTCGGTCGCGTCGGTGGGACGACCCCGATGTACGTGGGCAATCGACCGGTGGGTGCGGCGGACGTCGTGGCCGCGATGGTCGCCGACGTGGTCGCCAGGGTGGCGGCTCAGCAGGGGGCGCCGGCCGCCCGGACGGTGCTCACCGTGCCGCCCTCCTGGGGGGAGCACCGCCGGGCACAGCTCACCGGGGCGCTGACGTCACTGGGTCTGCCGGAAACCTCACTGGTCTCCAGTGCCGTGGCGATCGCACGGCACCATGCCGAGGCCGACCAACTCCCGCCCGGGGCCACCGTGGCGGTGTACGACTTGGGCGCGAGCACCGTGGACACCGCGGTCGTCCGGGCGACCTCCACCGGACGCGTGGAGCATGTCGGTCTGCCAGTCGCACCCCTCGACTGGGGCGGCCGGGACGTCGACGACGCAATCCTGGAGCTCGTCTGCGCGTCTCTGGGTGTCCGACCGGCCAGCAGACGGCTGACTCCCGACACCCGGGCCCGGCTGGCCGTCCTGCGGCAGGAATGCGTCGCGGCCAAGGAGTCGCTGTCCACCGACGCCGCGGTCGCATGGTCCGTCGACTTCACGACCACGGCACGGGACACCCCCGTGCGGCTGGTCCGCGCGGACGTCGACCGAATCGTCGCAGCCCCGGTCGAGGCGTCGGTGGCCGCGTTGCGCCGTACGGTCGCCGACGCCGGACTGATGGTCGAGGACCTCGACAGCATCCTCGTGGCCGGTGGCGGTGCGGCCATGCCCGCGGTCGCCGAGATCCTCGCCGCCGAGCTGGGCCGGCCCGTGAACGTCGGTCCCCGACCGGCGCTGTCCACGGCGCTGGGCGCAGCACTACTGGCGTGGGACCTCGTCGCCGCACAGGACGGCGGCACACCGGCCGTGGACTGTGCCGGGCAGGGCGAAGGAGCGGCCGCTGCGCAGCCGGCTCCGATCGGTGCCGCACCGCGGGCAAGGGTCCGCCGGGGGAGCAGCCGGCCCGCGCCCGCCCGGGCTCCGCGGAACGCGGGGGCCTCGCCTGCGCCGCAGCCACCGGTCCCGCCCTCGCGTCGCCGGACCCAGCGGGTCAGCATCGTGGGCGCTGCGTTCGTCGGGTTGTCACTGGCGTTCGGGGCCCTGCTGGCCTTCGACAGCTCGACCCGGTCAGCCGTCCAGCAGTCGGTGGTGAACGCCGGCGAGCAGCTGCCGCAGCTCCTCCAGCCGACGAACGCCCCGGTCGACGACCGGAGCTCCTCGGCCGGCGGGTCCGGGGGCTCACCCCAGAACGAGGCGGTCGCGCGTGAGGCGACCGGTGAGGCGACCGGAGGTGCGGCGGTTGCCCGCGGCGCCGGCACGAGATCGGGCGCAACCGCCACGGCGCGGGACAACGACCAGGCGGCCAACGGCACCGACGTCCGCGCTCCCGATTCGGCGGGTGCGACCGGTGCGCCTGCCGGCGCAACAGGCTCTGCCACGGTCGCCGGACCCACGGGCCTCGCCGACGTCGGGGCGGAGGGCTCCAGCCCAACCAGCGACCCGACCACGGGAGCGACACCCCCGCCTGGTGGAGAGTCCACACCGCCACCCACGTCAGATCCAACACCCGGGCCCACGCCGGACCCCACGCCAGACCCCGCGCCGGATTCCACACCTGCGCCGGATCCCACGTCCGCGCCGGATCCCACACCCGCGCCGGATCCCACGCCGCAGCCCGCCCCGGACCCCGCGCCGGATCCCGCGCCTGAGCCGACCCCCACGCCCGCGCCCACTCCGGAACCCACCGTCTCGTCCCCGGCGTCCTCCGGCACCCCCCTCGGTACCGGCGGCTCGGCACCGGTGGCCGGATGAGCGCCAGCGTGGTGGGCCAGGATGCCGCCTGGGCGGCCTGGACGGGTCTGTTGCCCCCTGTGGCCGGACGGCTCCTGCGCGACGCCGTCGGCGGACGCCACCCTCAGGTCTCGGTCGCGGTGCAGGGGCCCGGGGGAACCGGGAAGACGATCCTGCTCACCCAGCTGGCCACGGCCTACCGGAACGCCGGCGTCGCGGTGGCCAACGAGTACACCGCACCAGCGCCGGGCGAGCTGACCGACCGGGTCGCCGTGATCGTCGACGACGCGCAACGCCTGACCGAGGAGCGCGCCGGCCGCCTCCGTGAACTGGTGGGGCATCCCCTCGCCCGCGTCACCGTCGCCTACCGGCCCTGGCCTCGGCCGCCGGCGCTGGTCGAACTGGTCGAGAAGATGGGCAACGAGCGGGAACTCGTCGTGCTCGGGCACGTGGACCGCGACGTCGTCCAGAGGTGGGCCACCGCGGAGCTTGGGCCGGCTGTACCGGCGGACCTCGTCGACTTTGTGATGCACCAGACCGGGGGCCTGCCCGGCCTGGTGAACCACATGATCCGGTCGCTGGCCGAAGATGCCGCGGCAGGCGGGCGGGGAACACCGGCCCCGGACGCCTCACCCGGTCCGTCACCCAGCTTCCGGGTTCCGGCGGACGTGGTGAACCGGGTGCGGGCGGGACTGGCTGCGCTGGACGACGAGAACCGCGCCGTCCTGCACGCGCTCGCGGCCGGTTCACCGCTGGACCTCGACGTGCTCAGCGACGTATTGGAGGTCCCTGCCCGGCGCGCCGACGAACTGGTGACGCGCGCCCGGGCCAGTGGCTTCCTGCTCGACGACGGCATCGTCGTCCCGCTCGTGCAGAGCGTCCTGCTGGACTCCACTCCCACCGATGTCACCCGGTACACGCGCCGGCGGCTGTTGGCGCTGTTGGTGGATCGTGGCGACGAGCCCATCGAGCTGGCCCGCGCGCTGGCCGCCGACCACGTCCGGGAGCCTCGGGCCGCGCGGCTGCTCGAACAGCACGGCAGTGCCGCGCTCGCCGTGGACCCGGCCCTTGCCGGCGTGCTGCTCGGGGAGGCGGCCGCCACCGGCGCACCGGCCGGTACCCTGGCCGCCCGCCGCGCCCAGGCCGCCGCCCTGACCGGCGACTACGACGGCGCACTGCAATGGGCCGATCCGGCCCTGAACGACGAGTCGGCCCCCGATCGGGAGCGGGCAACGGGCGTCGTCGCGGCGATCCTGGCCCAGCGTGGGCTGCTCGCGCGCAGCGCGGAGCTCTACCGGCTGGCCGGTCCCGAGCGGAGGGGATCGGTGGCGCTGGCGTTGCTGGCCACCGGTGCCCGAGCCGAGGCACTGGAGGTGTTGTCGGCGGAAGCACCGGCCGCCGCCACCGGGATGCCGACCATGCTCGCCGGCAGTGAGTCGCTGATGGCGCAGGGGGTGTTGCAGTCGCTGCGGTCGGGTTCCTCCGCGGCAGATGACATCGCCGCCGCACTGTCGATCCTGACCAGGGCCGCTGCCCTCGTGGAGCCGATGGGTCGTACCGCACTGCTGCTGGACACCCCGGCCGCGCTCGCTGCACTGGTCGCCCTGCACAGCGGGGAACTCACCGTCGCCGAGTCGGTGCTGCGTCGTGCGGTTCAGGCCGAGGTCGGGGGCCCGCCGGCGCGTGCCCGTCACCATCTCCTCCTGGCGTGGACGGCGATGCTGCGGGGGCGGCTCGGCACCGCCCGGCAGCACATGGCCCGGGCCCACGAGGGATCGGCAGACTCGCTGGAGCCCCGCGACGAGCTGTTCCTGCGGGCCCTCGCGGTCGGCCTGGCCCGTCGGACCGGCGATCTGCCCGCGTTGACGACTGCGTGGGAGCACGCGCGCGAGGCCATGCTGCGGTACCCGGTCGACCTGTTCGCGCTGCTGCCCCTGGGCGAACTGGTGGTGGCCGGGGCGCGGATGAAGGACGGCGACCGGCTGGCACCGCACCTGGCCGAGGCGCAGGCACTCCTCGCCCGGTTGGGTGACCCGCAGCTGTGGGCCGCCCCGCTGCACTGGTGCGGCGCCCAGGCCGCCATCCTCGCCGACAATCCGGCCGCCCTCGAGCCGCACGCGACCGCGCTGGTCGCCGCCGCGCGCACCAGTCGCTATGCGGCCACCGTCGCCCAGGCCGGCCGCTCGTGGCTGCGGGTGCTCACCAACCAGGTACAGGCCCAGGCGGCGATCACCGCAGCGGAGGACCTGGCGTCCATCGGGTTGACCTGGGACGGTTCCCGGCTGGCCGGGCAGGCCGCGGCGCGGGCGGTCGACGCCCGGGACCGGACGGCGCTGCTGCTGTGCGCCCGCTCGCTGAACGAGCCGGACGATCCCGGCCCGGAGGCGAGGCAGGTCACCGGCGCGGACGACGACGGGCACCCCGCCGCACCACCGGCAGGGTCGACGGGGCTGTTGAGCCATCGGGAACAGGAGGTCGCCGCCCTGGTGGTGGTCGGGCAGACCTACCGGGAGATCGGCGCGACGCTGTTCATCTCCGCCAAGACCGTCGAGCACCATGTGTCCCGGATGCGGCACCGGCTGGGTGCCAGCAGCCGATCGGACCTGATCACCCGCCTGCGGGCGGAGCTCGCCGCGGCCGGCTGACGGCCGGTCGTCCGCCCGGGATGGTGCCCGGGAGAGGACGCGGGGTGGCTGGGCGAGGACGGACAGCTCCGCGCCGCACTCCGATCGAGAGGACGCCGGCGTCCGACCACTCGGGAACCCGGATCGACCGCGACGTGGTCCCGGTGTGCCCGCGCCCGCCGACGGCCTCACCGGGCTGCACTGCGGCGCGTCCGGCGGCGCTCTGCGCAGATCGGGCACCGCAGTGAGCGAGCCGCCGGCGGATCGGCCCGGCCCGCAGGAACGGCTGGACGCGCTGCCGTTGCCGGTGTTCTTCGGAGCCGTTGCGGTCGTGGGCGGTCTGGCCGGCGCGGGCGTGGAGCGGGCGACCCAGGGGTCGGTGGACCTCTCGGCCCTGGCGGTGCGCGTTGTGCTGTTCGCGGTCGTGCTGACCTGGCTGGCCGCGCGTCAGCGGCGCCGGACCAGTGGTGCGCAGGAAAGCGCGGCAATGGGTGCGGCCATCCGGCACGGTGCGCTGCCGGCGGACGCCGACCCGGCGGTGTGGCGGCCGGCGCTCGAGCGGCAGCGGAGCGCGTCGGTGCGGGGCCGCCGGGTGGGTCCCGTGGTGTTCGGCGTCCTGGCCGTGGGCTCGGTCGTGGTGGCCGTGCTGCTGAGCAGCCACGGCTGGTCGCTCACCGCGGCCGGGTGGGCCGTTCTGGGTGCCCTCGGCCCGCTCGGGTCGGCTCGGAACCTGCGTCGGGTAGACGTCCTGCTCGAGGAGCCGGACCGGCGACCCGGCCCCCGCTGACGCGGAAACTCAGCCCAGCGTGCGGCAGCTCGGGCAGACGTCGGTCCCGGTCATCGGCCAGGTCTGCTCGGTGCTGACCCGGGCGAGGGCGCCGCACGCGGTCAGTTCGCAGGCCCCGTCGACCTCGGCGGCCGGGCGGCGCATTTCGACGACGTGCCAGAGGGCGGCGGTGGGCCCGTGCGCACGGCTGCGGGCGGCAACGTGGATGGCGGTGTCAACGGTCACACCCCAGTTGTCGGCATCGATCCGGACCGGCCACAGTCGCCTCCGGCCCACTCACCCCTTTAGGGTCAGCGACCCCGGGCACCCGTATCCCGGGCGGCGTGGCACCGTCGCGGGCATCCGCTCCCGAGCGCCGTGGCGGCCTCGTGCAGCTCACCACACTCGGTCACGCCTGTGTCGTACTCGCCGACGCCGACGCCGACGCCGCTCACCCGGCTGGCGCCCGGGAGTCCCTTGAGGTGTGAGCCGGCGCCGGGACGATGCTCCACGTGGAACACCGCCCCGGTCCTTGACCGGCCGTCAGGACAGGCGCGTCTTGCTCTCGTACATCCGCATGTCGGCACGGCGCAGCAGCCCGTCGACGTCACCGTCGTCCTCGGGCTGCAGGGTCAGCCCGACGCTCACCCCGACCGACAGCTCACAGCCGCGCACGTCCAGCGGCCGGCTGACCGCGGTGGCCAGCGCCGTGGCCACCTGACCGGCCTCCTGACGGGCGGTGGCCGGATCCAGTCCGTGCAGCGCCACCACGAACTCGTCGCCGCCCAGCCGGGACAGCAGGTCGGTGCGGCGCAGGCAGCCCCGCAGCCGGCCGGCGATCTCGGCCAGCACCTCGTCGCCGGCGGCGTGCCCGTACCGGTCATTGACGGCCTCGAAACCGTCGAGATCGAGGAACAGCAGCGCCACCGCGCGGCCGCCCAGCTTGGCGTCCCACAGCGCGGTCTGCACCTGCTCGGCCATCCGCCGCCGGTTCATCAGCCCGGTCAGCGGGTCGGTGTAGGCCAGCTGCTCGATCCGCGCCAGGGCGCTGCGCGTGCGGTCCTGTGCCTGGACCAGCGCCCGCTGCGCCTCGACCCGCTCGGTGACGTCCTGCTGGACGCCGATGTACTGCACGACCGCGCCGCTGGCGTCGATCACGGGGGCCAGGTGGCACTCGTTCCACCAGGTGCTGCCGTCGGCCCGGTGGTTGAGCAGCACCTCACTCGCATCCCGGCCGGCGTCGACCGCGGCCCGCATCCGGCCCACCGCGGCAATGTCGGTGTCCGGGCCCTGCAGGAAGCGGCAGTTGCGGCCGAGCACCTCCTCGGCGCGGACCCCGGACAGCCGTTCGAAGGCGGGGTTGACGTAGATGAGCGGCTGGTCGGGCAGCCGCATGTCGACGATGGTGACGCCGCTGGTGGTCGCCGCCAGCGCCCGCTGCAGCAGCGCCTCCCCGGGACCGCCGACCGCGGCGCCGGCCAGTGCCTGCCGGGCCTGGGCCCCGCGCCGACGATCGGTGGCGCGCGGAGGCCGCTCGACCCCGCGGTCCGGGCCGAGCGGCCGCGGGGCCACCCGGCCCATCAGCGAGCGGGCCGCCCGGACGACGGTGTCCCGGTCGTAGGTGAGTGCGAACTCGAAGGTGCGCTGCAGGTCGGGGCCCTCGTCGTGCAGGTCGCGGGCCAGTAGGGCGGCGCTGAAGTGCGGGCTCAGGACGACGACGTCCCACTCCCCCCGGACCGGGTCGTCGGGCCGCAGGTGGGTACCGCGCACTCCGGGCAGCGGGTCGACCGGCAGGCCCTCACCGAGAGCGGCGACGAAGCCGACCCGGGATACCAGGTCGCGGTAGCGCAGCGTGGTGGCCGGCGTGACGTGCCGGGCCTCCTGGAAGGTGGCGGCCACGACGCAGGTGTCGCCCAGCCGCATGGCCTGGCGCTCCAGCTGCTTGGACAGCTCGATCAGCAGCGCCTTGGGCGCCCGGCGCAGCGACACCTCCGGGGACAGGCACTGGAACGGCGAGATCGCGTCGTCCCCGGCCTCGACCGGCCGGGGGCCGGCAGCGCGATCCGGCCGCTGGGGCGGTCGCGGACGGCGCCGGCGGCCGGACGGCCGAACAGCCAGCCCTGGCCGAGGGTGGCGCCGAGGGCCCGCGCCATCCGGAGGTGGCCGGCGTCCTCGATGCCCTCGGCGAGCACGAGTGCGCCGGAGGCCTCGGCGTAGGCGTTCACGGCGTTCATGATTTCGGCGATGGCCGGGCCGGGTCGCTCCTGCACCAGCCGCAGGTCGAGCTTGACCACGTCGGGACGCAGCAGCGGCATGAAGGCCAAGGACAGCGAGTCCGCGCCGACGTCGTCCAGGGCGATGCGCCAGCCGAACTCGCGGACCCGGACGACGGTGCGCAGCAGCTCGGCCGGGCGGGCGGCCAGCGCCCGCTCGGTGATCTCCAGGACGACGTTCAGCCGGCCGGGGGCGTCGGCGACGCTGCGGGCCAGCTCGGCCAGCGGCGCGTCGTCCAGCACCTCGGGCTCGACGTTGACGAAGACCGTCAACGGGGCGAGCAGGCCCTGCTCCACGGCGCCGCGGAGGGCGGCAGCTCGGCAGGCGGCGTCCAGCTCGGCGAGGCACCCGGCCTCGCGGGCAGCGGCGAAGAGCACGTCGGGCGACCGCAGCGGGCCCTCCGGGCCACGGGCCAGCGCCTCGTAGGCGACCACCCGGCCACTGTCGAGCTCGACGATGGGCTGGAAGAGGCTGTGCACCTCGCCGGCCCGGACCACCTGACGGACGGTCAAGGGGACCTCCTGGACACTCTCCACGTCGGTGTGATCGGGACCCGGCGCGCCCTGGTGGAGTCTGGCAGCATCGACCTGCCTCCAAGAGGTGAGCAGCATTGCTCCAGAGCTCGGACGGTCGGGGGAACGATGGGCACGGACGACGAGTACGAACTGCCGACGTGGGCGGCGTTGCCGGCCCAGCCGCACGAGGAGTTCGACGCGCTGGCACGCACGCTCGCCGAGCGCCTGTCGGTGCCGATGACGTTCGTCGTCCTCGTGTCCAAGGGCGGCCAGGTGTTCCCCGGGGCGTACGGGTTGCCGGCGCGGTGGGACGATCGCCGGTCGATGCCGTTGAGCGGCTCGCCCAGCCAGCAGATCGCCCGCACCGGCCGCTCGATGGCGATCCGTGACATCCGGGAGGTCCCCGTCCTGCGGGACACCCCCATCCTTCGGGAGTTGAAGGTTGCCGCCTACGCGGGAGCGGTCGTGCCTGATCCGCTCGGCCGTCCCCTCGGCGTCCTCTGTGCGATCGATGTGCGGCCGCGCGACTGGTCGGCAGACGACCTCGCTGTGGTGGACGCGCTCGCCGCGCAGTGCGGCCAGCAACTGCAGCGGACGGCGCTCGAGCTCGCCGAGCGGGAGTCCCGAGCCGCCTGCGAGCGCGCGGCGACCGCTGCCCAGCAGGCCGCCCGGGCGGCGCAGGCCGCGTTCGAGGAGGCCGAGGCCGAGGCCGATCGGGCCCGACTCGTCGCCCGGCTGGGTACCGCGCTGCTCGCGAGCGAGACCCTCGGAGACGTGCTGCGCACCGTAGACCGCCTGGTCCGCTCACCGCTGGGTGCGATCGCGGTGGTGCTCGGGCTGGCCGAGGCCGGCAGCGCGCTACTCCAGGCGTACCCGACCGGTCCGTCGTCGGGGCCCGGGGGGTGCCGCGAGCTGAACGTGGAGGATTCCCATCCGCTGGCCGTCGCGGTGCGGGAGCGCCGGCTGGTCACCGTGCCGACCCGGGTGGAGGCCGACTGGCTCTTCCCGGGGGGCGCCTGCCCAGCGACCCGCCCGCCGAGTCCGTGCTGGCCCTGCCGTTGCTGCTCGGCCAGCACGCCTCCTCGGGGGCGCTGATGCTCGCCTGGTCCGAGCGGCGGGAGCTGGACCCGGCGCTGCGCACGGTCGTCACCGACCTGGCCCAGCAGCTGGGCCCCGCGGTCGACCGGGTGCTGCTGGCGGCTGCGCGGCAGCACCTGGAGCGGTCGCTGCCGGCGGTCGCTGCCGGCTGAGCCGCTCAGCCGGGGGTCGGTCCCGGGCCGTGCGGCTCGGCGGAGAACATGGTGACCAGCTCCATGCCACCCCACTGCTGCAGGTTCTCGCCGCTGGCGGCCCACTCCGGCGAGGCGAAGGCCGCCTTCATCGCCTCGGGCGAGGTGAAGACCAGCTCGGCGATCAGGTGGTAGGCAGGCTTCCCGACGAACTGCCGGATCACCCGGTGGACCCGGTTCTCGACCAGGCCGGGGGTCTTCTCCACCAGCGGGACGTGCGTGCCGAAGTACTTCTCCTCGAAGTCCGCCGGGTCGTCCGGGGTCTGGTACAGGGCGAAGTAGCTGACCGTCATGCGGCTCCCCTACCCCGGAAGGCGGGTCAGCGACCCCCACGGACACCTCGAACTCGACCTGGCCGACGTCGGAGGCGAGGGACTGGAGGGACGTCAGCGACCGCCGACCGACACCTCGAACTCGACCTGGCTGACGTCGGGGCGGAGCCTGGAGAAAGAGTGCACCAGCGGGTGCCCGGAGCTGTCGCGGACGGTGGTGCGCACCACCAGCAGCGGAGAGCCGGCGACGACCTGCAGCGCGTCGGCCTCGTCGGCCGCCGCCGTCCCGACGTCGACGACGATGCGGGCGTGCGCCAGGTCGGCCTGGTACTCGCGGCGGAGGAACTCGTAGAGCGAGCCGTGGCCGAAGTCCTCGGTGGCCGCCTTGGGGTAGGTCCCGGCCGGCAGGAAGCTGCGGACGACGTGGTTGGGGAGGCCGTCGACGCTACGCAACCGGATGAGCTCGATGACGTCCTCGGCGGTGCCCACGCCCAGTTCTGTGGCGATCGCCGGAGCCGCCGGGACGATGCGCTGCTCCAGGACAATGGTGCCTACCTGGGCGCCCTGCTCGGTCATCACCGAGTGGAAGCCGGCGATCCGGTGGACGAAGCTCTCGCGGTACTCGTGCCGGATGCCCGGACGACTGACGAAGGTGCCGCGCCCCTGCTCGCGGATCAGGTGCCCGTCGGCGACCAGGCCGTCGACCGCGCGGCGGAGGGTGATCCGGCTGACGCCGTACTCGGCGCAGAGCACGGGCTCGGGTGGGAGGAGGGTGTGCTCGGGAAGTGCCGAGGCGCGGCGGCGGAGCGCCTCGCGCACGGCGAGGTACTTGGGTCCCGCCTCGGAACTCGACACACCCGAAAGGTACTGCACGATGAGACGTCTAGACGTCATAACGTCTGATGTCGCTGGCGACATCACCCGATCGAAGGAGACCGCGTGCGCATCGGAGTCCTCACCGGCGGCGGCGACTGCCCGGGCCTGAACGCGGTGATCCGGTCGGTGGTGCGGACGGCGGAGCTGAGCTACGGCAGCGAGGTGGTCGGCTTCCGCAACGGTTGGCGTGGCCTGCTGGAGAACGAGTCGACCCCGCTGTCCATCCCGCGGGTGGACGGGCTGCTCACCCGCGGCGGCACCACGCTCGGCTCGGCCCGGGTCGCTCCGGAGCAGCTGAACGACGGGATCGACCGGATGCGCGACGTGCTGGCAACGCACGCCGTCGACGTCCTGGTACCGATCGGCGGGGAAGGGACGCTGACCGCCGCCGCGATGCTGTCCCGCGCCGGCGTGCCGGTCGTGGGAGTGCCGAAAACCATCGACAACGACATCGACGGCACCGACCTGACCTTTGGCTTCGACACCGCGGTCAGCATCGCCACCGAGATGATCGACCGACTGCACACGACCGCGGAGTCCCACCAGCGGGTGCTGCTCGTGGAGGTGATGGGCCGGCACGCGGGCTGGATCGCGCTGCACGCGGGGCTGGCGTCCGGTGCGCACCTGACCCTGGTCCCGGAGGAGCCCTTCGACGTCACCGAGGTGTGCAAGCTGGTGACCAACCGGTTCGACCGCGGCGACTCGCACGTCATCGTCGTGGTGTCGGAGGGGGCGACCCCGAAGCCGGGCAGCATGCGGCTGCGCGACGGCGGGCTGGACGAGTTCGGGCACCGACGGTTCACCGGCGTGGCGCAGCAGCTGGGCGACGAGCTGGAGCGGCGGACCGGCAAGGAGGTCCGGACGACGGTGCTCGGCCACGTGCAGCGCGGAGGAACGCCGACGTCCTTCGACCGGGTGCTTGCCACCCGGTTCGGATTGCACGCCACCATTGCCGCCCACGAGGGGCACACCGGGCAGATGGTGGCCCTTCAGGGGACCCGGATCCGGCTGGTGCCACTGGCCGACGCCGTCGCCCGGCTGAAGACCGTGCCCGCGGAACGGCTTGCGGAGACCGCCGCCTTCACCGGCTGAAGAAGGGCGCCGTCACCACCGCCAGGTGAAGCCGACGACGCACTCGCCGTCCGGCACCAGCTCGACCGACGCCTGACCGGCGACGAGCTGCACCGCGAAGGTCTCCTCCGGCTCGGTCGCCTCGACCGAGGCCCACCGGCCCCGCAGCACCTCACGCGGCAGCGCCGCCTGGTCGAAGCGCACGGTCAGCGCGACGTGCCGGACAGAGGCGGAGACGCCGCGGCGAAACTCCGGCGCCGGCGGCTCGGGGTAGGCGAACACCGTCTGGTACTCGAGGTGGACGGTCTGACCGGGCAGCAGCGGCTCGGTCAGCGCGATCTCCACGACGTGGATCGGGCCGCCGGCCACCCGGAAGGCGGTGGTCGGCGTGCCGCCGGCCAGCACCGCCACGGCTGCGTGCGGGGTGTCGAAGGCGTAGTGGTAGCGGTCGGTGGCCTCCACCGCCTCCAGCAGCTGCCGGGTCAGGTGCATCCGCGGAGCCCGGTCGGCGCCGATCTCGTGGTGCTCGGCGACCTGCAGGGTGCGCGCGGTGCGCCGCGGCATCGGCTGGTCCGCGGCCAGGGCGGTGGCCACGACCAGCCGGTGACCGCTGGTGCGACCCCGGCGCAGCGCGCGGAGCTCCTCGGCGTGCTCGGTGGTCAGCAAGAACGCCGCGATGAACAGCTCGAGGGTCCGGTCGGACAGTCGCTGCCCGTTCAGCGCGCGGCCGACCCGGTTCTCCAGGCTGCGCGCCCGGTGATGGACCCCGACCTCGCCCGTCTCGAACAGGTGGGCGGCGAGCACGGCGGCGATGGCGGCGCGGGGCAGTTCGGCGCGCCGCACGCTGCTGCGCACCTGCCACAGCCGGCGGTAGCGCGGCTCGGCCAGGAGCACGGTGAGGCGCTGCGCCGCCATGCGCAGGCCGACGTCTGAGTCCATCGCCCGCCTCCCGCGGCCGTGCGGCCACGTCGCGGCCACGTGGAGTCTGTATCAACGGCGTCGGCGTCCGCGATGCGCGGGGGATCACGGCCGCCGCCAACCTGCTGACGAGCGGACGCCGCCCTGACCCTGCGGCACTCGCCGGTCGTCAGCGCGGCGGGGTCGGTCTCCCCGGCTGCAGCTCGATGACGGTGACCTCAGGGCGCGCGCCGACCCGCATGGGCGGCCCCCAGTACCCGGCGCCGGCGGTGACGTAGAGCTGCGTGGGCCCCTGCTGCGACCAGCCCTCCACGACCGGCTGGTCGAGGCGGACGGCGTAGTCGAAGGGCCACAGCTGGCCGCCATGAGTGTGCCCGGACAGCTGCCCGTCGACCCCGGCAGCGCGGGCCTGCTCCACCTGCAACGGCTGGTGGGCGAGCAGCACGACCGGAACGGCGTCGTCCCGGCCGTCGAGGGCGGCGTCGAGGTCGGCGCCGTGCCCGGGGACGCCCGAGCGCGCCGCGGTGCGGTCGTCGATGCCGGCGAGGTCGAACGACGCCCCTCCACGGCGGATGGGCACCCGCTCGTTGCGCAGCACGTCGACGCCGAGCGTCGGCAGGTGCCGCAGCCAGGCGCGGGTGTCGACGAAGTACTCGTGGTTGCCGGTCACGAAGAAGACGCCCTGCTCGCTGACGAGGTCGGCGAGGGGGGCGACGTCCTCGCGCAGCTCGTCGACCTCGCCGTCCACGAGATCGCCGACGATGGCCACGACGTCCGGGCGCTGGGCGTTCACCGTCTCGACCACCCGCTCGAACCGCCGGCCTCCGTAGGTGGCCGACAGGTGCCCGTCGGAGAAGGTGACGATGCGCAGCCCGGCGAGCTCCGCTGGCAGGTTCGGCAGGTGGATCGGGATGCGCCGGACGACGGGTGCGGAGTTGGCGAGCACCGCACCGGCGCCTGCCGTCCCCAGCGCCACCGCGCCGGCGCCGACGGCGAGGGTGCGGGCGAGGAAGAGGCGGCGGGAGGGGGCTGTGACATCGCGATCCTGGCGGATCGCACCGCCACCAGGTGCCGTCCCCCGTCGAGTGGAGCCGCTTCGTCGTCCCTGCGCGGGACCCTCCGGGCCCCACTCGGGCCGGCCTCGGCGGCCCGGCTACGGCGCTCGGCCACCCGGGCGATCAACCGGATGGGCTCGGTGAGCAGCGTGGTGAGGAACAGGTAGAACGCCAGTCCGAGCCAGCTGTACCCGACCCAGGCCAGCGGTGCGCCGGCCGCCAGCGGCAGCTGCCCACGCAGGCCCACGGCCAGCGTCGGCAACAGCGCGAGGACGACCGTGAGCAGGGTCAGCCGGCGGCGCAGCCGGCCCGGCAGCGTGGTGCCCCGGACCAGCCGCCACCAGACGTAGCCGTGCAGCAGCAGCATGGCCAGCAGCACCACGGCGCCGAAGCCGAGCAGGGCGATCAGCGCCACGCGCACGACCCGCGCGGCCGGCCCGGGAGCCGGCCGCTCACGCCGGGCGCAGCGGGAGCGCCTGGCGGACGGCCGGCCAGCGGAGCCAGAACTCCCGCTCCGCCTGCGCGCACCGGGCCTCCTCGAGGGCGTGCAGCCGGCCGTAGGTCCACGCGTTCTCCCCGGCGGTGAAGGCCTGGGAACCCAGCCGGGTGCACACCTCGCGGGTGAGGAAGGTGTCCTGCCGGTCGCCGAGGACCTGCTGGGCCTCCTTGAGCGTCGTGATCAGCCCGGTGACGGGGGCGCCGAGCACGGGCTCGGCCACCTCCGCGTTGTAGCGCAGCCGCTTGGCCGCCTTGCGGACGTCGTGCAGCGCGGCCGGGTCGTCGGCGTCGTCGGCGGCCTCCACAAGGTGGCGCAGCCGTCGGCCGGTGTGGGTGAGCACCTCGGCGACGACCGGGACGGCGGGCTCGGTGGCCCGCTCGGTCAGCGGGGGGTCGGCGGCCAGCTCGGCGAGAGTGTCGAGAGCGGACAGATAGCGGGGGCTGGCCAGCGTGCGCCGGGCCGCGTCGCCGCCGGCCAGGCCGTCGCGGAGGTCCTCCTGCTGCATTCGGGCAGCCACCGGGCCGAGCACGAGCTCCGGCGGCTGGCCGGCAACCAGCTCGCGGAGGTGGGCAACCGCGACCTCCGCGTCGCGGGAACCGGCCAGCTGGGCGCCGATCCACTGCAGCTCGGCGCGGACCGGCTCGACGGACTCGCGGTCGAGGACGGGCCGGAAGGCAGCCAGCACGCTGCGCAGCCGGCGGCAGGCGACCCGGAGCTGGTGGACTCCGTCGGGCTGGTCGCTGCGGACCATCACGTCGGCGTCCTGCAGGGAACGGGTCTGGGCGACGAGGGCGGCGCGGAGCACGTCGCCGGCGGTCAGTGCGGCGAGCGCCTCCTTCCGGCGGCGGCGCGCCTTCTTCCCGCCACCCTTCTTCTCCGGCTGGCCGGAGACGGCGGCGGCTGCTGGCGGGTCGGCCGGTGCTGCGACGGCGAGCCGGTTCCCGAGCACCCGGGTCAGCTTGGACGGCGACCGGCTGGGCTCCGCGCCGGCGGCGACGAGCGCGGCGCCCACCGCGGCGAGGAGATCGTCGTCCCCGCTGACCAGCTCGACCTCGACCTCGCGCCACGAGGTGACGACGGCCGCCTCACCGGGCTCGGCGGGGAAGGCCGTGCCGGTGACGTGGTCGTTGGCGACCTCGGCGAGCACCCGGCCGTCGACGTCCCGCAGCTCGGTGACGATGCGGCGGGTCCGCAGCAGCGCCACCTGGGTGGGCGCTGCGGAGCGGACGATGCCGACCACGGGGGCCAGCACGGCCTTGGGCGGCGTCCTGGCCGCCCGGCCGAGCGGGGAATGCAGCTCGCGGCGGGCGCCCGCGACGCCCGGCAGCTTGACGTGCCAGCCGGCGTCCGTGCCGCCGGTGCGCCGGCGGAGGGTGACCCGGGCGCGGCCCAGGCGCAGGTCGGCGGTGTCGTAGTAGGCGGCCTCCAGGACGTGTTCGACCGGTTCGTCGACCGAGGTCACTCCGGGCACGCCGGCGAGCCCTGGCAGCACGAACGTTTCTCCGACGTCGTACTTCCGCTCGATCTCCACGTGCACGTCGGCCACCGACACCACTCCTCGTCGTCTGCGGAGGACGGACCCCCGCCGGCGAGTCCTACCCCACGCAGGTGAACGGTGCACCCGACGCGGATCCGGCCGGGACAGGCGGTGCGGATAACGTGACGGCGATGTCTGCGCGCCAGGTCCTCCACCGCGTCCTCCGCCGCCGTCGGGGCGCTGCCGCGCTCACCGCCCCCTGGGCCGTCTGGGCGCTGCTGCGGGCGACGGGGATCGAGCGCGGCTTCCCGTTGGTGCCGGCGCTGGCGTTCACGCCCTACGCAGCGGCGACCAGCGTCCTGCCGGTGGCGGTGGCGGTCCGCAGCCGGGCGTGGGGTGCGGCCGCGGTGTCCGCCGCCGCGGCGGCGACGCTCACTGGGGCGGTGCTGAGCCGGGCCCGTCGGCGTCCGACGACGTGGGAGCCGGGCACCCGGCGGCTGCGTCTGGCCACGGTGAGCCTGCGGCTGGGACAGGCGGACCCCCAGGCGGTGGTGGACCTGGTGACCGACCACCGGGTCGACGTCCTCGCGCTGCAGGAGGTGACGCCGGAGGCCACGATCGCGCTCCGGACGGCGGGCCTGGGTGACCTCCTGCCGCACTCGCACGTGATCGCGGCGCGGGACGGCTCACCCCCGGCGGCCGGCGGCGCGCTGTGGTCCCGGCTGCCGATGCTGGAGCGCTGTGCGGTCGCAGGCCGGTTCGAGCAGCCGACGGCGCGACTGGGAGTGCCCGGGGCGCCCGACGTCGAGGTGACCGCGGTGCACACCAACCCGCCCTCGACCTCCCCGCAGTCGGTGGCCCGGTGGACGGCGGACCTGGCGGAGCTGCCGGCGCCGGAGACCGGGGTGCTGCGGGTGCTCGCCGGCGACTTCAACGCCACCCTGGACCACCGGGCGCTGCGGCGGGTGCTGGCCCTCGGCTACCGGGATGCCGCATGGGCCGTCGGCCAGGCCCTGCGGGCGACGTGGACGCCGCTACGGTCACCGGAGCCCCGGCTGACCTTGGACCACGTGCTGGTCGACCCGCAGCTGGGAGTGGCCTCGGTGACGCTAGTGCCGATCGCGGGCAGCGACCACCGCGCCGTCGTCGCGGAGCTCGTGCTACCCCAGCGCGCCGGCTGAACCCTCAGAACGGCCCCCGGGTGACTCCCCCGGCGGCCGCAGCCCCTGACCGCGGCGCAGTCCGGCGGCGTCGGTGAGCGCCAGCAGCTGACCGCGCAGCTCCCCGACCGGCGCGCGGTGCGGCCGGTGCCCCAGCGCGGTGCCGCCCAGCCGCCGCACACCCAGCAGATCGGCCAGCCCGGCCCGGGCGCCGGCCTCGGCGGCCACCGCACCCGCCGCACCCGCCGCACCCGCCGCAACCCGGGCATCGATCCGCGCCGCCCGCTCCGCCAGAGCCCGCTCCCGCGCCACCACCCCGTGCCGGCCGGCCGCCTCATCCAGCGCCACGGCCAACACCGGCCCGCCCGCGCCACGGCGGCCTTCCGGGGTCACCACGTCGATCCGCTGGTCGTGCGGCTCCGGGGCGACGTCGTTCAACAGCCGACGCAGCTCACGCTCCACGACCGATGACCGGTCGGGGCGCATCGCCATCAGCTGCTCGAACACATGTTCGGGAATACCGGACCAACTCGGGGCTGACCAGAGGATGTGGCAGCTGTGGACAGAGTGGTCGCTGGCAAGCCACCGGTCACGGATGGCCGGGCGAACGGCGCCCGGAGTGGGGGCTCATGCGGGGTCTTCGCCGACGGTGATGCGCATCAGCGCGCGCCGGCGCCCGCGGACAGGAGTCCGCCGGCTCGAGTCATCGAGTCGCCGGGCCCGCCCGGCGGGACCGGGTCGCTCAGCACGAGCCGCGAAGAGTTAGTTCCCCGGGCGGCGGGTTCCGCACCATCGCCGCCCGGGCATCCACGCACTGCCCGATGCACCACCGTCCTGCACACAATCTGTGTAGCCAACATGCGGACTCGCTGCGCGCCGGCGCGGCGTAACGCTCCGGAGCTGCCCGGCTGGAAAACCGGCCGAAAGCCCCGTCAGCCGATCCGCACGTCCTCCATTCCGGTCACCGACACAACGTCCCCCCGGTGCAGCTGTCGGCCCCGGCGCTCCTCCGGCTCCCCGTTGACCAGGACGTCCCCGCCGGCCAGGACGTCCTTCACCTGCGCGCCCGTGGGCACGGCGTCGACCAGCTTCAGCAGCTGCCCGAGGCGGATGGTGTCCTCACCGGACCGAATCTCGATGGTGCGCACGGGTCGATCTTCCCCGGTCAGGCCGGCGACACCGCATCGCCCACCGTCACCGTGCCCGGCCGCACGACCAGCGCCCCCACCGCCAGCGCTCCGCCGCGCTCCCGGTGGATCGTCTTCAGCACGCCGGTGTCCCGGCCGATCCCGCCCGCCTGCGGTCGCGTGGTCATCACGCACCGCGACACCCGCCGGACGACATCGAGCTCCGTCGTCCCGACTGTCACCCGGCTGCCCACCAGCGCGTCCTCCCCCTCGCCGGTGAGCACGACGTTGGCCCGGAAGCGCCGCCGGTCCCAGCCGCCGAGCGTGCCCCTGGACACCAGCGTCACCCGGGCGTCGGCGTTGTCGTGGAACGCCCCGTCGGCCCCCGAGAACGGGTTCCAGGACGACTCCTCCTCGTCCGGGTCCTCGTACCGCCGCGCGCCGGGCACGTCCGCGGACGACCGCACGGTCACCCGTCGCCCGGCCCAGTACGGGCCGAAGCGGGCTCAACGAGTCGGGCGCTGGCTTGGTGGAGTGCTACTGACTGGATCGAGGTCGAGGTCCGTGGAGCGTTGCGAGAACGCCGGGACCTCTGCCGTGGCCACCACATCGAAGCTGACACTGTGCTGGCTGTTGCTCGGGAGATGGCCCACTACGCCGACTTCCGTACCGGGCGGGACTGTCGGCCCACCAACGCCAACCTGGTGGCGCTGCTGCGGGTGTCGCTGTCGACGGTCCAGCGGGCTCGCCGTGTGCTGAAGGAGTTGGGCCTCGTGGTTGAGGTGGTCCGGGGCCGCTCGATCATGACGAGGGACGAGCGCCTCACGGCCTGGCAGCGGGGTTCGGCGCATCGGCGTATCGCTGCGGAGTTCGCCCTGTGCTCACGCCGGCGACGTCGGCCGACACGGCTTCAGCTTGTGGAGCGTGACACCCCACCCAGCGCTCCTACAGATAGATCGTTTGCTTACGACTCGACTACTCATCTTCAGACCACCACCGAAACGAGGAAGGCGGCTCCGCCGCCCGCTCATAACGAAAAGGTCACCCCGAAGCGCCGGCGTCCCGACCCAACGACCAGGCGTCTTGCTGAAGCGGCCAGGAGCCGGGTGGGCTGGCTGTCAGGAGTCTCGGCACAACGGCTGGCCCCGCCGCTCCACCGCTTTGCTCAAGCGGGCTGGACGCCCCGTGACGTCGATCGAGCGCTGGCCGATGCCCTCGGGTCTCGTGGGTGGCGCCTACCTCGCAGCATTGCTCAGCCGGCGGCGTACCTGGCGACGCTGCTGAGGGCGCTCGACCCCGAGGATCGACCGAGCGCCCTCGAGGAGTTCATGGCCGCCCAGGAGGCAGCGCAGCGGGCGTACGAGCGTCAGCTCGTCTACGGGACGCCATGTGCCCATGGCCAGCCAGCGGGCGCTGTTCCCTCGCCGGTCCACGGTCGTTTGGCGTGTGCGCTGTGTCGGGCGTAACCGCTACTTCGTGGTCAGAGAAGGTCACGGTCGCTTGCTGGTGGCGTTTTGCGGTGCGTTGGTCGAGGGTTGGCCAGGCGCTCGGTAGCTTGGATTCGACCGGTCTCAGTGATTGACCATAAGCGACGTTGGAAGCGGCACTGTTGAAGTGCAGCTACTCGATCTTCCATCTCGAAGCTGGCCCAGCCTTCACGGTGCAGGGCGGTCATGATGCCAGTGACCGAGTTGTGAAGAACCCCCACGGTGCCGGCAATTGCGCTCACTGGTTGAGCATCAGAGACCGACAGAAGATGGCGCAGCACCTTGGCGGTCTGAGTCGTCATCACGACGCCCCGTGAAGTTGATGGGGCTGCTACATCCATGCCCATTTCACGTTAGCGAGCGTGAGCATCAATGCCCAACTCGTTTAGGCCATGAGTAGCCAGTCCCGCTGCTTGAGCGGTAGCTCGGCGGGGTCATTGCGGTTGTAGGGGACCCACACGACGTGGGTGTTTCGGTCGGCGAAGTTATGGTGCGTCCGGCTCGTGAAGATGCGGACGAGACCAACGATGAAGAACAGGTCGAACACGGCCTATAAGTCGTGGGCAACGAGCTTCCAGGGAGACACCCGGGCAATGCCGTGGACACCGTTGGCGTTGACGGCGTGGACTGGCCGCACTCCCACGATCCAAGCCCCCCAGCTCACTCCCTGGCAGTCAAAGGCAAAGACCACCGAGGCCAGCGTGGCAAAGAACGCCGTTCCGTAGAGCACCGAGAACGGCTCGACGTAAGCGAAGCGGGGAAGCACGGCCGAGAAGAGGATCAGCTGGCCGACGATGAGGAGACCGAAGTCGATGGCGAAGACGGCGAAACGTTGAGCTGGGTTCGCCAACTTGACCAGGCCGGCGTACCCGTAGGCCGGGTCGATCGTCTGGGGACCAGCGTCCACCACGTCATCGGAGGTGACGTAATCACGCCGCCCGACGGGGCCATTGCCACCACCGCCGTAGAAATCGTTGAATTCGTTGGGGTTGGTCATGCTGACTCCTTCTCAGGATCGTCCTCGGGATCATCCTCGACGTCGTAATGGACACCAGCTTTTAGAACCCAGCGGCCGCGGGGTTCTTCGCCCTGCTCCTCGGCAGCTTCGACAATGTCGATGAAAGCAGAACAGGCCTGCATATAACGGTCGAGTAGTTGTCGGCCGTTGGGTTGGGTCTCAACCAGGAAGTATTCGCCCGTTGTCGGGTTGATTCGGTCCAGCTCAGGGATTGGCAGCATGAAGGCTGGGCTGATGTCGTGCGGGGTGCGCCACAAGAAGTACTCCATGGTGCTGACAATCATCTGGGGCCAAGGACGAGCGCCCCAGAGCGGAGACGGGTTGAGGTACTCAAAGCCGGTGGGGGGAAGGCGCAGCACGGCGTTGGGGTGACCTGGGAGCCCGTCACGCACCTGGTTGATGGGTACGACGGGAACCTCGTGCCAGGACTCTGAGACAGACCACCCTGGCCCTTGACTGGCGTCGATGGCTCCACCCGAACTGCCGTGGGTGGTGAGCTTGATCCACTTCTTGCCCAAGATGTTCGAGATGGTGGTGAGGGTCTTTTCGTTCTTGATGCCGGGCAAGACCATGACCTCGTTGTGCAGCGTCAGAAACGTGTCGCCGTCACGTCCGAACCGGCTCTCGACTTGGCCGAGGTCTTGGATGGCGGCCGAGATGACGAGGCCCTGGTCGACGCTCTGGCTGACCATGGACGGGTACGCCGGGTCGGGGGCGAGGTTGGTGAGTTCGTCGCACACCAGCAGCAAGGGCCGGCGGTCGGTGATCCCGTCGATTCGGTCTTCGTCGGCGAGGCGGCGGCAGGCGTCCCAAAACTGGCGAATGATCGTTCGCATGATGGCCTGGGCGTCTTCGGCGTCCCCGGTCGACGCAGTGACGTAAAGCGTGGGGTAGACGCCGGTGAGGGGCACTCCGCTGTTCTTGGTGACCCCCATGTCGCCAAGGGCGGCTTCGGCATCGCTGGCCGTGGCGAGGATGTTCAGCTCGCCCCGGCCAGTACTGATGAAGTCGTAGGCGTTGAAGTTGGGGTCTAGCGACCGGGCGAGCGTCTCGGGACGGTCGTAGATGTTGAGGGCCTGGGTCGAGGTCACCACGATCGAGTCCTTGATGCTCCCGCCCATGTTGGACAGCGAGTTCCACTTGTCGAGGGCTGCTTGGGCGTCGGTGGCGTGGTCCTCGGGAGCGTTGGTGAGGATCGCTTCAAGGCTGTCGAGAGCGGCGGCTACGCCGTTGATGACGCTGAGCACGAAGCGCATGTCACGGCCGTCGAGGTTTGCGGCATAGAGCGGGACAGCCATGTAGGCAGCGCCTAGGGACTCCCAGAACTTCTGGTTGGCGCTGCCGCCGGCGTCTCGGGTGCCCGAACCCGCAAGCCCAGCGGCGACCTTCTGGGCACCGCCCCACGTGCCTGCTTCGGCAATGGGTGAGAACCGCACCTCGACAGCTCCGTCGATGAGCGACCCACCCGTGGGGTCGAGGTGCTGAATCTGGTCACCGAAGCGAGCACGGACCAAGGCGGTGGCTTCAGCGAGATCCTTCTTCACGCTGAGGATCACGGCGGGGCCGTTCCAGGCCATGGCTTGGGGTGCGAGCCCGCCGTGGGACTTGTGCGACTTCGGCGGTCCGAGCCAAAGGCAGTTGCGCTCGGGATCGCTGAACACGGGCTCTAGCTGGCGCCCCTCGGCTGGGATGCCGACGCCGAGCCAAAGCCGCTTCTGCGACCAGCGGCTGGCTAGGTACTGCTCAAGGAGGGCGTACCAGGGGTCGACGTGATGAGTCAGCCAGTCCAGCTGGTTGGGACCCGGGTTGGTCTGCGTCATGACGCCCCTCGTGTGGCCCCTCACCCTTCGTAGCGAAGAGGAGAGAGAAGCGGACCGTAGGTACCCCCGTAGGCGAAGCGGTTGAAAAAACCGATGAACTCCGGCTCAGGGACGTCAGAGAGCTGGTGTAGTCGGCGTGTCATCACTCACGGTGATGAGGTTGCACCAGGGACCCTAGAAGTGGTTCAGGACCCTACGAGTGTTCTCCAGGTGGTCACGCTGTGCTGACGTGCCAGTACTAGGAGCTCGTGACTCATGCATTTCCTGACGGGAGAGGGTGTGGGCGGTACCGGACCAGGCTGAAGCGCAGTAGCGTCCATCGGTCATGGGGGCCGTCACCGTCGCTGCGGGAGCCGACCCCGACTACTACAAGCGCGAAGTCGTCGAGGCCCGAGAGGCGGCGATGGAGCGTGGCTACTACTCCAAGGCGGTCGTTGCCGGCGAGCCCGAGGGTGTTCTGCTGGGTCTCGGGCTAGAGCGCCTTGGGCTCACTGTGGGTAGCGAAGTCACCGAGCAGGTGTCAGCCACGCTGTTCGGGAAGTTGCAGGACCCGACGACGGGCCAGGCTCTGGGCCGTGCGATGGCCAACTACGCCAGCCCCGGCGAAGTCGTCTTACGCCAAGCGGCCAAAGCCGGGCTGGCGGTGGCGCCAGAGGCGCTGGCAGCGGCCAGGGAGAACGCCTCGCCCCGTACCGGGGTCACCCGAGCTCAGGCTCTCGACCTGGTTGCAGCGGTGCCCGGAGTGACCCCGGAGGAGGTCACCGCCGTAGGGATCGCAGCGACCAAGGGGACCCAGCGCAACGTCAACTACTACGACACCTGCTTCACGAGTGACAAGACCATCTCAGTTGCCCACGCTGCAGCTGACGCCGTGGGAGACAGCGCTGCGAGCGATGTCTTCGAGCAGGCCATGGTGGTGGCTTCCGAGGTGATGGTGGGCACCATCGACGAGGTGCTGGCCTACACACGCCCAGGCACCCACGGCAAGTCTGTGGGGGGACGGTCAGGCGGGCGCTACGCCAAGGCCGAGGGCGTGTCCTGTGCGGTCTATCGCCACCACACCAGCCGTGAAGGCGACATGCACGATCACTTCCACACCCTCGTGTTGAACCGGTCGAGGGACGACAGTGGCAAGTACCACGCCCTTGACGGCACGATGATTTTCAACTCCGTTCATCTCCTCACGGCCCTTGCTAGCCGAGCACAAGAGCTGACCATCACCGGCGGCCTTGGTTATCGCTGGGAGAAGAACCCCGACGGGTCTCGACGCTTGGCCGGCGTCGACGCTGAGGTGTGTGAACAGTTCTCCAAGCGGGGCGCCGCAATCGAAGCTCGCCTTGATGAGTGGGAGCGTAAATACGAACTCGACAACGGCGTGGCGCCGACCAAGAAGCAGCGTGATGGCGCTCATCGGCGCATTCAGCGCTCGACCCGCAAGGCCAAGTCCGAGCACCATGAGGTCCGAGGTGACGTCGTGGCGAAGTGGTCGGACGAGCTGGACAAGAGCCGTGGGACGTCGCTTGGCGAGGTCTACGAGTCGCTGCAGGACCGTGCAGGTGAGGGCCGTAAAGGGCATGAGGATCATTCCTCCTCCACCGAGGTGTTCGACGGCGGCCGGGCGGTAAGCGAGGCCCTCGACACGCTCAATGCCCAGCGTTCTAGCTACAGCCGCTCGCACCTGGCTTGGGAGATTGACCGGGCGCTGCCAGCGAATCTGCCAACGGGCATGACGATCGAGCGCTACCGGGAGGTGCTCGATAACCTGACGAACCAGGCAATCGAGCGGGCTGGCGTCGACCGCTTGACCCCGATCGGTGTCATCGACCGGGACGTCCCGGTCGAGATGGCGGCGCCCGATGGTCGTTCGGCGTTCACTCCCCCGGCCGATGAGGTCTATGCGTCGGTCGAGCAGCTGGCCCGTGAGTCCTACTTGGTGGGTCAGGCCCGAACGCTGGGCGCACCGAGGGTCAGTGTCGAGGTGGCAGCGGCGCTGGCTGGCAGCGCTGGGCTCTACGAAGACCAGGCAGCAGCGTTCAGGGCAATCCTGACGTCGGGTCGTTCGCTTGAAGTCCTGATCGGCCCGGCCGGCACCGGGAAGTCCTACACCGTTGGCCACCTCGCCAAAGCGTGGAACGAGGTCGGGTACGGCGGCCAGGTCATCGGGTTGGCGCTCAGTGAAGCGGCCACCCGAGTGCTCAAGGGTGAAGGGATCGAGCACTCGTTCAACCTCGCCCGCTGGCGCAAAGCTCAGCGGTTCATCGAAAGTGGTCGACCACGACCGGGCGACAAGGCGATGGAGATTCGCCGCGGCGCCCTGGTCATCATCGACGAGGCGGGGATGGCCGACACCGCCGCCATTGCGGCAGTGACGAAGGCAGCCGAGGCCGTGGGCGCCAAGGTTGTCCTCACCGGCGATCATCACCAGGTAGCTGCAGTCGAAGCCGGCGGCGTGATGGCCCTCTTGGCCGAGGATGAGTCGCTGCGCCGAGAGGGCGCCATCAGCGAGCTTGTCGAGGTCCAGCGCTTCACTGCGACCTGGGAAGGCCCAGCCTCTCTGCGCCTGCGTGAGGGCGACACAAGCGTCTTGGAGACTTATGACCGGGCCGGGCGCATTGTTGAGGTAGAGAGCCTCGATGAGGCCATGGAGGCGGTCTATGACTCCTGGCTGATCGACACCTTGGGCGCCAAGACGTCGATCATGGTCACGGCGACGACGGAGGAAGCTGCAGCACTTGCCACCCGGGCAAGGGCTGAGTTGATCGAGCTGGGCCGGGTCAGTAACGGTGCGTCGGTCGAGCTGGCCAACGGTTCGCTGGCGTCGACCGGCGACGTCATCGAGGCCCGTAAGAACGACCGGAAGATCACCGACCAGCACGGTGAACCCATCAGCAACCGGGACCGGTTGGTAGTTCAAGAGGTCCGAGACGACGGAACGCTGTGGGTCACTCGTGAGGGCTCCAAGGCCCGCCTGAGCCTCCCACCGGAGTACGTGGGCCAGTCGGTAGAGCTGGGCTATGCAGTGACCGTGCACGGCGCTCAGGGCCGCACGGTCGACTCCTCGTACGTCTTGGGTTCAGAAGCCCTCAGCGCCGAGACCCTCTACGTGGCCCTCAGCCGTGGTCGAGAGATGAACCGGGTAGTTGTGCCGACGATCCCCGGCGCCGGGGGCCACAGCCACGACGCCGGCGAAGAGCGCACGGCGCTCGGTCTGTTGTCGGGCGTGATGGAGCGGTCTTCGGCTGAGTTGTCAGCCACGGCCAAGAAGCACCAGCTCGTCGAGGCGTCGGAGTCGCTTGCTCGCATCGGGCCGGTGTGGAGCGAGGCAGTTGCTCGTCTCGACGAAGACAACGCCCCCATGCGCAAGGCCGTTGCCGACGTGCTGGGACCGGAGCTGATGGCCCGGGTCGATCACGACCCAGCAGCACCAGCGTTCTGGCGCACCGTGACGCTCACCGCCCAGGCCGGTACCGACCCCATCGACGCTCTGCGATCGACCCTTGCTGGTCGGGAGGTTGCGACCGGGAGCGACGTTGCAGCGCTCTTGACGTGGCGGATCACTACCAGCAGCTACATGGCCTGGGAGCCCGAGACTCTCAGCGGCGCAGCTCGCCTTGGGTTGGTCCCGGAGACCTATCTTGAGCGGACACAAGCGCCGCCGTCGCTTGGCCGGGATTCTCTGGCTGGCGATTCGGTCGGCGCCTACGCCCGGCGGCTCGCTGTGGCGATGGATAACCGCACGGCCGAACTCGGCCGTCGAGCAGCTCAGAAGCCCCCGGCGTGGGCAACGCTTCACCTTGGCGCCGTACCGGCCGAAGGCACCTCATCCCGGGAGGTGTGGGAGAGCCGTGCTGGTCGTGTCGAGGCGTATCGAGAGCAGTACGTCACCACCAAGGCCATCGGTGGCAATGACCCGATCGGGCGGGCTCCGAACGGTCGTTCAGCGCCCGAACGCTATGCAGATTGGAAGCTCGCCAACGCAGCACTCGGCAGGGACGCCGACCTCTTCCGTGACGTCTCGACGCTGCCCGACGTGCTGTTGCGCCATGCCGTCGAGACGTGGACCACCGAGCAGCAGAGTGCCCCCACCTACGTTCGCCACGAACTCGACCGGGCAGGCAAAGACGCTCTGCGGGCTCGCAGCCAAGCCGAGCGAGAGGTGGCCCGTTCTGGCGCTAAGCCAGGTCCCCACACGATGAAGCTGGTTGCCAAGGCCGAGGAGTTGGAGCGCTACAGCGAGAGCCTGCGCCAGATGCAGGTCGACCGTGACGAGTGGTTCGACCGCACCGCCGAGATGCGGACCACCGCCCGGGAGGCAGAATCCGAGCTTGCCCGGCGCTACCCAGAAGGCGACCCAACTGTCGAGGAGCCCAAGGTGGTGCAGGTACCCGAGGAAATGGAGACCTTGGACCTGGCCCGATATGAGCGCACCATGGAACGGAACCGCCAGCAGCAGCAAATTAACCAGCGAGACCGCTCCACCGGCCTTGGTGTCGGGCTCACGCCTTAGGAACTGTCACAGGCCAGCGCTACGGTTGATTCGGTGTTCAGGAGAGGTCCCAAGATGCGCTCAGCCAAGGAATTGAAGCTTTGCGCCGAGGCCGTTGCCCGGGAGCAGGCCGAAGGCTTCGACGACGCTCACTTTGTCCAGCACACCACCGGCATGGCGGCATCACTGGCCTGGGTGATGGGTGAGGCCGTCCCCTCCCCTATCAACCAGCGCAAGGCGCTCGACCCAACTCCTGACGTCATCGACGATGAGATGGAAGCAGCCCTCGACGTGATCTACCGGCGCCGGGCGCAGGATCAGATCGTTTCGATCCCCTACGCCCAGGGCGTAGAGCACACCTTGTTGTGGGTCCTCGAAGGTACCGACGACCCGCCCACTTCCCTCGACTAGTTCAACGGCGCCGCCCCGGTCGCATCAGGGCAGACCGGAGCGGCGTAACGCAGTCAGTTAGTCAGGGAGGGGCGAGCCCATTGAGCTCGGCCTAACCCGAATCTTTCGTCCGGCCGCCGGTGATCATCGGAATGCGACTCGGTGGGCCGCTGGGGTGTGATTCTGGCATCGGGGTGTGACTGTTCGGCCGATGTCGCTCGGGTGGGCGCCGGTTTCCACGGTCCGGGGTCGTGCGGGTCGTCTGGACGAAGGGCCGCCGGTCAGCCGGGGGCGGGCACCGGTCCGGCGGTCAGGGTGCGCAGCCGTGCGACGGCGTCGTGGACGACGGCGGCCCAGGGGTGGTGCTCGGCCAGGTGCAGCAGTCGGCGCCGGCCGGTGAGGGCCAGGGTGGCCGGGACGGTGAACAGCCTGGTCCGCAGCCGTTTGGGTTCCCAGCGTCGGGCGTCGGTGCCGGTCAGGGCGAGCATCTGCATCCAGGCGGTGAGCTCGCAGGCCAGCGCGACGATGGCGCACCAGATCTGGTTCTGGTCAAAGTCGTGCAGCGGCAGGTTGGTCAGCCCGGTGTCCTTCGCGCAGCGGATCCGGTCCTCAGCCCGGGCCCGGCGGCGGTGCCGCAGCTCCAGGTCGGGCAGCTGGCCGCGGGTGCTGTTGGTGGCGAACGCGGTGACCCGCAGCCCGTCGGCGTCGGTGATCCGCAGCTGCGCCCCGGGGTGCGGGCGTTCCTTGCGGGCGATCACCCGCATCCCCGGCGGCCACCCGGTCAGGTCCAGCAGCCCGGTGAGCTCGGCGACCCAGGCCCCGTCGCGGATCTGGTCGTTCGCGTCGTAGGCCGGCGTCCACACCTCGGCGGGGATCTTCTTGAGCAGCTCGGCGGTGTGGGCCGGCAGCCCGAAGCCGATCGAGTAGGACAACCGCTGCCCGTGCAGCCAAGTCAGGAAGGCGTGGCTCGCCCCGGCGCCGTCGGTGCGGATCAGGATCTTGCGGCCGGGACGGCTGCCTGGTCGGTGTCCGGGCAGCTGTGCCAACGCGGAGCGGGCCACGGTGATGTGGTCGGCGGCGGTGTTGGACCCGGCGTTCCCCGCGCGCAGAAGCACGGCCAGGGGCTCCCCGCTGCCCTCGGCCCCGTGGTCGAGGAAGGAGCACAGCGGGTGGTGCCCGAACCCACGCTTGAACGTCGGCGCCGCCTGTTCCTTCTCCGAGTGGGAGGTGACCAGCGTGGCGTCGATGTCCACGATCATCGGTGTAGCGGCATCGACGGCGTGGTCGGGAGCGTGTTCGCCGGCCAGTGCCCACACCGCCGCTCGCGCGGTTGCCCGGGCGGTGTTGATCGCCTTCAGCGCGGCGGGTGCGTCGGCGGCCAGGGCGTCGATCGTGCGGGAGACCGTCGGATCCGAGGCCACCCGGCCGTAGACCCGAGGCTCGGCGCGCAGCAGGGCGATGTCAGCCAGGCAGTCCCCGCCCAACGCCAGAGTCACCGCCAGATCGAGGACGACCTTGCCCGGGTCGTGGATCGCCAGCGGTTTGCGCCACGGCGAGAGCGCCGCCGCGAGCGCGCCGTCCAGTCCGGCAGCGGCGACGGTGTCGGTCAGCAGCACGCCACCGGCCTGACCGACCGCCGGCACGTCGGCCGTGTCGACCTGGACGCGGGGATAGAACCGGCTACGCTTCTTCACCTGGAATATGCTCCTCGATCGGCGACAGATGGACTCTCGACAAGTCCCATCCTTGCTGGTCAGGAGCACTTTTCAGTTGATCAACACCCGCTCACGCAGCTCTGCCGTGAAAGCCCCGGG
>NZ_FNOZ01000081.1 GCF_900107175.1 Modestobacter sp. DSM 44400 | reverse complement strand
CCACCGCGGATGGGTTCCCAGCTTGGTGGCGGCCGCGGCCTGGGGCGCTCTTGTGGCCGTGGCGTGGCTGGCGTTCTTCCGACCGGCGGTCATCCACGCTGTCGCGAAGGACTACGCGGAGCGACTCTTCGACGTCTTGGACCAGCTTCCCGCCGATCAGGTTAAGTAGCGGAAGACCACCGCAGCCACCGAAACCGGGTGCGGTGGCTCAGCTACGGATCAGGTCGACTGCCTCGGTCATGCTGTAGCGGGTCTCGAGGCGGTCGAGCACATCGTTGACGGTCCACTTCTCCCCGCTGTGCCCGGAGCGGGCAGCGATGGCCTCGACCGCACGCAGAGACCGCAGCGGGTCGACGCTGACGGTGTTGAGGGCGAACTCGGCCGGCGGGAGGGCCTGCAGGTCGGCGGGGAGCTTGTCGGCCGGGAAATCCTTGAGGTTGGAGGTCACGATCGCTCCCGCCCGGGCGATGACAGCGGCGGCGGCAACGTGCTCATCGTCGGGGTCGGGCAGGTCGAAGGTGCCTTCCAGCGGCTCCCAGCCGATGACCTCGGCGTCGTCGAAGCCGGTCTTCATCTGTTCGATGAGCCGCTGGGCACGCTGGTCGGCATCGGCGGGGAGGGTGCCGCGGTTGGTGAGCTTCGCGGCCTCATGGAACTCGAGCTCTTCCAGGATCGCCGAGCTCCAGACCGGCCGGTACAGGCCCTCGATGGCCAACGAGAGCAGGAAGTCCCGCTGCAGGCTGGGCCACAGCACCGAGGTGTCGAGCAGGGCCGTGAACACAACCGACAGTCTCCCAGCCGGCTCCCGACGTTCAGGAGGCCCGGTGGGAGATCCGGTCTGGACCGGCCGTCAGGACTGTGGCCGGTTGCGGCGACGAGCGGCGACAGCTCGCCGCGCTGTGCGTAGTTGCTCCAACACGGTCTCGGGATCGCCTTCCTCGACCGTGTCGGCGGCCATGGCTTCCAGTGCCGCGTACTGGTCCCGGCGGCGTTGCGCGCGGTAGGCGAGCACGTCGCGCAGCAGGATCCGGCGATGGGTACCGGTCCGCTCAAAGGGGATCTTCCCGCCGTCGAGCAGCTTGATCACCGTCGGCCGGCTGACCCCGAGCAGGTCGGCTGCCTGCTGGCTGGTCAGCATCTTTGACTGCGGCACCACAGTGACCGCCAGACCTTGATGCATCGCCTCAATCACCTGGCGGAGCACCCGGTAGGTCTCCTGCGGCAGCTCGACCTGCTCTCCCGGGGTGGCACCGGCAAGGAAGTAACGCAGCTCGGGAGTGCCTCGGCCTGCCTCCTCGTGGGCGGCCAGGAAGTCGTAGAGGCGGGCGACGTCGCTGTCGGTGTCGGGCAGGTAGGTCTCTTGGCTGATCGGCACGGCGGTCATCAACTCCCCTTCATTCGCAGGAAACGTAACACCTTTGCGTTCCTTGCGGCAGTAGGTTCGCTGGTTTCACCCTGTGAGGTCACAGCGAGCGTCTGACCTATGCGCTCACTGCCTCGAGTGTGGCCGCTTGGGGACCTCGGCCACTGGTGCAGCTCCGATAGCTCGACAGGGGAGGCACCCGGTGCTTGTCCAATACGTGCCGGACGGCGGTCTGGGAGTGGGTCGACGAGCTCGCCGACCTCTCGGAGGGACCGGCCGGTGGCGTACTGGTCGACGACGAAGGCCTCCAGCTGATCCTGGAGCCCGGGACTCATCACGGTTTGGAAGAAATCTCCTCGCAAGGTCCCCGCAGCGGGCGCCTTCGCGATGGGTCGGCGACCCCCCCTCGGCGGCGAGGGCGGGCGCCGCGCGCACCGAGATCCCGGGGGAGTGCTGCGCGCCGGCACGACTGGTGCGGTCAGCTGCCCCCCGGCTTGTCCTGGGCTGCTTGCGCGTCGGTGAGGGCTTGTTCGGCGCGGGCGGCCGTGGTCTCCGCGCGCCGCGCCCGGTTCTGGGCGTCTTCCAGGGCGCGGCGGACGGTGGTGAGCTCGGCGGCGAGGTTGGCCCGCTCGTCGCGGGCGTCGCGGGCGGTCTCTTCGGCGCGTTCGGCGCGGGCTTCGGCGGCCGCGGCCCGTTCGGCCTGGGAGCTGGCTTGGGTTTCGGCGACCTCGGCGCGCCCCTCGGCCCTGCTCTGGGCGACTTCGGCGCGGGCGGCGGCCCGCTCGGCTTCGCTCACTGCGGCGCGGGCTTCGGTCTCGGTGCGCGCCACCTGTTCCCGGGCGTCCCGTTCGGCGGCGACAGCAGCTTCGCGGGCGGTGTCGGCGGCGAGGCGGGCGGCGTGCTCCTCGGCGCGGGAGGTCTCCGCGCGTTCGGCGTCGGCGCGGGCGGTCTCGGAGTCCCGGACGGCGAGGTCCCGGGCTGCCTCGGCCTCGGCCCGGGCGGTCTCGGCTTCGGCGCGGGCGGTCTCGGCGGCCAGCCGGGCGGCGTGCGCGGCCGCGGTCTGGGCTTCGGCGTCTGCTTGGGCGACCCGGGCGGCCTCGGCCTCGGCCTGGGCGGTCTCGGCGGCGGCGAGCGCGGCGTCCCGTTCGGCGCGGGCGGTCGCGGCCGCGGTGTCCGCGGCGGCGGCATCGGCGAGTGCTTCGGCGGCGGCGGTCTCGGCGGTCGCGCGCAGCCGTTCGGCGGCTGAGGCCCGGGCGTCGGCCTCGGCGACGTCACGGCGGGCGTCGGCGGCCACCGACGCGCGTTCGGCCTCCACCGACTCGGCGTCAGTGGCCTCGGCCAGCGCACCGGTGGCGATCGTGACCTGGTCGGCCATCCCGGCCAGCAGCCCAGCAAGCCGGTCGACCGACACCGCCAGGGTCGCCGCGGCCATCGACGCGGGCCGCTGACTGGCTGACGCCGGCTGCCCGGCGACCACGGCCCGGGCGACCTCCCGGTCCCGGGAACGGGAAGCCGCGTAGAAGGTCGTCCGGTTGTGATCGTCCCGGTCGCAGTAGGCACTGGGCCGGCCGCCGGACGCCGGCGGTGGCGCGATCGGCCGGACACACTCCCCCAGCTCGTGGAAACGGCACACCGTCACGGCCGGTGCGCCGGCGGGGGTCCCGGGCGTTGTCATGTACCCACTTTAGCAAATCATCACCATTAGCGCAACCGGTTACGCACGTAACCGGTTGCGCTATCGACGGTGCAGTGTCCGGCCGTCTCGGCGGCCACTCCGCTGCCGGCGACGGCGAGGACATGCCCCCCCTCGCGGGGGTGCCTTTCCCCGTGCGCTGTCGGACGCCGGGGGCCCCCCTCAGCGGGCCTTGCTCGCCGGTGGAGCCGCAACACTGCCTCGGTCGCGTGGGCGTGCCCGGCGCTGGGCGGCGGTGACGTCCTCGAGTTCGGGGCCGAGCGGATCTGGCCGCCGACGCGGGTGGGACTCGTGGACCAGCCGGCCGACCAAGCCAGCCAGCCAGTCGCTTGCTCGAGCGCCGCGGAGGCGGGGGGGTCTGAGCCTCAACGGAACAGTGGTTGGCGCTTAAGGCTGGGGTTGAAGAGGGTCAGCGCTGGACCCCCTGCAACTCGTAGCGCTGGCCGGAGTTGGCAGGCAAGGGTCCAAGTGTCGGCGCAACGCAGTGCCTGGGGGTGTGTGCGGTGGCGGAGCCGCAGGGGCCCGGTAACGCCTCTTCTGACGGACCGGCGCGAGGAGATATGGTCGCGATACCGGAAGGCGGTATCGCGATGTCGGATCGGGTTGACCTGCTGTTACACAAGGCGCTGCAGGCGCTGGAAGCGGATGAGCGGGATGAGCTTCTCCGCGGTCTCCTGCTGGGACGGTTGGGCGCCGGGGTGTCCTCCGAGGCCGGGCTGATGGTTGGCCCGCCGGCCGCGGCGCGGGCCGCGGTGGGCAGCGAGCGCCTCGCGTCGCTGCTCGGCTGGGAGATCGACGCGTCGGCTCGCGCCGGGACTCGACTGAAGGTGCTTCCCGTGCGGCTACCCGAGACCGAGCACGAACGGTTGCGGCAGTTCTGTCAGGCCAGCGGTTTCAGCATGGCGGTGGTGATCCGGACCCTGGTGGAGCGCTTCCTCAACCAACACTCGGCGCAGCCGGGCTGAGCTCAGGGCCGGTGCGGGTTGAGCCCCACGTCGGCGATCCGGGCGGCGCCGCGGCCGCGGCGGGGGACCTGGTGCTTGTCCAGCACGCGGCGGACGGCGGTGGGGGTGCGGTCGACGAGCTCGGCGATCTCACGCAGCGACCGGCCGCCGGCGTACTGCTCGACGACGAAGGCCTCCAGCTGCTCCTGCAGCTGGCGACTCAACACGGTGCCGGTGCGCGCACTGCCGGCGAACCGCGGCAGCGGTCGCAGCTGCGGCCGGGGTGGGTAGGGCACGCCTCAAGACTGCTCAGGTACGGGCGGGCCAGGCCATGAGCGGGGGGATCTTGTCCCCGAGATAGGTGATGCCGCTGTCGGGGTCGGTGGTCTCTTCGCGGTGTTCGTGGCTGCCGCCGGCGTGCGCGATCGCGGCCAGCAGCAGCGTTAGTGAGCGCCGGTCCAGGCCGGAGGCGACGTCGCCGAGGTCGATGGGCTGGCCATCGACGAGGGAGGCTGCGGCGCGCAGGACCCGCAGCTCGCCGCTACTGCCGAAGATCCGACCGGTCGCCAGGGCCTGATCGAGGTCGCCCCACTGGATCTGTGCCCAGCGGTCCCCGGTGGTGGCGTCTTCCTCGACGGCGATGAGGTCGGGCGAACTGCCCCGGCCCCTTCGTGGCCGCCTCGATCAGGACGGCGGTGGTGGCCTCGTCGTCGGCCTAGACGGCGACGGCGGCGGCGGCGGCGGCCTGGTCGAGGGTCAGGTCCGCGGCCGCAACGGCGGCGGCGGTGGCCTCGTCCAGCCGGGCGACCCCAGCGGGCCTTGGCCACGCGCTTTCGGCCGAGACCGGTGGACTTGGCCACCCGGCTCACCGACACCCCGAGGTCGATCATCGACTGCACGCCTTGGGCCTCCTCGACGGCCGACAGTCCGGCGCGGTGCAGGTTCTCGGTCAGCATCGCGCCGACGTGGCGGGCCTGCCCGGCGCGGTCGCCAGAGTCAGCGGGCCAGCGACTGTGCGGCCGAGGTGCTGCGGGCCATCCTCTCGACCGGGCGGGGCCGTCCGCCCATCCAGGCCTGGCCAGCAGCCAGGCCGGTGTAGGTGTCCAACGCAGCGCGCAGCGCACAGCGTCCGTCGGTGCCGGTCTCGGGGCATCTAGAGCACAGCCGCAAGGCCGGAGCAGCAGCAGCGGCGGCCTCGTGGGCCGTGGGTGCCTGGTCATGGGCTGCCTCCTGCTGGCTCCACCAGTCGCCGCGGCCCCCGCACAGGGCCAGCCCGTCGCTGGTCATCTCGCTGGCGACCTGGCGCGCCCGGAAGGCCTTCGAGATCGGACGCATCGGGGGGACGTTCCGTGCGGCGACGGTGTCCTCGTGGAAGCGGGGCGCGGCGGTCATCGGTCCACCTCGGCCGCGCGGCTACGGAACACCCGGACGGCGACGCTGCCGAGGAAGGCGAGCAGGCCCAGGACCAGGGCGCCGAGCAGCAGGAGCCGCGGCAGGTCCAGCCCGGCGCCCTCGCTGGCGGGGATGACCACCAGCGGGTCGTGTGCGGCGTCGACCAGGACGTGGTGGTCGGTCAGCCAGCCCACCAGCGACGTCCAGGCGAACGCGAGGATGGCCGGGCCGGCGATCATGCCGCCGAACAGCAGGACCATCAGGTCGTTGGGGTCAGTGCGGCCGTCGGAACGGACCTGGGGTGCGCTCATCGTTGTCACTCCTGCAGTTCGGTGGGGCGCCGGACGGTGAAGCTGGAGTCGGTCGGGACGGACAGGACGCCGCTGTCGTCGTCGTCGCTGCGCCAGGACAGGGCCAGATAGCCCTCGTCCTCGAGGTCCTCGGTCGGGTCCTCATCGAGCACGCCCCAGGTCATCTCGTCCTCATCGATGAGGACCAGGTCGCCGGCGGACAGGGAGCGGGCGGCCATGGAGGTGGGGAACCCGTAGCCCTCGAAGGGATCGAAGGTGCGGTCCTCCTCTGTGGAGGCGGTGACTCCGGCGGGGCGGTCGTCGACGGCGCCGGCGTTGACCAGCCGCAGCTGCGGCCTCCGGCCCACGGGTGCCGCGGGGCTGTCGGTGAGACCGAAGACGGTCATCGGGGAGGCCAGCGTGCGGCCGTCGACGTGCTCGCCCATCCGGGACTCGACCGGGTCCAGGTCCGGGCGGTCGGCGGCGCGGACCCACTGGGCTGTGGCGTAGTCGCTGTAGGTGGGCTCGTCGATGTCGCTGGTGTCGATGTCCAGCTCGCCGCGCGGCGGGACGATCAGCAGCCGGTCGTGCACCACGCGGGTCGGGCGCAGCTGGTCCAGCAGCCGCGCCTCATCGCTGCCCGGGAGGGTCTTGCGCGGGTCGGGGGTGCGGTAGGTCTGGATTTCGACGGCGCGGTTGTCGTCGTTGATCGTGGTCGCTCGGCCGCGGCAGCCCCGCGGGATGGAAGTCCCGATGGTCGGTGACTCCCACATCATCATCGCGCCCTGGGGTGAGAGCCGGCCCATGGAGACGCGCATACGGAAGTTGTCGCGCATGTCCCCGCCGAAGTACTCGGCGTCGGGCCGCTGGGTGCCGAAGACCAGGTGCACCCGGCTGGTGCGGCCCTTGCGGGCGAGGGAGCCGGCCTCGATGAGCACCAGCGGCTTGGTCGGGTCTCCCTTGACCTTGACCCCGGCGTACCAGGACATCAGGTTGGCGCGGAAGTCCGCCCACTCGTCGAGGAAGACCAGCAGCGGCTCGAAGTCGCTCTCCCGTGCCTGGCCGGAGGTGATGAGCTCGTAGCGGCGCTCCATCACCTCCCAGGCCCGGTGGATGATCGCCACCTGCTGCTCGATGCTGGTCCCGACGATCTGGACGTTGGGCCAGCTCTGGAAGCCCAGGAACTCGATGGACTTGCCGTCGACCACCCACACCGGCCAGCCATAGCCGGTGACCTGGGTGAGGATCGTGTGCGCGGCGGCGGTCTTCCCGGTACCGGGTGAGCCGACGAGCATGAGGTTGGGGTCCACCGCGGGCCGCCAGACCATCGCCTCGCCGTCCTCGTCGACGCCGTAGGGGATGGCCAGGGAGTCATAGGTCTCCAGCACCGCGTCCGCGTCGGGGCGGACGGTGACCGGCAGCCAGATGCTGGACGGGAAGCTGGGCCGGAGCTCGAAGCGGAAGCCGTCGTTCTCCATGTCCCAGTGGGCTCGCCACCGGCCGGGCAGCATGGTGGACAGGATCCGTTCGATGCGGGCGCGGTAGCCCGGGGCGGCCAACTTGGCCCCGGCCTGGTGACGTCCTTCGATGAGGACCAGCTCGCCGTCGACGAACTCGGTGCGGTCGATGGTCGCGGTGGGCCCGATGAGTTCGCTGATGGTCCGCTCGGCGCGCACCTGTACCGCCGGCGCGCTGAGCTCTTCAGCGACGGGACCGGCCAGCCGAAGCCGCAGGCGGCAACGCTGGTGGTCGATCAGGTCGATCTCGTAGCGCTCGAGCATGAGCCGGGTGACCGCGGTGAGGACGTCGCTCTGCCACTGGGGGTCGCGGTCATCCAGCCCGGGGGCGTAGCGCGCCACGATCTGGGTGGGGATGCCTGGCCAGCCCCATCCCCATCGCGTCGGGGTCACCGCCCGCCGGTCGAGGGTGCGCAATCCCAGCTGGGGGGCCATCGCCTGCAGGAGCCGGTCGGCGAGCTGTCGGCGCAGCTGCTTGCGCTTGCCGTGCGCACCGACCGCCACGGCGATCGGCACTGAGGCGATGAGGGCGGTCCGGCCGGCGGCGAGGTGGCCCAGGAGCTGACCTGCCGCCATGGCCGCGATGCCGGTGGCCACGCAGAGCACCGCGTTGCGCAGCCACGGCGTCGTCGGTGTGGCCATCTGCATGGCCGGTGCTGCTGGGCCGTCGATGCGCCGGCTCGATGGCCGGCGCGTGGTGATGGGCCGGGCCATCTCGCCTCCCCTGCTGCGGGTCTGTGACATCCGGGGAAGGTCGCGGGCGGCCCGCGGTGTGACAGGCGGTGCCCGCACGGTGGCGGGCACCATGCGCGCACGGTGACAGGGCTGCTGTCAGGGAGGTGGCGAAACCGCTGCCGGCGCAGTGGCGGGCGCAGTGCGTGGGAGGTGGCGGCGACGGGGGCCGCGCACTGGCGCGAGTGGTGGCACGGCGGCGGCGGACAGGAGTGCGCCAGCTGGTGGGCAGGTGGGGGCCAGCCTTGCCCAAATTGGCCGCTTGACGCTCTACCTAAAATCGGCCTCGGGCATGGTTCTCGGAGAGGTTCTGACCGAGGCCGATTTGGGGTGACCGTAGCTCCGACTACTTCTCCACCCTCGCCGGACACGCTGCCGAGCTGCTCGTGAGCACCGGTCTCGCGCCGGCGCCGCGGCTGGACGCCAGACCGCGCCCGCCGACCGCCGGGTGGGTCGGTGGGCTCTGGTCAGGGCCAGCTGAGGATCTCCGGCGGGGCGATGCCGTCCAGGGGCACCAGCCCGCCGGTCGTCGCGGTGACCTGACCGGTGGCCAGGTCGACCAGGTGGGCCTCGACGCGCTCAAGGGGGCCGGGCGGGTTCTCCCCCATCATCTGCCCCAGCGTCAGCTCCTCGAAGGCACCCAGTGCGCAGGCGCTGCTGCAGTGCCCGCTGATGACGGTGCCGTCGTGAGCTCGGCGGATTTCATGGGTCACCATCAGCCAGACCGGGGCGGTGTGCGTCGTCATGGCCCCAGCGTGGCGGGCCGGCGCGCGCGCCGGGGCCGCGGCCGGCTGGGGCTGTGGACAACCGCCGGTTGTCCACAGATTCGGCCGCTGGTCGACCACCTGGTGCTGAGGCGTCATCGCGCGGCGCTCGCGCACCGAGTCGCGGTCGAGCTAGTCGGCTTGCTCGACCCTGGTGACCTTCCACCCGGCGGCGGAGTCCTCCGCGCGGATGATCACGCGGAGCCCGGTGTTGTAGACGGCGACGACGTCGACGACGGCTTCACCGGCGCTCACCACCTCGAGGCTCTGCAGAGCGGCGCTCGGTACCCGGTCGGGGGTCAGCTGGCTGTACTCCGCGGTCAGGTAATCACTGGTCCAGCGGACTGGAGTTGACCCGCTTCGGTGGACACCCTGAACTTGGGCGATGTGCCCGAGGAAGGGGTCCTGATGGGCCGTCCGAGCAAGTACTCCCCGGAGT
>NZ_FNOZ01000159.1 GCF_900107175.1 Modestobacter sp. DSM 44400 | reverse complement strand
CAGGTCATGCGGCAGCGGGCAGCCGCGGGTTTCCCTCGGTGAGCATGGTGAGGGCTTCGAAGAAGTCGGTGCCCTGCTTTCGTGCGGTGGCGAGGTAGGAGCGGAGCGCGCAGAACGTCTCGGCGCCGGAGAGGGTTCGCAGGCAGCCGGAGACCTTCTGCCGAACCTTGATCATCCTGATCTCGCGCTCCGCGGGATTGTTGTCGAAGGGCACGGCGAAGTCGGTGGTGAACCGCAGGTAGTCGGTCTGCCGGTTCAGCAGGCGACGGGCCAGCGCGTGATGTTTTTTGGCCAGCTTCCCGTCCCGGTCGCGGTTCTCACTGATCCCGATGTTGGCTGCCGAGCGCAGCAGCCGGGTCTGGACGGCCAACTCGACCGGGTTCACGCTGGGGCGCCCGCCGGCGGCAGCGTCATCGACGAGGGCCTTGAGATCCAGCAGGGCGGCCTGGGCTTGGCGGGCCCAGCAGTACGCGCCGGCCGGGCTGGTGTCGATCACCGCGGTCAACTCGCGCAGCACGTGCGCCCCGCACAGTGCATGGGTGGCGCCGGTGTAGGTGTCATAGGGCGCCCACGCGTCGTGCACCGCGACCCCGGCGAACTCCGGCAGCACCCCGGCGGCGTCCATCGCCGCCACCCCGCGCTTGGCATGGCAGGTGATCAGCGAGTACGCCTCGGTGGAGGCCGAGTGCACCCAGTGCAGCTTGCCGGCGACCCGGAACCCGGTCTCATCGAAATGCGCCACCGGTGCCTTGACCAGCCCGGCCCGGACCAGCCCCAGGAACCCGCTGTCGGTGACCGCGGTGGCGGCGCGGTCGGTGACCGAGGCGACCGTGCCGCCACTGACCGGCACCCCGAACAGCTCGCTCAGTGCCTGTGCGGTGCGCTGCTTGGACAGGAACTGCCCGACGTAGAGGTAGATGATGATCGCGGCGATCCGCGGCCCGTACTGCACCGGGGCGTCGACCCCGGCCGGGGCCTGCCCGGCGGTCACGGTCCCGCAGCCGCAGCGGTGCGCGATCAGTTGGTGCTCCACCACCCGCACCGCGACCGGGGGAAGGTCGAACACCTGCCGGCGCTGCGCGCCGACCTCTTCCGCGCCGCCCAGGCCGGCGCCGCAGCCGCTACACGCGGCGGGTTCGTGGCGCACCCGCTCATTCGGTGTGGCGACCTGCGCCAACCGCGACCCCGGATGTCCCGGCTGCCCACCGGGCTTGCGCCCCGACCGGGTCCGCAACGACTTCGGTGCCGGCTTGCCCAAGCCGTCCTGGCTCGGCGGCTTCGAGGAGTTCTTCGACGTCGTCCCCAGCCGAGCCTCCAGCTCGCCGATCTTCACCTGCGCCGCGCGCAGCTCCGCCCGCAACGCATCGATCAGCCCATCGCGCTCCGCGAGCCGCTCAAGCAGCTCCACCACCGAGGGATCGCCGGACACCCCACGAGCATCATCGATCACACGGCCAGGTCAACACGCCACGCCGCAGGGACCTG
>NZ_FNOZ01000016.1 GCF_900107175.1 Modestobacter sp. DSM 44400 | reverse complement strand
CGGCTGCTGGCGGACAAGGCGTACTCCCATCCCAGTACGCGGGCGCACCTGCGGGCGAAGAAGATCGCTCACACGATTCCCGAACGCAGCGACCAGATCGCACGCCGCAAGGCCAAGGGCTCGGCCGGTGGGCGACCACCGGCCTGCGATGCCGAGCTCTACAAGGACCGCAACACCGTCGAACGCGGGTTCGGCCGGCTCAAGCAGTGGCGCGCTATCGCCACCCGCTACGACAAATACGCCACCACCTACCTCGGCGGTGTCCTCCTCGGCTGCATGATCATCCATCACCGCGTCCGCAGTTAGCAGACACGCTCTAGTCGACGGCGTGCTCGATCGCATGGTGCACAGGCGACCTGATGACGACGTGGCACTGGTCGCCGTCCGGCTGCACCGACAAGACGGCCCCCGCCCCTCCGAGGCCGGCCCCAACGTCGTTCCCCCATCCCTGCCCGCCCAGCCCAGCCCAGCCCAGCCCAGCGGAGTAACCAGTCCGAGACACTGGTGCCTGACCCGGCTGCCCCCAGGCTCACAGAGCTGACGAACGCGGCGCTGCCACCGGTCCAGGACCCGACCCCGCGGAACGGCCTCCCGGCCTTGGTCTATTCTCGGCATCCGTCCACCAGCAACTGGGCCACGAGTAACTGGGCCGCCAGCCCGCTTCCCCTCCGCGGTGTTGGCCGAGCTCACCGGCGTAGGCGGCCCCGGCTACTCACCGGGTGGGATCGCGTGATCACTGACAGTGTTGCCCGTGTACGGAATTCGGTCTCCACTCAAGATGGGGGCAGCCACCGGGACGGGACCTGTGAGTGAGACGTGCGTGGGTCGCAGCGACCGCCACCGCCACCGCCACCGGACGCTGACGCCTCGACGGTGTGGAACTGGGACCTGCGCACCCGCCGCTGACTTCACTCTTTACCCCGGGGACGGTGGCGCGCTCCCGCCCGGCCAAGTACCTCCGGGCGGCACCCGCCGCTTCCAGCGGCCGGCCCCTATCTCCCGCTGCCACAACCCACCTGCGGGAGTGCTTGGGGGAAGCCCCAACCGGAGATCACGACAGGAACCGACTTAAACGTGTCCAGCCCATGTCCTGGATGCGAGTAGGCGCGCCGGTGCGCCACCATGGGTCCGGTGGCCACCTTTCCGGAGTCCACCAAGTCCTCGCTGAACCGGCGGCTACGCACCCACGCCCATACGAACTGGCCCCAACTGGCCGATTCGACGGTCCGCGTCCGCGGCGCCTGCGCTTGCGCGCAGGGACAACTCGCCGACGGTGAGACCCCGCCGCTGTGCCGACTGCGGTACGGCGGCTCGGCGGCTCGGCCACCACCTGGGGGGTTCGCCCTCTACCTTGCCAGCAGCGGCCGGCATGAAGACCAAATCCTGCCCACCGGCAGCTTCACCGGCACCCCCGAAGAAGCCCTCGACTGCGCGGCTGGCCTCTACCTCGCCGGCCCCACCATCTGATCGGTACCGCTACTCAGTCCAAGATATTTCAATGCACACCGCTCCTGAGCTGCCTGCTTGAATGCAGGTCAGCACATCGTTCAGGCATCCTTAGTGCGCGACTACCTGGACTGAGGAAGGACCCCGTCCATCCCACCCCTCGCGAGCTCGGGGTAAGCCTCGGGACGGGGCTGACTCCTCCCCACCCCTCGCACGCTCGGGGCGGTGCCCGGGAAGGGGCCGCTTCCCGGGCCCCTCGCAAGCTCGGGGACGCCCTGGACCGGGCTGTCGGTCCCGGTCGCCTCCCCCACCCAACGGGTGAGCGCTCCGGTGTGGTGCCGGCAGCCGGTGGGTAGAGCGGGTAGCGTGGGAGACGTCAGAACAGCAGCGGACCCACGGCTGGTGCGAGCCAGCAGCAACCCGAACGAGCACGTGCACCACCCGGACCCAGATCCGAACCAGTGACGTCTCTTGCTGGACCGCTCCACGCACCCGTTCGTGTTACGGCCGCATCTCATTCGGCGAGTTCGTGCGGAACAGGTGTCGGAACGGGAACACGAGGGGCCATCCTGGCGCTGTGCAGGAGGCCGATCCGCAGCCGCGGGTCCGTGCGGTAGAGAGCGAGTGATGAGCCAGATGACCCAGACGCTGACGACGACCCCGCCCACCGATGAGCTCGTCGTTCCGTTCCACTGCGACCGTTGTGGTGCTCTGGCCAAGGTGCGGGTGGTGCTCCCGAGTGGGAGCGACCTCGTGTTCTGCGGGCACCACGCACGGGAGTACGAGAGCAAGCTCCGCGACATCGCGGTCGACATCATCGACACCGACAGCGAGGCGCCCGTCTCCAGCTGACCGAGGCGCTATCGTCGCCCTCAGCGATGAAGCCCTCACCTTGACGCAGCCGCCGATCTCCTGCACCCCACCGGGGTGACACGAGGTCGGCGGCTTCGTCGTACCCAGGGACCGGACCCCCCGGTCCCCGCCGAGCCGGAGAGCCACAGATGCCGCAGGACTCCTCCACGGAGCCGGACACCCGCCGACTACTCCCCGACGGTTCGGTCCGCTGCGGGCGCCCCGCGCCCCCCCGGCCCTCCGGGGGCACGCCACCGCCGGCCGGGGACACACCACCCCCGGCCGGGGCCGTCGACCCGGCGGCCCCGGATGAGCGCCCGACCGTCGCCGTCCCCCCGCGGGCGGTGGCCGCCGACGACGAACCCGGCCCCGCCGAGGTGACCGCGGCCCTGCCGACGACCGCGGCTGCGCCCAGCCCCCCGGCCCTCGGCCCTCGGCTCGGTGACACCCCGCCGCCCCCACCCGTCGACCCCGCCGACCCGGGTAACCCGGAGGACTCCTCCCGGCCGGCCGCCGGCCGTCCGTGGTGGCGCCGCCGCGCGGTACTAGCGCCTGCCGCGGTCGTGGTGGCGCTGGCGGCGCTCTACGGCATCGACCTGCTGGCCGCCGGCGACGACGTGCCCCGGCACACCGTGGTGGCCGGGGTCGAGATCGGCGGCCTCTCCCCCGCCGCGGCGGGCGACCTGCTGACCGAGGAACTGGTCCCGCGAGTCAGCGCCGACCACACGCTGGTCGCTGACGGCGTGCCGGGCGTGCTGCACCCGCCCGCGGCCGGCATCGCGCTCGACGCACCGGGCACCGTCGACGCCGCCGACGACCAGCCGCTCAACCCCTGGACCCGGCTGACCACGCTGGCCAGCGACCGCGAGGTCGACCCGGTGTTCACCGCCGACGAGACAGCGATGGCCGCCCAGCTGGAGCAGTTCGCCGGCACGGTCGACCGCGCCGCGGTCGACGCCACCATCACCATCGACGGAACGACGCCCAGCGTGGTCGCGCCGGTCGACGGCCGCACCGTCGACCGGGACGGCGCCGCGGCGGCGATCACCGCCGCGCTGTCCGGTGGCGGCGACCCGGCCACCCCCATCGAGCTGCCGGTGGACGTCGTCCGGGTGCGGGTCCTGGCCGACGAGGCCCAGCGGGTGTTCGACGAGACGGTCACGCCGGCGCTCTCGGCGCCGGTGACGGTCCTCGCCGCGGAGGGCGGGGACTCCGTCGAGCTGCCGGTGAGCGCCATCGCCGCCTCGCTGACCTTCACGCCGGACGACGACGGCACCCTGACCGTCGCGGTGGACCCGGCGGCCCTGCAGACGTCGATGGACGAGGAGTTCGGGGTCTTCGGCACCCCTGCTGAGGACGCGCGCTTCGAGGTGTCCGGCGGCGCGATCAGCGTCATCCCCTCGGTCGACGGCCAGGGCATCAACCCCACGCAGCTCGCCGACCAGCTGCTCGGGGTCCTCGACGACCCCGCCCCGCGTTCGGTGACCGCCACCCTCGGCCCGGTGCCGGCGGAGTTCACCACCGAGCAGGCGCAGGCGCTGGGCATCACGGAGGAGGTCAGCTCCTTCTCCACCAACTTCACCAGCCCGGCCAGCGGGACCAACATCCGCGTCGTGGCCGCCGAGGTCGACGGTGCGCTGGTCCGGCCCGGGGAAACCTTCAGCCTCAACGACTTCACCGGTCCACGCGGCACCGCCCAGGGCTATGTGCCGGCCGCGGTGATCAGCGGGGGCAAGCTGTCCCAGGCCGTCGGCGGCGGGATCAGCCAGTTCGCCACCACGATGTTCAACGCCGTCTTCTTCGCCGGCCTCGAGGACGTCCACCACAAGCCGCACAGCTTCTACATCAGCCGCTACCCCGCCGGGCGTGAGGCCACGGTGTACGAGGGCCAGATCGACCTGCAGTGGAAGAACGACACCGACACCGGCATCTACGTGCAGACCGAGTGGGTGCCCGGCACGCTCACGGTGCGGTTCTGGGGTACCGAGCACTACGACGTCGAGTCGGTCAGCAGCGAGCGCAGGAACGCCCGCGAGCCGGCGGTCCAGGAGAAGGTCGACGACGGCAACTGCACCCCGCAGTCCGGGTCGACGGGCTTCGACATCACCGTCACCCGGGTGTTCAAGGACCTGGGCACCGGAGCGGAGCTGCGGCGGGAGGACTTCAACACCCGCTACGCAGCCGAGGCGGTCATCCGCTGCGTGCCGCCGACGGTCCCGGCTCCCGCACCACCGGCCGGTGCCGCCCCCAGCGCCCCGGTGGCACCCGCGGGCTGAGCCGTCTCCCCGCCTGAGTGGGCGTGTCCGAACCGTAGACGCACCACGGCGCGCCCTGCCGTGCACACTGGGCCGGTGGCCCACCTCGTCCCGTCCGGTCCATCGGCGCACGCCGGTGACCTGGACGAACGCGGTCCGCAGCCGGACGCCGACGGACCGGTGGATCCTGCGGCGGCCATCGACGCCACGGTCGCTACAGCGACTGCACGACCGGCACGCGCGTTCGGGTCCCGGCTGGACCGTCTCCCGGCGGTGGTCGGCATCCCGCTGCAACTGCTCGGCCGCACGGTGGCCAAGGCCTGGGGCGACCGCATCCTCGGACTGTCCGCCGAGGCCGCCTTCTGGCAGGTGCTCTCGGTCCCGCCGTTGCTGATCGGGCTGCTCGGTTCGCTGGGCTACCTCGGTGACTGGATCGGCGCCGATCGCGTGCAGGAGATCCAGGACCGGCTGCTCACGCTGGCCTCCGAGGGGGTGACCCCCGACGTCATCGACTCGCTCGTGCGACCCACCCTGGACGACATCCTGGGGTCTGGACGGCTCGAGGTGGTCAGCGTCGGCTTCGTCCTGTCGTTGTGGGCGGGCTCGTCGGCAACCGCGACCTTTGTCAACACCATCGTCATCGCCTACGACCAGCGCGACGTCCGGGGGCCGATCACCACCCGGCTGATGGCGCTGTGGCTGTTCGTGGTGGCGCTGGTGGTCGCCGTCCTGACCCTGCCCCTGTTGGTGTTGGGCCGGGAGGTGCTCGTCTCGTTGCTGCCACTGCACTGGCGGCCCACCGCGACCCTACTGGTCAACGCCGTCTACTGGCCGCTCGTGCTGGTGGGCCTCGTCCTGGCCCTGACCAGCCTGTACCACGTGACGCTCCCCAAGCGTGTCCCGTGGCACCGCCACCTGCCCGGTGCAGTCTTCGCGATGGCGTTCTTCGTCGTGGCGGCCACGCTGCTGCGCGCCTACGTGGCCGACATCCTGACCACCGCGCTGCCCTACGGGGCGCTCGCGGCGCCGATCGCGGCCCTGCTGTTCTGCTTCTTCCTCGGCATGTCCACGCTGCTGGGCGCGGAGCTCAACGCCACCATCGAGGCCCACTGGCCGGCGCAGCAGCGGCGACACGACCGCCGCCGGCGCCGCCGCCGCGCGGCCAAGATCGAGCTGGAGGCCCGCAAGCTGGGCATGCGCTGAGAGGGTCTGCGGATCCCCGCGCGGAGCGCGGTCCGACCCGGGAACCGGCTCAGCGCAACCCGTCCATGCACCTGGCCGCGGTGGGGGCCGGAGGCCGGCAGTTCAACTCAGTCGCGCTTGAGCTGCTCGTAGACCTCCTTGCAGGCCGGGCACACCGGGCTACCGGGCTTCGGGGTCTTGGTCACCGGGAACACCTCGCCACACAGCGCCTCGACCATGGTGCCCATGACGGCACTCTCGGCGATCTTGTTCTTCTTGACGTAGTGGAACACCTCGTTGGCGTTGCCGGTCTCGGACTCGCGGACGTCCGGGCGCTCGAGGATGTCGCTGCTGCTCACGGCTGCTCCCATGGGTCGGGGTGCGGGGCCGGGCGCCGGGGGGCGCCGGCCGACGCTGCACCGCCGTCCATGATGACAGGGTGCAGATCCCCGCCGGTTCCCCGCGCCCGACAGTGCCCGCCGTCCTGTCCCCCGAGGTGGCGGAGGCGCTCGCCGCCGGGCGCCCGGTCGTGGCGCTGGAGAGCACCCTGCTGGCGCACGGCCTGCCGCGACCGGAGAACCGGCAGGCGGCCGACGACGTGGAGGCCGCCGTCCGCACGGGGGGCGCGGTGCCGGCCACCATCGCCGTCCTGGACGGGATGCCGCACGTGGGCCTCACCGCCGCCGAGGTCGACCGGGTGTGCGCCGATCCCGAACTGGCCAAGCTGGGTGTCCGGGACCTCCCCGTCGCCGCGGCCCTGGGGCGCAGCGGGGCCACCACCGTGTCCAGCACGGCACTGCTGGCCGCGCAGGCCGGCATCGGGGTGTTCGCCACCGGCGGGCTGGGCGGGGTGCACCGGCACGCCAGCGACACGTTCGACGAGTCCGCCGACCTCGTCGCCCTGGCCCGGATCTCGCTGGTCGTCGTCTGTGCCGGCGTGAAGTCCATCCTCGACGTCCCGGCCACGCTGGAGCGCCTGGAGAGCCTGTCGGTCACCGTGGTGGGCTACCGCACACTCCGTTTTCCCGGGTTCTACGTCGCCGACTCCGGCTCCCCGCTGGACTGGTCGGTCCAGGACGCCGGGCAGGCCGCCGCCGTCTTTGCGGCCCGCGGCGCGCTGGCGCCCGGGGCGGTGGTGGTGGCCAACCCGCTGCCGGTCGAGGAGCAGTTGGACGCGGAGCTGCACGACCGGGTGATCACCGACGCCCTGGCCGCCGCGGACGCCGCCGGGGCGCGCGGCAAGGACGTGACCCCGTTCATCCTCGACCACCTGCACCGGGCCAGCGGCGGGGCGAGCCTGGCGGTCAACGTGCGGCTGGTGCTGCGCAACGCCGAGCTGGCCGGGCAGATCGCGGCCGAGCTCGCCGCACTCCCCCGCTGACCGTGGCCGGCGACCAGCCTGCGCCGGCCGTCGTGGTGGTGGGCGACGTCGCCACCGATGTCGTGGTCCTGCTTACCGGCACGCCGGCGCCCGGCTCCGACCGGTCGGCGTCGATCGCCACCCGCGGCGGCGGGGCGGGGGCGAACGTGGCGGCGCACCTCGCCGCCCTGGGGACGACGGTGCTGCTGGCCGGGTGCATCGGCGACGACGCGGCCGGGACGGCGCTGGCCGGTGAGCTCGCCGCGGCCGGCGTCCGGCTGGCGCTGCGCACCGTGCCGGGGGGCGCCACCGGGACCATCGTCAGCCTGGTCGAGCCCGACGGGCAGCGCAGCATGCTGGCCGACCGGGGCGCAAACCTGGCGCTGCGCCCGGCCGACGTGCCACCGCCGACGCCCAACGCCCACCTGCACCTGTCCGGCTACACGCTGCTGGACCCGGGCCCCCGCGATGCGGGGCTCGCGGCGCTGGCCGCAGCGGTGGCGGCCGGGTGCACGGTGTCCCTGGACCCGGCGTCCACCGGGCCGCTGACCGCGTACGGGGTGGAGCGCTGGGTGTCCGACACGGCCGCGGCCACCCTGCTGATGCCCAACGCCGAGGAGGCCCGGCTGCTGACCGGGTGCGCCGACCTGGGCGACGCGGCCCGGACGCTGGCCGGCGTGCACCCGGTCGTCGTGGTGAGCCTGGGTGCCGAAGGTGCGCTCTGGGCTGCTGGCGACGAGCTGGTGCACGCCCCCGCACACCCGGCGACGGTCGTCGACACCACCGGCGCGGGCGACGCATTCGTCGCCGGCGTGCTCGGCGCGTGGGTAGTGGCCGGCGGACGGCCCGATCCGGCCACCGCGCTCGCGGCGGGGCTGGCACGGGCCGCGACCGTGGTCGGGCGGGCCGGCGCCCGCTGAGGCCCGCTCTCCACGGCACGGCGAAGCCGTGCATCTCCGCCACCGGAGGTGGGATCACATGTCGATGACGCGCGCCGACTTTTCCGACTCCAGCACCCGGTCCGGCCGGGGCGGGGTGTACCGGTTCACGTCGACCCGCTTCTTCGGCGGGCGGTCGTTGGCCATGACAACGGCGAACCATGGCAGCACCGTGCCGAGGACGGCGAAGACCGCCATCAGCCAGACCGACACCTGGTAGGTCAGCGCGGCCGCGATCAGGCTCAGCGCGCGGATGCCCATCGTGATCACGTAGCGCCGTTTGCGGGCGCGCTGCTGCTCACCTTGGCTGGGCTCCGCCTCGGTGATGAGGACCGGCTCGACGCGGCTGGCGCCGGAGGGATCGCGGTGCGGGAACTGCTGGCTGGAGGCCACGGGTGCCCTTCCCTGAGCTGGCCGGGGGAAGGGCGGCGGTGGTCGGCGGTGGGTCCTGCTGGGTGGTGCGACCGGCCCCCGGAGCCCCCGGCTCCTGGACCCATGGTGCCACTCGATGGTGTGCGATGCAGGGGCCTCGCGGACCCTCCTGAGCGAGGTGGCGGGAGCGTCGTCAGGCCGTTCCGGCCGGGGCCGCCTTCGCGTCTTTGGCAGCCTGCTTCGCCGCCTGCTTGGTCGCCCGCACCTCGGCCAGCGTCGCCGGGTCGGTGATGTCGGCGACCGAGCGTCGGGCGCCGTCCTCGCCGTACGCCCCCGCCGTCTCTCGCCACCCCGGCGGCGTCACGCCGCACTGCTTGCCGAGCAGCGCGAGGAAGATCCTCGCCTTCTGGGCGCCGAAGCCGGGCAGCTCCCCCAGCCGGCGCAGCAGCGTCGCGCCGTCGGGGACGTCGGCCCACACCGCGTCGGCCCGGCCGTCGTAGCGCTCGACCAGCGCGCGGGCCAGCTCCTGCGTGCGGCGGGCCATCGAGCCCGGGTAGCGGTGCAGCGCCGGCGGGCCGGCGAAGTGCGCCTTCAGCACGTCGGGGTCACACGCGGCGAGCTCGGCCGCCGACAGCGTCTGGACGCCCAGCCGGTCGGCCAGCAGGCGGGGCGAGCCGAAGGCCCGCTCGATCGGGAACTGCTGGTCCAGCAGCATCCCGATCAGCAGGGCCAGCGGGTCCCGGCTCAGCAGCTCGTCAGCGGCGTCGTCCGGGGCGAGGTGGAGGGTCGGCACGCCCTGGATCCTGCCCGACCGGGCCACCGGTCAGGATGGGCCCGTGCGTGCCGTCGTGACCCGGGTGAGCGAGGCGTCGGTGACCGTGGACGGCGAGGTCGTCGGCGCCATCGGCGCCGGACTGCTGGCGCTGGTCGGGGTCGGCCACGACGACGACGGGGACCGCGCACGGACGCTGGCGCGGAAGGTGCACGAGCTGCGGGTCTTCCCGACCGGGGACGGCGCCCGGTCGGTGGGCGACCTCGGCCTGGCCGTCCTGGTGGTGAGCCAGTTCACCCTGTACGCCGACACCCGCAAGGGCCGCCGCCCGTCCTGGGCCGACGCCGCGCCCTGGAAGGTGGCCGAGCCGCTGGTCGCCGAGGTGGTCGCCGAGCTGCGCCGGCGGGGCACCACCGTGGCGACCGGGGTGTTCGGTGCGCGGATGCAGGTCGCGTCGGTGAACGAGGGCCCGATGACGGTGCAACTCGAGGTCTGAGTGCCCGTCCGGGACGGACGTGCACGACGCCGGCAGACCGGGTAACTATCCGGCCACTGGCCGTTTGCTGTGAGTTGGACCGCGGTGGAACACCGACCACGCTCGATCCGTTGGACACGATGTACCACACCGGACATGAGGGACCCAGAGCCACCCGGCGATCCCGGGCCGTCGCTCTGCACCGATCGCGCCGGGATGCCGCACCCGTTTCCGCTGGGTACGCATCCAGACCCCGAAGCAAGGACGAAGACTCATCGTGACGCTGCTGCAGTCCTCCCCGACCGACACTCTCGAGGTGCGCTCGCCGCGCCGTGCCCCGGACACCAGCGGTCTGGTGTCGACGGACCTGGTGCGCGTCTACCTCAACACCATCGGCAAGACCGCGCTGCTGACCGCCGAGCAGGAAGTGGAGCTGGCCAAACGGATCGAGGCCGGCCTCTACGCCGACCGGCTGCTCGCCGAGAAGCAGCTCACCCCAGCGGTCAAGCGCGACTACAAGACCCTCGCCGCTGACGGCAAGGCCGCCAAGGCCCATCTGCTGGAGGCCAACCTCCGGCTCGTGGTGTCGGTCGCCAAGCGCTACACCGGCCACGGCATGACGTTCCTGGACCTGATCCAGGAGGGCAACGTCGGCCTGATCCGCGCGGTGGAGAAGTTCGACTACACCAAGGGCTTCAAGTTCTCGACCTACGCGACGTGGTGGATCCGCCAGGCCATCACCCGCGCGATGGCCGACTCCGGCCGCACCATCCGGCTGCCCGTCCACCTGGCCGAGCAGGTCAACAAGGTGGTGCGCACCCGGCGCCGGATCTTCCAGGAGCTGGAGCGGGAGCCCACCCCGGAGGAGCTCGGCCTCGAGCTCGACCTGACCGCGGAGCGGATCACCGAGCTACTGGAGTACTCCCGCGACCTGGTGAGCCTGGACCAGACCGTGGGCGCAGACGAGGAGTCGCGACTCGGTGACTTCATCGAGGACGCCGACGCCGCCGTCGCCGAGGATGCGGTCGCGTTCCAGATGATGAAGGTTGACGTCCGCAACGTGCTGGCGACCCTGGAGACCCGCGAGCGCGACGTGGTCATCATGCGATTCGGTCTGGACGGCGAGCAGCCGCGGACCCTGGAGCAGATCGGCAAGCGCTTCGGGCTCTCCCGGGAGCGCGTCCGCCAGATCGAGCGCGAGACGATGGCCAAGCTGCGCGACCCGCAGCGCGCCGACGCCCTACGGGATTATCTCGGGTAAGGAAGAACACGCAGAGCCGGTCACCTCCTCGAGGTGGCCGGCTCTCGGCGTTCCTCAGCTCACGTCGGGCCGGAACATGCGCCGTGGGCCCGGCGCGACTCGCGCGGTCGGCGGGCCGATCCGCACCGAGGCGCCGGCGACCACCAGGGACCGCCCGCCGTGCCAGGCGTCCGCCGGTCCGACGATCACCGGTTCGAGGCTCAGGCCGAGGACCTCGGGCAGGTCGTCGGCGAGCTGCGCGACGCGGAGCAGCAGGTCCTCCAGCGCGGCCGAGTCCGCGGGTGCGCTCCCCCGGTAGCCGTTCAGCAGCGGCCAGGCGCGGGGGGCACGGACCAGCTCGGCGGCGTCCAGGTCGGTCAGTGGGAGCGTGCGGTAGGCCCGGTCGCCGAGCAGGTCGGTGGCGACCCCGCCCAGGCCGAAGCTGACCAGCGCACCGAACGAGGGGTCGTCGACGATCTCCACCACGGTCGCGACGCCGGGCGCGGCCTGCTCCTGGACGATGACCGGGTCGCCGGCCGGGATGGCGGCGAACGCGGTGCGCACGTCCTCGGCGTCGGCCAGGTCGAAGCGCATGCCGCCGAGGTCACGCCGGTCGCGCAGCCAGGGCGCGGTGGACTTCAGCACCACCGGATAGCCGATCTGCTCGGCCGCGGCGACGGCGGCGTCGACGTCGGGAACCCGACGGGTGCCCAGCAGAGGAACCAGGTAGGCCGCCAGCAGCTCGATGGTCTCCTCGTCGGTGAGCGGCCGGCCGGCCGGGGTCTCGGCGAGCACCCGGTCGACGAGCTGCCGGGCCGCCTCGACGTCGACGCCCTCCAGATCGGGGACCACGCCCATCGGACGGCGCCGCCAGCGCGCGTACTCGGCGACCTTGGCCAGGGCGATGACGGCCCGCTCCGGGGTGGAGAACGAGGGCACCGACCCGCGCGCGGGCATGCCCTGCTCGTCGCGGACCGCGAGCTCGTCGGGGATCCCGTCGGTGGACAGGAAGTTGGCGATCACCGGCTTGGTGGCGCCGTCCGCGACCTCCCGCAGCACCCGGCCGAAAACCTGCGACCCGCGCAGCAGTGCGGGCAGGAAGACCGCCACCACCGCGTCGACGCCCTCGTCGGCGAGGACTGTCTGCAGGGCGGCCCGAAAGTCCTCCGGCCCGGCCCGGGTACCGATGTCAACCGGCCGGTCGTCGGCCAGCTCGAGACCCTGTTCCAGGACGGCGTCGGCGACGAGCACCCCCATCGCGGTGGAGTTGCCGACGATCGCGACCCGGTCACCGGCCGGCAGCGGCTGGTGGGCCAGCAGGGTGCCGACGTCGAAGAGCTGGGCCAGCGTGTCGACCCGGATGACGCCGGCGGAGGCGAACAGCGCGGCTACCGACTGCTCCGGCACCGAGACGCTGGTGCCGGCCAGCCCGGCGGTCATCCGCACGTGCCGCCCGCTCTTCACCGCGACGACCGGCTTGGTTCGCCCGATCCGGCGGGCCAGCCGGGCGAACTTGCGCGGGTTGCCGAAGCTCTCCAGGTGCAGCAGCACCACCTCGGTGGCCGGGTCGGTGGCCCAGTACTGCAGCAGGTCGTTGCCGCTGACGTCGGCGCGGTTGCCGGCGGAGACGAAGCTGGACAGCCCGATGCCGCGCTCCCGGGCCCGCTCGAGCAGGGCGACCCCCAGCGCTCCGGACTGAGCGAAGAAGCCCACCCGTCCGCGGCCCGGGATGCCGGGGGCCAGGCTGGCGTTCAGCCGGACCGCCGGGTCGGTGTTCACGATGCCCAGGCAGTTGGGGCCCACTACCCGCATGCCCGACGCCCGGGCGGAGGCGACCAGCTCCCGCTCGGCGGCGCGCCCCGCAGGGCCGGTCTCCCCGAACCCCCCGGTGATCACCACCAGGCCACGCACGCTCTTGCGGCGGCACGCCTCCACGACGGCGGGCACCTCGTCGGCGGGCACGGCGAGCACGGCGAGGTCGACGTCGTCCGGAATGGCCTCGATGCCGGCGTAGGCCGGCACCCCGCGGACGTGCCGGACCGCCGGGTTCACCGGGTAGATCGGGCCGGCGAAGCCGTAGTCCAGCAGGTGGCGCAGGACGGCATTGCCGACCTTGGTCTCGTCGTTGCTGGCGCCCACCACGGCCACCGATCCCGGGGTGAGGAGCCGGCCGATGGAGCGGGACTCGCTGCGCTGCTCGCGCTCGTAGGTGACCGAGAGGCTCTGCTCGGTGGGGGCGATGGGGAAGGTCAGGTGGACCACGCCATCGGCATAGGAGCGCTGTGCGGAGTACCCGGCGTCCAGGAAGACCCGGACCATCGGGCTGTTCTGGCTGAGCACCTCGGCGACGAACTGGGTGATGTCGCGCTCCCGGGCGGCGGCGGCCAGATGCTCGAGCAGCACCGAGCCGAGGCCGCGACGCTGGTGGGCGTCCTCGATGAGGAAGGCCACCTCGGCGTCGCGGGTGCCCGGGTAACGGTCGTAGCGGCCCACGCCGATCAGCGCCTCGCCCAGCAGCACCACGAAGGCGACCCGGTCGACGTGGTCGACGTGGGTGAAGCGGTGGAGTTCCTTGTCCGACAGCCGCCGCATCGGCCCGAAGAACCGGTAGTAGCGGGTCTGGTCGGAGCTGCGGTCCATCAGGCCGACGATGCCGTCGGCGTCGGCCGGGGTGATCGGGCGCAGGTGCACGGTGCCGCCATCGGCGGCGACCACGTCGGCCTCCCAGTGCGGCGGGGGCGACGCGGCGGGATCGGTGCCGGGGGCTGGGTCGGTCGAGGTGTCCAGTGGTGTGGTGGCGGGGGGCTGCTCAGTCACGGGGGTCGTCCGGGTCCAGGCCGAAGTAGGGGAAGGATGCGGTGCGGGTCCGCATGATCGCCCGGTCCACCCGGTTCTCGGTGGAGGGGTCCCACCGGGAGAAACCGACGTAGCCGCCCTCGGTCATGGTCAACGGCGGCTCGGTGCGCAGTCCGCGCCGACGGACGTCGTCCCGCCAGGTCAGCGGGATCTCGGTGTCCGGGGCGAGCCGGTCGCCGCCGGCCTCGGCGATCAGGTGGGTCCACGCCCGCGGCACGCAGCGGACCAGGCCGTACCCGCCGCCGCCGAGGGCGATCCAGCGCCCGTCGCACACCTCGTGGGCCAGGTCGTGCACCGCCCGGTAGGAGGCCCGCTGCCCGTCCACGGTGAGGGCGAGGTCGGCCAGCGGGTCCTCGTGATGGGCGTCGCAGCCGCACTGGGTGATGAGGATCTGCGGGGCGAAAGCCCGGACCACGCTGGGCACGACGGCGTTGAAGGCGCGCAGCCAGCCGGAGTCGTCGGTGCCGTTGGGCAGGGCAAGGTTGACCGCGCTGCCCAGCGCCTTGTCCGGGTCGCCGGTCTCCTCGGGGTAGCCGGTGCCCGGCCACAGCGTCAGCGGCGTCTGGTGGACGCTGACGGTGAGCACCCGGGGGTCGTCGTAGAAGGCGGCCTGGACCCCGTCGCCGTGGTGCACGTCCAGGTCGACGTAGGCGATCCGCTCGTAACCCTGGCCGAGCAGCCAGGCGATGGCGACCGCCGCGTCATTGAAGACGCAGAAGCCCGAGGCGGCGTCCCGCATGGCGTGGTGCAGGCCACCGGCGATGTTCACCGCGTGCTGCGCGCGGCCCGAGTGCACCTGCTGCGCGGCCAGCACGCTGCCGCCGGTGACCAGGGCCGCGGCGTCGTACATGCCCTCGAACACCGGGTTGTCGGGGGTGCCCAGGCCATGGCCCACGCTGTAAGGGTCGGCCGGCGCGCGCTTCACCGCGTCCAGGTAGGCCGGGTCGTGCACCAGGGTCAGCAGGTCGACGTCGGCCGGCGTGGGCCGCAGGACCTGCACCCGGTCACCGGACAGCATGCCCAGGGCGTCGGCCAGGCGCATCGTGAGGCCGAGCCGGATTGGGTGCATCGGGTGGTCGCCGCCCATGGTGTACCCCAGCAGCGCGTCGTCCCAGACAACGGTGACGGCGTCGCTCATGCCGCCGCCTCCGCCGCAACGGCCGTGCGCGTCCCTGCGCTCGCGAGCTCGATCACGGAACCCCCTCGTCGGCGTCCCTCGCTCCGGCCGACGCTACCGGTGGACGGCACCGCGCGCGCCGGTCCGCCGCCGCCGGTCGCCGCACCCCGGCCGGTGGCGGCGCCTCGTAGGATCGGGGCACCTGATGGAGGAGTGACGTGAACGATCTCATCGACACCACGGAGATGTACCTCCGGACGATCTTCGAGCTCGAGGAGGAGGGGATCGTCCCCCTCCGGGCCCGGATCGCGGAGCGGCTGCACCAGAGTGGTCCGACGGTGAGCCAGACGGTGGCCCGGATGGAGCGCGACGGCCTGGTCTCCGTGCAGGGTGACCGGCACCTGCAGCTGTCCGACGAGGGCCGCGCGCTGGCCACCGCGGTGATGCGCAAGCACCGGCTCGCCGAGTGCCTGCTGGTGGACGTGATCGGGCTGGACTACGCCGACGTCCACGAGGAGGCCTGCCGCTGGGAGCACGTGATGAGCGAGGCGGTGGAGCGCAAGCTCCTCTCACTGCTGGGCAACCCCACGGTCTCCCCCTTCGGCAACCCCATCCCGGGGCTGGACGCGCTGGGCGGCGACACCGCCGCGGTGCTCGATGCCCTGACCCTGCTCTCGACGACGGCCACCCCCGAGGGGTGCGAGGTGGTCATCCGGCGGATCAGCGAGCAGTTGCAGGAGGACCCCGCGCTGCTGCGCGAGCTCGCCGAACTCGGGGTCCGCCCCGGCCGGCGCGTCACCGCGTCGCTGTCCCACGGCGCCGTGCTGGTCGGGGGGGCGCCGCTGCAGCCCGGTGTCGCCCAGCACGTGTTCGTCAGCGCCGTCGACGAGGACCTGACGCCGGTCCAGGACACCGAGGCCACCGCCGGCGTCGGCTTACCCCGAGAAGTCGTTCGCCTGGCTCACTAAGCTCGGGGCTGCCACGCCCTGACCCGTAGAGAGAAGGCATCGGTGAGCGACTCCGCAGGTCCCTCCGCCGCCCACCCCGAGGACTCCCCCAGCGGGGACGCCGCCTCCGGACCGGCCCCGTCCAGCCCCTTCCACCGGCTGGCCGACTTCGTCGCGCTGCCCCGCCTCGGGGGCCTGGCGCTGTCCCCCGACGGCACCCGGCTGGTGACGGCGGTGTCCACGCTGGACCGCGAGAGGACGAAGTGGCAGTCAGCGCTGTGGGAGGTCGACCCGGCCGGTCAGCGGGAACCGCGCCGCCTGACCCGCGGGACGGCGGGTGAGTCCGCTCCGGTCTTCACCTCCGACGGGGACCTGCTGTTCCTCTCCGCCCGGCCCGGTGCTGGCAGTGGCGGCAAGGACGGCGACCCCAAGCCGGCCCTGTGGAGCCTGTCCCCCGCCGGCGGCGAGGCGCGGCCGGTGCTCCAGCGGCCGTCCGGGATCGCCGGGGTGGCCGTCGCCGCCGACACCGGCGAGGTCGCCGTGGTGGCCGGCACGATGCCCGGCGCCGCCGACGCCGCGGCCGACGAGGCGCGCCGCACGGCCCGCAAGGAGGCCGGCGTCACCGCGGTGCTGCACGAGAGCTACCCCGTGCGGTTCTGGGACCACGACCTTGGCCCCGCCGTGCCGCACGTGTTCTGGGTCGGTCCGCTCCCGGCCGAGGCCGCCGACGGGGCGGCCGCCGACGAGCCGCAGTGGCGCGACCTCACCCCGGACGCCGGGCCGCCGAGCGGCGCAGGTGAGGACGTGACCGTCTCCCCCGACGGCCGGTTCGTGCTGCGCACCGAGGACGTGCCCGACGGGCCGGCCGGACGGCGCTCCCGGCTGATGCTCACGGAGGTCCTCAGTGGCGAGACCCGGGTGCTGGTCGACGACCCGCAGGCCGACGTCGGAGCCGGCCGGTTCTCCCCGGACGGGAACTCGGTGGTCTGCGTGCGCGAGTCGGCGTCCTCCTACTCCGAGCCGCCGGACTACACGCTGCTGCTGGTCGACACGGCGTCCGGGAGCGTCCGGGACCTGACCGCCGGCTTCGACCGCTGGCCGTCGGCGCCGCAGTTCGACGCGAGCGGCTCGGCGGTGTTCTTCCTCGCCGATGACAACGGCCGGCACGCCCCCTTCCGGCTGGAGCTCGACGGCGGGGCACCGGTGCGGCTGACCCGGGACGGGGCCTACAGCGACCTGCAGGTCGCCCGCGACGGCAGTGCCCTCTACGCCCTCCGCTCGGCCTACGACTCCCCCGCCGTGCCGGTGCGGCTGGACCCCCGGGCAACCGACCAGGATCCGGTGGAGCTGCCTTCCCCAGGATCGATCTCCGCGCTGCCGGGCACCCTGCGGGAGATGGACGCCACGGCGCCGGACGGCACCCGGGTGCAATCGTGGCTGGTGCTGCCGGAGGGCGCCAGCGCAGATGCACCGGCCCCGCTCCTGCTGTGGGTCCACGGTGGCCCGCTGATGAGCTGGAACTCGTGGTCGTGGCGGTGGACGCCGTGGGTGCTCGCCGCGCGCGGCTACGCGGTGCTGCTGCCCAACCCGGCCCTGTCGCAGGGCTTCGGGCAGGACTTCGTGCGGCGCGGCTGGGGCGAGTGGGGCGAGGCCCCGTACACCGACCTGATGGCCGCGGTGGACGCCGCCGAGGCGTTGCCGGAGATCGACCAGACCCGCACGGCGGCGATGGGCGGCTCGTTCGGCGGCTACATGGCCAACTGGATCGCCACCCAGACCGACCGGTTCAAGGCGATCGTGACCCACGCCAGCCTGTGGCACCTGGACAGCTTCAGCGGGACCACCGACGCGGCCTGGTACTGGCAGAAGGAGTTCGGCGACCCGCTGGCCGAGCCGAAGCGCTACGACCAGAACTCCCCGCACCGCTACGCCGACGCCATCCGCACGCCGATGCTGGTGATCCACGGCGACAAGGACTACCGCGTACCGATCAGCGAGGGGCTGCGGCTCTGGTACGACCTGCAGCGGCGCGGGGTGCCCTCGAAGTTCCTGTATTTCCCCGACGAGAACCACTGGGTGCTCACGCCGGGGAACTCCGTGGTCTGGTACGAGACGGTGCTGGCCTTCCTGTCCGAGCACGTGCTCGGACAGGAGTGGGAGCGCCCCGAGCTGCTCTGACCGGTCAGCCCACGGCACGACGTGCGCCGATGCCCTCGCGGACCAGGCGGCGCACGTCGGCCGGGGGCAGGCAGGCGTCGAGTGCGCTGCGAAGCAGCTGCGCCATGCGGTAGCCCGGCTGGCTCGACAGCGCCCGGTCCAGGGCGACGTTGGCCATCGCGCCGTTCCCCTGCACCCACGCGGTGACGGCGAGCAGGGTGGCCGGGGCAGCGTCCAGCGGCGGCGGTACCCGGCGGGTGAGCTCGGTCCACAGCACCTCGACGGCCGGGAGGTGCTGCCCCAGGGCGAACCCCATGGCGCGGTCGCGGACCCCCTCGTCCAGCAGCGCCCAGGCCAGCCGGGCCAGCTCCCGGTCGGCCAGTGATGCGACGGTGCCGGGCGCCACCCGGGCCACGGCGTCCTCCAGCAGTGCCTCCGACTCCGCGGCCAGCGCCGCCCAGCCCAGCCGGGCGACGCGGGCAGACACCTCGGCGCCGACCTCGTCGCAGGCGGCGGCCATCCCGGCTGCGGCCAAGAACCCGACCGGGGCGATCCGCCGCTCCAGGTCGGCGCGCTCCTGTTCGACGACCAGACCGGCCATCGCGGAGGCGGCGGCCAGCGGGCTGGTGCCCCCGGGCAGCGGCGTCCCCTCGTCCGGGAGGCAGCACTCCTCGGCGCAGTCGTAGGACCACCACCGGCCCCGGCGCACCAGCACCGCGTCCTCGACCCCCACGCCGGCGTCGGTGAAGCGCAGCAGCGCCTCCCGGACCAGCGACCGGTGCGGGAGCTCCACCACCGACGGCCGGTCCTGCGCCCCGCCGGCGACCAGCGCCGGGGCGACGTCGTGGGGCGCATCGGAGACGACGACCAGCACCACGGCGCGGGGCCCGTCGGTGAGCAGCGCGCCCACGAGCTGGTCGACAACGGTCGACCGGTGCGCGGCCGTGGGCAGGTCCACCCGCGCGGTGAGCCCGACCCGGTCGGTGCGCCCTGAACGCTCCGACCCACCGCGCAGGCTCACCGCGACCAGCGACTCCCGCGGGCGGAAACCGAGCAGCAGCGGCACGGCGGCGGCCAGCTCACCGAGCTGGCTGAGTCGGACAGGGGTCGGGGGTAGGTCGTCGGCCATGCCGCGAGCCTGTCCCCGCCCAGGGCCGCCGGGCAGGGGTCGAGGGGCGGTTGTGGACGGCGACCTGGCCTGTGGACGGCGGCGGGCACCCGGCACCGCCGACCGGCCGCGGCCGGCAGCAGCCCGGCGGACAGGTCCCCGGCGTCGGCCAGGGAGCCCGACGACGCGGCCGCGCTGGAGGACGCCGACGACCCGACAGACGCCTGGCCGCCCACCTCCTCGGAGCCGTACCCCGCCAGCGTGGCGGAGGCGGCCAGCCCGGCGGCGAGCAGCACAGCACGACCGGAACGGCTCAGCGGGCGGCGTCGCATGGTCGCGGACATGACCGGACCGTAGGACCGGCCGCCCTGCCCCGGCCACGGCGCCGGGCGCGGTCGGGACGGGTCAGACCTCGTACTGGGCGCCCGACCGTGCGGCGAGAAACGGCTTGACATGCTCGTCGATGACCGCAAGGTGACGGGGGTCCGCCGCGTAGCGGCGGAAGGCCTCGGCGTCGGGGAAGTCGGCCACCAGCGCGGTGTGCGCGTTCCCCTCGGCCAGCCCGGCATCGGGCCCGACGGCGAAGGCGGTCATCCCGCCGACCTCCTCGGGCAGCCGCCGCAGTGCGGCCAGGGTCTCGGCCCGGCGCTCGGGGCGGGTGTCCTCGGTCCAGGTGAAGAGCACGACGTGTCGCAGCATGACCTGCACCCTGCCAGGCCGGCCGGGCACCTGCTGCGGGGGGCGCCCTCGGGTCGAGGTCGGCCGGGGCGACCGGACCGGCCCGGGTGGCTCGTTAGAGTCCGACGCATGGGTCGGTCGTTGCGGGTCGCGCTGCTGTCCTACCGGAGCAAACCGCACGGCGGCGGGCAGGGCGTGTACGTCCGGGCGCTGTCCCGGGAGCTGCGGGAGCTCGGCCACCGGGTGGAGGTCCTCAGCGGGCAGCCCTATCCCGAGCTCGATGCCGGGGTGCCGCTCACCGAATTGCCCAGCCTGGACCTCTACCGCGAGCCCGACCCGTTCCGGATGCCGCACCCGCGCGAGTTCCGCGGTCCGGTCGACGTCCTCGAGTGGGCCACCATGTGCACCGCCGGCTTCCCCGAGCCGCTGACCTTCTCGCTGCGGGCCGCCCGGCTGCTCGACCGGCGGCGCGGCCACTTCGACATGGTGCACGACAACCAGTCGCTGGGCTATGGCCTGCTGCAGCTGCGCCGCGCGGGGCTGCCGACGGTGGCCACCGTGCACCACCCGGTGGCCATCGACCGCGACCTGGAGCTCGCCGCCGCCGAAAGCCTGCGCCGCCGGCTCACCCTGCGCCGCTGGTACGCCTTCACGGCCATGCAGGCCCGGGTGGCGCAGCGGCTCGACGGGCTGACCACCGTCTCGGAGAGCTCCCGCCGCGACATCGAACGGCACATGGGCGTGCCCGCCCGCCGGGTGGACGTCATCCCCATCGGCATCGACCCCGACGTGTTCCGGCCGCCGGCCACGCCCGGCGCCCGCGAGCCGGCGAGCATCGTGGTGACCACCAGCGCCGACGTCCCGCTCAAGGGGCTGGTGCACCTGCTCGAGGCGCTCGCCAAGCTGCGTACCGAGCGGGACGTCAGGCTCACCGTGGTCGGCACCGCCCGGCCGGGTGGCCCGGCGGCGACCGCACTGGAGCGGCACGGCCTGGGCGGGGCGGTCCGGTTCACCGGTCCGCTGCCCACCGAGGAGCTGGTGCGGCTGCTGCAGTCGGCCACCGTGGCCGCCATCCCGTCGCTGTACGAGGGGTTCTCGCTGCCGGCGGTCGAGGCGATGGCCTGCGCAACACCGCTGGTCACCACTGACGCCGGGGCGCTGCCGGAGGTGGTCGGTTCACACGCCGCGGTCCAGGTGCCGGCCGGGGACGTCGGCCAGCTCGCCGGTGCGCTGCAGCTGGTGCTGGACCACCCCTCCCTGCAGGAGCAGCTGGGCCGGGCCGGCCGCACGCGGGTCCTGGGCGCCTACACCTGGCGCCGTACCGCCCAGCGGACCGCCGACTGGTACGCCGAGGTGCTGGACCGGAGGACCGCGCGTTGCTGACCGTCGACTACGACCTGCTCGACGTCCGCCCGGGCATGCGGGTGCTGGACCTGGGCTGCGGCGAGGGACGGCACGCCTTCGAGGCCTACCGCCGCGGCGGCCAGGTGCTGGCCGTCGACTGGGGCCCCGACGAGGTGGCGACCACCTCGACGTGGCTACAGGCGATCGGGGCCGCCGGCGAAGCACCGGCCGGGGCGTCGGCCGCGGTGGCCCGCGGCGACCTCCGCGCCCTGCCGGTGCCCGACGCAAGCGTCGACCGGGTGATGGCCTCGGAGGTGCTCGAGCACATCGCCGACGACCGGACGGCGCTGGCCGAGATCGCCCGGGTGCTCAAGCCCGGCGGCCGGATGGTGGTCACCGTCCCGCGCTACGGCCCGGAGCGGATCTGCTGGGCGCTGTCCGACCGGTACCACGCCAACGAGGGTGGCCACCTGCGGATCTACCGCGGCGACCAGCTCTGGGAGCGGCTGGCCGCGGTCGGCCTGCAACCGAGTGACACCCACCACGCCCACGCGCTGCACGCTCCCTACTGGTGGCTCAAGTGCGCGGTCGGGGTCGACCGGGACACCGCGCTGGTGCGCGCCTACCACTGGCTGCTGGTGTGGGACCTGATGAGACGGCCATGGCTGACCCGCATCGCCGAGCGGCTGCTGGCCCCACTGTTCGGCAAGAGCTTCGTCATCTACGCCGACAAGCCGGCCCGTGTCTGACCCGGTCTTCCTGCCCGAGCTGCCGGGCGTGCTGAGCGCGGCGCAGGTGCAGCAGACCGTCGCCGCCATCGCCGCCGAGCAGCTTCCGGACGGCGCCCTGCCCTGGTCGCGCGCCGAGCAGCTGGACCCCTGGGACTCCATCGAGGCCGCGATGGCCCTCGACGTCGGCGGGGAGCACGACCGGGCGGCGGCCGCCTACGGCTGGCTGGCCGCACAGCAGCGCCCCGACGGCTCGTGGGCCGCGGAGTACCGCGCCGGCCGGCCGATCGCCCCGGCGGCGGAGAGCAACCACGCCGGATACCTGGCGGTCGGGGTGTGGCACCACTGGCTGAGCACCGGCGACCAGGGGCTCGTCGTCCGGCTGTGGCCCGTCGTGCGCCGCGCGCTGGACCTGGTCAGCGCCATGCAGCTGGCCACCGGCGCGGTCTCGTGGGCGCTGCGCCCCGACGGGTCCCCCGACGACACCGCGCTGCTGGCCGGCAACGCCAGCCTTTACCAGGCACTGCGCTGCGGCATCGCCCTCGCCGATCTGTGCGGAGAGCCACAGCCGGCCTGGGACCTCGCCGCCGAGGACCTGCGGACCGCGCTGTGCAGCCGTCCCGAGGCGTTCGCCGACCGGTCGCGCTACTCGATGGACTGGTACTACCCGGTGCTCGCCGGTGCGGTGACCGGCCCGGCGGCCGGGGAGCGGCTGGCCGCCGGGTGGGACACCTTCGTCGTCCCCGGGCTGGGCGTGCGCTGCGTCGCCGACCGGCCCTGGGTCACCGGCGCGGAGACCTGCGAGCTGGCGCTGGCGCTCACCGCGGTCGGGCAGCCGGATGCCGCCACCGAGCAGGTCGCCGCGATGCAGCACCTGCGGGCCGAGGACGGCTCGTACTGGACCGGCCTGGTCTTCGCCGACGACGCCCGCTGGCCGGTCGAGCGCACGACCTGGACGGCGGCCGCGGTCGTCCTGGCCGCCGACGCCATCGCCGGCGCCGGCCCGGCCGCGGCCCTGTTCGCCGACCCGGCCGCACTGCTCCGGCCGGCCGGACTGCCCGAACGGACCCGCGCGGCTGACCGCGGCGGAGACTGTGCGCTCCCGCACCCACCCGGATCGGTTGACCCGGCCTCCCGTCGGGCAGGGTGAGGGCATGACCACCCACCTCGACGTCCCGCGCGCGGCGGTGACCTGCGTGGTGGCCAGCCGGAACCGCCGGGCCGACCTGCTGGCCAGCCTCCCGCACCATGAGGCGCCCGTGGTCCTCGTCGACAACGCCTCCACCGACGGCACGGTGGACGCCGTCCGGGCCGCCCACCCCGAGGTGACCGTGCTGGCCCTCGCCGAGAACGCCGGCGCGCTCGCCCGCACCCTGGGCGCCGCCGAGGCCGACAGCCCGTTCCTGGCCTTCACCGACGACGACTCATGGTGGGCTCCCGGCGACCTCGCCCGGGCGGTGGAGGTCATGCGCGCCCACCGCCGGCTGGGCCTGCTGAACGCCCGTATTCTGGTCGGGCCCGAGGAGCAGCTCGATCCGGTGTGCACCGAGATGGCCGCGAGTCCTTTGGGCACCGAACCGGACCTGCCCGGCCCGTCCCTGCTGGGCTTCGTGGCCTGCGCGGCGCTGGTGCGCACCGAGGCCTTCACCGCGGTCGGTGGGTTCGACCCGGTGGTCCGCTTCCCCGGGGAGGAGGAGCGGCTCGCCCTGGACCTGGCCGCCGCCGGCTGGGGACTCGCCTACGTCGACGGCGTCACTGTCCACCACCACCCCTCGGTGCATCGCGAGGCGGCAGCCGCCCGGCAGGCCGGCATCTGGCGCAGCCGGGTGCTGACCGCACTGATGCGCTACCCGGCCATCGCGGTCACCGGCCAGCTGCGCCACGCCGCCGCCGCCGGCCCAGTGGGCTGGCGGGGACTGGCCGGTGCGCTCCCCCGGGTTCCGGCCGCCCTGCGCCGTCGCCGCGTGCTGCCTCCGTCGGTGATGCGCGGCGTGCGGGAGCTGGCCCCGTGACGACCGAGCTCACCGAGCCGGTGACCACCGGCTCCGGCTCCGATCCCCGGGTGGCCGTGGTCGTCATCACCCACCAGCGCCGCGACGAACTCCTGCTGGCGCTGTCCAGGCTGCGGGCGCTGCCCGAGCAGCCGCACGTGGTCGTCGTCGACAACGGCTCCACCGACGGCACCGCCGAGGCGGTCCGCGCCCTGCATACCTGGGTCGAGCTGATCGCCAGCCCGGAGAACCTCGGCGCGGTGGGCCGCAACGTGGGCGTCGCCCGGCTGGACACCCCCTACGTCGCCTTCTGCGACGACGACACCTGGTGGGAGCCCGGCTCGCTGCGCGCCGCCGCCGACGTGCTCACCGAGCATCCGCGGCTGGCCGTGGTGACCGCCCGGATCCTGGTCGAGCCGGGCGGGATCGAGGACCCGATCGTCGCCGAGCTGCGCGACTCCCCCGTCGTCGGCGCCGACTGGCTGCCCGGGCCGGCGCTGGGCAGCTTCCTGGCCGGGGCCAGCGTGCTCCGCCGGGAGGCGTTCACCGAGGTCGGCGGCTTCTCCGAGCGGCTGTGGCTGGGCGGTGAGGAGGAGCTGATGGCCGGCGATCTGGCCGCCGCCGGGTGGGAGCTGTGCTACCTGCCGCAGCTGACCATCCACCACCAGGCCAGCACTGCCCGCGATCCGCACCGCCGTCGCGCCGACGGCATCCGCAACACGCTGTGGACGACGTGGCTTCGCCGGCCTCTCCGCCCGGCGCTGCGGCGCACCGTGCACCTGCTGCGCACCGTGCCGCGCGACCGGGTCACCGCCCGCGGTCTGCGGGAGGCGGTGCTGGGGCTGCCGTGGGTGCTGCGGGAGCGCCGCGTGCTGCCACCGCACGCCGAGGCCCGGTTCGCCGCCCTCGAGCACACCCAGCGCGGCTCCACCGCGCGCCGCTACGTGAGCTGACCCGCCTCGCCGGTGCCGGCGGGGTGGCCTCCAGACTCTCCTGTCGTGGGGATGACGACCATCCGGCGGGCCTCGCCGCCGATGCCGCCTCGGCGACGCACTCGCCGAGGCCTTCCACGACTACGTGTGGACGCGCTGGGCGCTCGGGGACGATCTGCGGCGGGAACGGCTGACCCGCCTGTACCGACCGGAGGCAGGGCTGCTCGGGGCCGAGACCCAGGCGACCTGACTCCCCGAGCGGGGTGCACCGTCGTAGCGGCGGCCTCGTGGATCCGCCCCGACCGGTCGCCGTTCCCGGCGATGGCGGCGGTGCTGGCCGACCCGGTGGGGCCGCGGGAGACGACTGACCGCGCTGGGCACGACGACGGTTCCGGCATCGCAGCGTGCCTCGGTGACCTGGGCTCAGCGGCAGTCGGCGAACCGGTCGGTGGCCGCGACCAGCGCCTCACCCATGCTGCCGCCGAAGTGCCCGGCAGCGCCGATGACCACCAGCTCGCTGTCCGGCCAGGCCCGGTGCATCGCCCAGGCGGTGTCCAGCGGGCTGCTCACGTCGAACCGGCCGTGCACCATGACCCCGGGGATGCCGGCCAGCCGGCCGGCCTCATGCAGTAGCTGGCCGTCGGGCAGGAAGCACCCGTGGGCCCAGTAGTGGGTGACGATCCGGGTGAGGCCCAGCTGGAACCCCGGGTCGGCGACCGACAGGTACGGCTCGGCATCCGGGGCCAGCGAGACGTGCACGTCCTCCCAGTCGCACCAGTCCTGCGCGGCCTTCGCGCGCACCGCCGGGTCCGGGTCGTGCAGCAGCCGGCTGTAGGCGGCGGACAGGTCGCCGTTCCGGTCGGCCGGTGGCACGCCGTCCCGGAACCGCTCCCACTCCCGCGGGAACACCCGGCCCATGTCCCGGGTGATCCAGTCGGTCTCTCGCCGGGCGCCGTTGGTGATCGCGCCGAGGACCAGTTCGGTGACCCGGTGCGGGTGCGCCTGGGCGTAGGCGAACGCCAGCGTCACCCCCCATGAACCGCCCCACACCAGCCACCGGTCGGCGCCCAGGTGCTCTCGCAGCCGCTCGACGTCAGCGACCAGGTGCGGGGTGGTGTTGGTAGACAAGTCGACATGGGGACTGGTCGACAAGGGGACACTGCGGCCGCTGTTGCGCTGGTCGAACAGCACGATGCGGTACCGCGCGGGGTCGAAGAACTGGCGCATGCCCGGCGAGCAGCCCGACCCGGGGCCGCCGTGCAGCACCACCGCGGGCTTGCCGTCGGGGTTGCCACACACCTCCCAGTACAGCGAGTGGCCGTCCCCGACGGCCAGCATGCCGGCCTCGTACGGCTCGACCGGCGGGTACCGCGGGCTCACCGGCGCCGCGCCGGTGCCGCCGCGCAGGCGATGCACTTGGGCGCCTGCGGCCGGGCGGCCAGCCGCTCGGCCGCGATCGGCTGCCCGCAGTCGGCGCACCGGCCGTAGTCGCCGGCGTCCGCGCGGGCCAGGGCAGCGTCCACGTCGGCGAGCCTGGCCCGTGCCTGGTCCAGCAGCGCCGCGACCTGCTGCCGTTCGAAGGCGATGGTGGCGCCCTCGGGATCGTGCTCGTCGTCGGCATTGGAGGACTTCGACGCGGCCACCACCTCGTCGAACTCCCGGGTCAGTGCGTCGATCTGGGCCAGCGAGTCGGCCCGGACGCGGATCAGCTCGGAGGGCGCGGCGAAGGTCACGCACCCATCGTCCCCCGCCGGCCTACCGTCCCGACATGGCACGAGGGGACCTGGCCGCCGTCGAGGCGTGGCTCGCGGCGGTGGACGACGGGGACGGCGCCCGGCTCGAGGCGTCGACGACGGCCGAGGTTGAGGTCGTCGGGCCGCGGGGCGCTGGACGGACCGGCCGCCAGGTGCTCACGCAGTGACTGGCCCGCGCCGGTTTCACCTCCCGGCCGCTGCGCTGGTTCTGCGGCGGGGACGGCCGCGTCGTGGTCGAGCAGGACGCCCGGTGGGTCGACGTCCGCACCGGCGCCGAGCAGGGACGAGCCCGGATCGCGTCGGAGTTCCTGGTCGACGCCGTCGAGCGGCGGGTCACCCGCTACGTCCGGCACGACCAGGGCGTCCTGGCCGCCCTGGCCGCGGCCGGGCTGACCGACGACGAGGTGACGACCTGGGTGTGCTGAACCGCTACCGGAGGCGGCGCAGCAGCCGCAGCGACCCGGTGCCGGGCAGCTCGGTGAACTCGCCGGAAGCCAGCACCCGGGAGTAGACGCCGAAGGGCGCCTGCCCGCCGTCGGCCGGGTCGGGGAAGACGTCGTGGATGGCCAACGTGCTGCCGACGGCGAGCTTGGCGACCCAGGAGTCCTGGTCGCGGCGGGCGGAGACCTCGGTGTGGCTGCCGTCGAGGAACAGCAGCGCCAGCGGGGTCGACCACAGCGGCGCGAGGACCTCCGAGCGCGCCACCACCGCGACGACGACGTCTTCGGCGCCGGCCCCGGCGATGGTGCGGCGGAAGTGCGGCAGCGTGTCGACGAGCCCGACGGCCGGGTCGACCAGCGTCGGGTCGTGGTAGTCCCAGCCGGGCTGGTGCTCCTCCGAGCCGCGGTGGTGGTCAACCGTGACGACCTGCCGACCGGTCTCGCGCGCGGCCGCGGCCAGGTACAGCGCCGACTTGCCCATCCAGCTGCCCACCTCGAGCAGCGGGCCGGGGACGGCCACCGCCCGGGCCGCCTCGTAGAGGGCACGGCCCTCCTCCGGCGGCATGAAGCCGGGAGCGGCGAGGGCGGCGGCGAGCAGGTCGGCGGTCATCACCGTCAAGTATCGGCGTCGGACCATCACCGGCCGCGGACCAGCCACCACCCGGACGGGTGAGGCCGGCCGGTGGACCGGTCAGTTTCCCGCTCCCGGCGCCGATCGACGATCCATGGGCATCCGACCGGCCGGCGGCCGGCACCACGCACCGCGCGGTGCCTCAGCCGACAACCGGCATCTGCGGCCCTCGGTCGGATCGCTCGTCGTCCCGCCGCCCGTACCCGCGCCCGCCACGGTCCGCCGAGGGCCCCGTCCCGGCGCCGAGCTGCCGCCGGCGGAGAGCCCGCTGCGCCGGCTGTACCTGCACGTCATCGCCCTCGCCGCCATCGCAACCACGATGGGGTACCTGGTCTGGCGCATCGGGTGGACCATGCCCTCGGGCACCGCCCTGGTGATCGGCGTGCCCTTCCTCCTCCTCGAGCTGCACGGTCTCGTCGCGCTCGTGCTGTTCGTCTTCACCACCTGGGACGTCTCCCCCGAGCGCGCCCGGGTGCGGATGCCGCTGCGGCCCGGAGCCGCTCCCGGCGTCACCGTGTTGATCGCCACCTACAACGAGCGACTGGAGGTCCTGCTGCCCACGGTGGCCGCCGTCCTGGCCATGGACGGCGACCACGAGACCTGGGTCCTCGACGACGGCGACCGCCCGGAGGTGGCCGAGATGGCCGACGCCCTCGGCGCACGGTACGTCGCCCGCAGCGAGCACGACCACGCCAAGGCCGGCAACCTCAACCACGCGCTGGCCCTGGTGGAGACCGAGCTGATCGCCGTCTTCGATGCCGACCACGTCCCCGAGCCGAACTTCCTCACCTGCACGCTGCCCTACTTCCGGGACGACCGCGTCGCGCTGGTGCAGACGCCGCAGGACTTCTACAACACCGAGTCCTTCGAGCACATGCGCCCAGGCTCACCGCTGCACGAGGAGTCGCTGTTCTACCGGGTGATCCAGGCCGGCAAGCACAACGGGGGTGCGGCGTTCTGGTGCGGCACCAACGCCGTGCTGCGGGTGAGCGCACTGCGAGACGTCGGCGGGGTGGCCACCGAGACCCTCACCGAGGACTTCCACACCACGATGCGGCTGCACCGGGCCGGCTGGCGCACCGCCTACCACAACCAGGTGCTGGCCAGTGGGCTGGCCGCCGGAACCCCCGCGGCGTTCTATGCGCAGCGGCTGCGCTGGGGACGCGGGGCGATGCAGGTGTTGCGCACCGACAACCCGCTGACCAGCCGCGGTCTGACCTGGCGGCAGCGGCTGAGCTACGGCTACTCGCTGTCGGCCTGGTTCGACTCCTGGCGCACCCTGGCGCACCCTGGCGCTGGCGCTGCTTCCGGTTACGGTGCTGGCCACCGGCCTGTTCCCGGTCACCTCCTCCCCCCGGGACTTCCTGCTCTTCGCCGGCTCGGCGTTCGTGCTGCAGCAGATGACCATCACACTGCTGGGCCGGGGCTTCGCCCGGGCGGATTTCTCCCTGCTGTTCGACATGGTGCGCATGCCGTCGAACCTGGCCGCGACACTCACGCTGTTCCGGTCCGGAACGGGCACCTTCGCCGTCACGGCCAAGGGGCGCACCGGGGATGCGCGGGTCCGGGCCCGGGTACCGCGGGTGCTGCTGCTGCTGGCCGTGGTGCTCACCGGTGCGGCCGGCTACGCGGCGCTCACCCTGGCCGGGGTGGTGCCCGGCCACGCGCAGCTGCGCGGGACCATGCTGGTCCCCCTCATGTGGCTGCTGGTCACCGTCGGCTTCGCCTGGACGGCGATCGCCCGGATCCGCAGCACCCGGTTCAGCTCCGAGCGCTGGGAGGGCCACCGCTTCCCGGTCACGTTCCCCGCCACCCTGGACGGTCTGCCAGGTCAGCTCCTCGACGTCTCGCTGGGCGGCGCCCAGGTGCGCCTGCCCGGCAGCGGGGAGGGGTTGGCACCCGGCTCGGACACCCTGCTCGCGATGTGGGTTCCCGACCGCACCGAGCCGATCATCATGCAGGTCACCGTCCGGTCGAAGCAGGACGACCGGCACCGGGTGCAGTTCCTGGAACGGGACTGGCGTGCGCTGGCCGCACTGTCGGCCACCACCATGGGCGTGGGCGCCCTTCGCTGGGCCGAGGCGATCGGGGCCGAGCAGTCCGTGACCGCCCCCGAGATGCAGCCGGCATGAGGACAGGACTGGCCGGGCTGGCCGCCGTGGCCGCCACAACCCTCGTGTCGCTCAGCGCCTGCGCAACCGGCGGTGCCGGGGGCACCGCGGCGTCCCCGCGCTGCGTCCCGGTGCCGTCGGCGGACCTCGCGCCCGCCGACGGGGTGTTGATCGGGGCCAACATCGACTGGGGTCAGGAGACGCTGGCCGAGTACGCGGAGCGGCTCGGGCAACAGCCGGCGGTGGCGGTGGCCTTCACTGGCTTCCCACTGACCGGGGACGACGGACAGAACCTGGACGCAGCCGTCGGGCAGGTCGCCACCGGCGGCGGCCTCCTGCTGCTCACCCTGGAGCCGACGCAGGGCCTGGTCGCCGTGACCGAGGGCGTCGCCACCGCGCTCGCCCGTCGGCTGGACGGCTACAACCGTCAGGGGGTTCCGGTGGTCGTGCGCTTCGCCCACGAGATGAACGGCTCCTGGTACGCCTGGGGACAGCAGCCGACCGCCTACGTCACCGCCTTCCGGCGGGTGGCAGCGGCCCTGCACTCCGGGGCGCCGGGCTCGGCCACGATGTGGGCGCCGAACTACGGCGGTGGCTACCCCTTCACCGGCGGCGAGTTCTTGGCCGGGACCCGAAGCCAGGCGGCCGCGGTGCTGGACACCGATGGGGACGGGGTCGTCACCGGGGCGGATGACCCCTACGCCCCCTATTGGCCGGGCGACGACGCGGTGGACTGGGTCGGGATGTCCCTCTACCACTGGGGAGACACCTACCCGTGGGGTGAGAACGAGGTGCCCGAGCCCGGCAAGTTCGTCGCCCAGCTGACCGGTGAGTACCTCGGCCTGGGCGGCGACGACCGGTCCGTCCCGGACTTCTACGGCACCTACGCCGAGAAGCACGGCAAGCCGCTGGCCATCCCGGAGACGGCTGCCCTGTACGCCCCCGGCGAGGGCGGCGCCGACGAGCTGTCGGTCAAGCGCGGGTGGTGGCACCAGGTCTTCGATCCGCGGCTCCACGAGCTGCTGCCCCGACTGGCGATGATCAACTGGTTCGAGTGGGACAAGGAGGAAACGGAGACCGGCGGTCGGATCGACTGGACGGCCGTCTCCAGCCCGTCGGTCCGCGGGGCATACCGTGCCGACCTACCGGGCTGGGCCCGGTGGGCCCCCGACGTCCCGGCGTGCGGAACGCCGGCCGGGACCGGCTGAGCCGCCGGATCCGGGTCAGTCCCGGCGCGGTCGATCCGGCAGCGCGTCCCGTGGTTCAGCCCTGCGTTCCCGGGCGGGTGCCGGCACCGGTGGGGTTCCAGCGGCCGGTGGCGCGGTCGCTGCCCTGGCGGCGATCAGCGCGCCCACCACCGTGGTCAACGGGACGGCGAGCACGAGCGCGATGGCGCCGACCAGGGTGCGGATGACCTCCTCACCGACCTGCATGCCGGTGAGGACCGTCCAGAACGGCCGCTGGTAGATCTCGAACAGCAGGAGCAGCGGCAGTGCGGCCCCGGCGTAGGCGAAGACGATCGTGTAGATCGTGGAGGCGATGTGGTCCCGGCCGATCGCCATGCCCCGGCCGAACAGCTCCCGCCAGCTCATCCCCGGCGACACCTCGTGCAGCTGCCACACCGCGGAGGCCTGGGTGATGGTGACGTCGTTGAGGACGCCGAGTCCGGCCACGGCCATGCCGGCCAGTACGAGGCCGGTGAAGTCCAGCGTCGGGTCGTACTGCTGCAGCTGCAGCGTGGCCTCGCTGGCGAAGCCGGTCAGCCGGGCGGCAGCCACCGCGACCGAGCCCAGCACCGCGGTGAGGGCCAGCCCGGCCAGGGTGCCGAGCAACGCGGTCGTCGTCCGGGCGGAGAAGCCGTGCGCCAGGTAGAGGACGACGAACATGATCGCCGAGGAGCCGACCAGGGTGACCCACATCGGTGACCCGCCGGCCAGCAGCGCGGGCAGCATGAAGGTCAGCAGGACGAGGAAGGCGAAGCCCAGCCCGACGATCGCCAGCACACCGCGCAGCCGGGCGACCAGGGCCACGACCAGCACGAACGCGAGGGCCAGCACGACGATCGGGGTGCCGCGGGCGAAGTCCTGGAACTGGTAGGTCGGCCCGCCGCCGTCGACGCCCGGGTCGCGGTCGAGCACCAGCTCGTCGCCGACCTCGACGTCCATCGCGACGACCTCGGGCGGCAGCTCGACCTGGACGTAGTCGCCCTCGCCCTCCCCCTCGCCGACGACGAGCACCGCGACCGCGCAGGTGAGGTCCTGTCCGCCGGACGTCGCCTGGCCGCACTGCTGGCTCTCCAGGGACATCACCGTGGCCGTCGGGTACGTCGTTCCGGGCGGGTAGAACGAGTCGGCCGCCTGCTGGGCGGCGCTCTGCTCGCCACTGGGCCACAGCACGACCAGCCCGACGACGGTGGCCAGGCCGATCGGGACGAGCACCAAGAGCATGAGCTGCACCGCCCGCCGGCGGCGACCCAGCGCGGCCGCGTCCGGCGGGGCGTCGGCGTCGGATCCGTGGGAGTGGGCCGTCACCCGGTCAGGCTAGGTGGCCGCCAGCCAGTCCAGCCGCCCGCCGTGCGGAGCGGTGCGCGCGACCGGCTCGCCGTCCAGGGCGAGGACCAGCTGCGCACGGTCGCCCGGTGCCGGGGCCGGCAGCCGGTCGCGGACGGCGGGGAGCACGCCGAGGCCCTCCTGGGAGATCCAGCGCACCGGCAGCCCACCGACCAGCGCGATGAAGGCGGCCTTGTCGTCATCGCTGAGGTAGGCCAGCACGGCGGTGTGGAAGACCACGGTGGTGCTGGCGGCCGGTGCGGCAGCGACCGCGACAGGCAGCTGGTCGAGCAGGTGCCCGGTGAACATCGTGGCCGGTTCCGCGGCCGCGAGGTCGAGGGCGGCGTCCAGCCGGGACCGCCGCTCGGGGTGGCCGGGCCAGATCAGCGCGTGGAGCCAGGCCCGATCGTCAGGGTCGGCGGGGTCGAGCGGGTTCAGGTCGACGCCCATGCGCGCCACGACCTTCGGGACCCGCGCCGGCACCGGCACCGGGCCGCTGAGTTCGCAGCTCAGCGTGACCGGGCTCGGCCCGCCGACCAGGTGGCCGCCGTAGTCGTAGGCGTAGCGGTCGGGGTACAGGCACAGGCCGGCCGAGGCGCCGACCTCGATCAGCGTCAGAGGCTCGGAAAAGCCGGCCAGCAGCGGCAGCAGGGCGGCGCACCGGGCCGGTTCGTTGGTCTGCGTCGCGTGGGTGAGCATCGTGGTCCGCACCCGGTCGGCGTCCTCGAGCACCCAATTGCGCAGTTCGGGGTAGCTCGTCGCCGTCCCGTGCAGGTACTGCAGCGCCGCCAGCAGCAGGTTCGGCTGCTGCTTGCCGGCCGGCAGGTCGGCGAGGAAGGCGAGCACGTCGGCGTCCGCGGCGATGCTCGCCGCGAAGGCCTCGTACAGCGGGGAGACGCCCGCGGCCTCGACCTGGGCGAACCAACGGTAGCGGTCGGCGATCTCTGCGACCGGCCGGGTGGTCATGCGTCCTCCCCGGGTGGCAACGGCACCGGCCCGAGCAGTTCGGCGCCGGCCAGGTAGCCGGCCAGCAGGGCGTCGGCGACCCGGCCGACGACGTGGTCGCCGGGCAGGAAGCGCGGCGAGTGCAGACCGGGGCGGCGCCCGTCGGCGCCCTCGTCACCGCCGGCGACGCCCAGGAAGAGCATCAGGGACCGGTGCGCGGAGCTGAAGTGGGAGAAGTCATCGGCGCCGAAGGATCGGAACGTGTCGTCCACCGGGACGCCGCTGCGGCCCAGCCAGGTAACCGCCGCCCGTGCCAGCTCCGGGTCGTTGGCCAGCACCGGCTCGTTGCTCTCGGTGTGCACGGTGGCGGTGCAGCCGTACGCGGCGGCGGTGTGCTCGGCTGCGTCGGCGAGCGCCCGGAGCAACCTCGTCCGGTCCTCCTCGCGCATCACCCGCAGGCCGCCGCGGGCGCGGGCGGTGTCCGGGACGACGTTGAAGGCTGACCCGGCGTCGAGCTGGGTGACCGCCAGGACGGCGCCCACGGTCGGGTCGATGCGCCGGCTGACCAGCTGCTGCAGGTTGACCACCAGGGCGCAGAGGGCGAGCACCGGGTCGACGGTGGTGTGCGGGTAGCCGCCGTGCCCGCCGGAGCCGACAACGGTGATCGTGAACTCGTCGGTGGCGGCGTTGACCGGGCCGGGGGTGGCGTTGACCACGCCGGCGGGGAGCTCCGGTTGGACGTGGACGGCGATGATCGGGCCGACGCCTTCCTCGGTGAGCGCGCCGGAGTCGGCGACGTCCCGGGCGCCGGAGGGGGCCTGCTCCTCGCGCGGCTGGAGGACGGCGAGCAGCGGTGCCGGCCCGCCGACCCGGGCGACGGCGCGGCCGACGGCGACCAGGCCGGCCAGGTGGGCGTCGTGTCCGCAGGCGTGCATGACGCCGTTCGTCGCCGCCCACGGCACACCGGTCTGCTCGTGGACCGCCAGCCCGTCGAGCTCGGCACGCAGGGCCACGCTGGGTCCCGCACCGCCCCGGATCCGCACCAGCCGGCCGGTCCCGGCGACGGTGCGCCCCTTCCCCACGCCGAGGGCCGCGACGACGGCCGCCGCGGTGTCCTCCTCGGAGCCGGACAGCCGCGGGTCGGCGTGCAGCTGGTGCCGCAGCTCGACGGCCGCGGGCAGCTCCGCGTGGACCGCGGCGGACAGCCGCTCGTACCAGGCCAGCAGCTCGGGTGGGGGTTCTCCCGTGAGCAGGGGGGCGGGGGTCTCGACGGCGGGCACCGGGCCATCTTCGCCGGGGCGGGTCCGGGCGTGGAACGGGGACCCGGTCAGCCGAGCCGGTAGGCGCGCCGGGCGTTGCCCGCGCCGATCATCTCCGCCACCCGCGCCGCGTCGGCCGCCGTCCACGCGTCGTCGGCGACCCCCTCGGCCAGCAACCGGCCCAGCCCGCGGCGGAACAGCACCGTGCCGAGCAGGTACAGCTCCGCCAGGCCGAAGGCGTCGGAGGAGAACAGCACCTTGCCGAACGGGGCGAGTTCCAGCAGCTCGGCGAGGATCGCCGGGGCGCGGGAGCCGAGATTGTGGGTGGCCAGCCCGACGTCGACGAAGACGTGCCCGAACACCTGGGCCAGGAAGCCGGCGTGCCGGTGGAACGGGTAGTTGTGCAGCAACAGCATCGGGACGCCGGCCGGCTCGGTGGCCCGCAGCAGGTCGGTGAGTAGCAGCGGGTCGCAGCGGTGCAGGTCGACGTCGGCGTCGCCGTAGCCGACGTGGAACTGCACGGGCATCCGCAGGTCGATGCCGGACCAGACCAGGAAGCGGTGCAGCACCGGATCGGCCACCCGGAGCGGGCCGCCGGAGGTGAGCAGCCGGTCTGCGGCGGCGGTCACCTCGGCGTCGGTCGGGCGGGTGCCCTCCAGCTCCAGCCCCACCCGATAGGCGGCGATCGACTTCACCCCGGCCGCCCCGGCGCAGCGCCGGGCGAGCTGCGCGCGGAACTGCGCGGCGAAGCCGGCCGCGCCGGAGGAGGCCAGCACGTCCTGGGCAACGGCCTCGAGCCGGACGATCTCCCGGGCGGTACCGCCGGTCAGCGCCGCGAGTTCGTTCGGAGTGGTGATCGGCTCGGGCAGATAGCCGGTGTCGAGCAGGAACGTCTGCGTGCCCGTCGCGGCCATCAGCCGGCGGTTGACCTCGTCCGCGCCGAGTTCGGCCCGCCGGGCCAGGTAGTCATCGGCCGGGGCGTGCGCCGGCAGGTCGAGCACCGGGGCGCACCACCGGCGGACGGCGAAGCCGATCTGCGAGTCGAACAGCGACCCGCCCAGCGCGCTCGGCCCGGCGGCCTCGGTGAGCATCGCCTCGAACTCGGGCCGGTCGAGGTCGCGGCGCACCAGGCCGTGACAGTGGTGGTCGACCAGCGGCAGGGCAGCGAGATCGGGATCCAGATCACTCACGCCTGACAGTCTGTCGGTTCGGGACGACGCCTGCGCCCCCGGTCAGAAGCTGCCGCCGCCGCCGTCCCCGCCGCCGCCGAAGTCACCGCCGCCGCCGAAGTCGCCGCCGCCGCCGAAGTCGCCGCCGCCGCCGCCGCCGAAACCGCCGCCGAAGCCACCGCCCAGCCCGCCCAGGATCATGCCGCCGAGCAGCCCACCGGCCAGACCGCCGCCGAAGCCACCGCCGCCGTAGCCGCGCCGGTACCCGCCGCCGTAGCCACCCCCGTAGCCGCCGCCGTAGCCGCCGCCGTTCTGGTAGTCGAACACGTCCTGCTCGGCGGTCTGGAGGGCCTGCTGGGCGAGCGTGTCGGCGCGCTGGGCGCTGCGCAGAGCCGCAAGCGGGTCGGCCTTGCCCGTCCGCAGCGCGCTGTCCAGGTGCCGCTCGGCCTCGGCCAGCCGGGTGCGTGCGGCACTGCCCACCGCGCCGCGACGGGTGGCGATGAAGTCCCCAGCCGCCGTCACCGAGCCGACCGCAGCCTGCACGGCCTGCTGGAAGTGGGCGCCGGCCCGCGCCTGCTGCTGCCGGTCGTCCCGGGCCGGCTCGAGCGCCGCCTCCAGCGCCAGGTCGGCCTCGTCGAGCTGACGGACGACGGCCAGCGGGTCCGCAGGCGTCCCCGAGCCCGCGCGCAGCGCGGCTGTGCAGCTGGCGAGAGCGCTCTCGGCGCGGGCCAACTGCTCCTGCAGCCCGGGGGTGTCGACGCCGCGGTGCAGCAGCGTGCGCGCCTCGGCGATGTCCTTCTCGGTCTCGGCGCGGACCGCTTCGAACCGTGGCCCGACGTCCTGGAGGTCGCCGGCGAGCCGGCCGACCGCGTCGAGCAGCGTCCGGCTCTGCGCCAGCGCGTCCTCGGCGGCGCGGATCGCCGGAACGGCACCGGCCGACCGGCCGGCGTCGAGCTCGGCCTGTCCGTGGCTGACGAACTGCTCGGCCAGGTCCAGTCGGGACCGGGCCTCGGTCACGTTGTCGGCGACCGCCGACCACGCCGTCCGGGCGTAGCGCTGCTGGAGGTCGGCCAGGGTCCGCTCCACCGCCGGGACCCGGGCCCGGAGCGCCTCGGCTGCCGGGCCGAGCTCAGCCAGTGCCTGGGGGGCGTTCTGCTCCAGCCCCCGCAACCGCGCGTAGGCCTCGGCCTGGCTGCGCAGCCGCGCGTCGGCGGCGGCGGTCAGCTGGAGGAGTTCGGTGAGCATCCGGCGCTGGGTCGGCTCGTCTTCGGGGATGTCGTCGTCCAGCTCCTGCCGGATGGCGAAAGCCCGGGACAGCTCGGTCTTCGACTGGTCCAGCGCCTCTCCGAACCCGGCGACCGGCTCGTCGCCGTACTGCGTGCGGGCGTAGGTCAGGTCCAGCTCGGATGTCTTCACCGCCTCGTCGAGGGCCAGCAGTTCCTCGCTCGCCCGGAAGGTCAGCTGCTCGGTCGACGTCCCGTTGTGCGGGTCGCGGGCGGCAGCCTCGGCGGCGGCCTGCTCGTCGGCGGCGCGGGCCGAGGCGGCGGTCGCCTTCTTGCGGTTCCGGTTGCGGACCAGCACGTACCCACCGCCACCGACGACCGCGACCCCGGCGATGACCGCAAGGGCGCCGGCTCCGCCGCTGCCAGGCTGCAGTCCCTCGGCCAGCGCCACGGCCGCCCCGGCCCAGTCGTCCTCGGCCAGGCGAGGCTCCACGTCGGACACGATGAGCTCGTCGACCTGGTCCCCGGTGAGCCGGAAGTCCTGCTCCCAGTGGCCGTAGTTCCGGGTGCCGGTCGCCACCGCGAACAGCACGTCGCCGGCGCCCATCCCGCGCAGCTGGAACGACTGCTTGGCCCAGTCGGCGGGGGACAGCCCGTCGAAGGAGTCGACGTAGACGACGTACAGCTGGGTGCCGTCGTCGTCGCGGAGCGCATCGAGGGCGGCCTGCACCGTGTCCTGCTCACCGCCGTCAAGAACTCCGACCTGGTCGGTGATCTGGTCGGTCGGCGCGAACGGGGCGACGGCGAGTGCCGGGCCGGCGCCCACGAGGACGGCGAGCAGGCCGGCGGCCAGCGCGAGGAGCAGCCGAAAGAGGAGACGCATGAGCCCATCGTCCCCCATCGGGCGCAGCGGCCGCTCCGTCCCGGACGTCCTGCCGTGGTGGGCAACCCGCGAACGTGGTGCACTCCGCCCGTGTCCCTCGCCGACAAGCTGGACCGGCTCCAGCGTCGACACCCGGTCGCCGGGTTTCCGATCGCGGTCGTCTACAAGTACATCGACGACTCCGGTCCGTACCTGGCCGCACTGATCACCTACTACGCGTTCGTATCGCTCTTCCCACTCCTGCTGCTGTCCTCGACGATCCTCAGCACGGTCCTGGCCGGGAACCCGGGGTTGCAGGCGCGCCTGATCGACTCCGCGCTCAGCCAGTTCCCGGTGGTGGGAGAACAGCTGGGCACACCCGAGCAGCTCAACGGGGGCGTCGCCGGCGTCGTAATCGGCGTCCTCGGTTCCCTCTACGGCGGACTCGGCGTCGCCCAGGCCGTCCAGTACGCGATGAACACCGCCTGGTCGGTGCCGCGCAACAGCCGGCCCAACCCGTTCCTGGCCCGGGGCCGGAGCCTGTTGCTCCTCGGCACGGCCGGGCTGGCGGTCATCGGCACCACCGCCCTGTCCACCCTCGGCTCGGGCAACGCCGGGTCCCTCGGCATGGCGCTGCGGGTACTCGTCCTCGTGCTCTCGATCGCGGTCAACGCGATCGTGTTCGTCTTCGCGTTCCGGCTCGCCACCGCCCGGCATCTCACCCTGCGCCAGGTCGCCCCCGGGGCGCTGATCGCCGCCGTCCTGTGGCAGCTGCTGCAGACCTTCGGGGTGGGCTACGTCAGCTACGTGGTCGGCAACGCCAGCGCCAGCAACGGGGTGTTCGCCCTGGTGCTCGGGTTGCTGGCATTCCTCTACCTCGCCGCGGTGGCCGGGGTCCTCTGCGTGGAGATCAACGTGGTGCGCGTGGACCAGCTCTATCCGCGGGCCCTGCTGACCCCGTTCACCGACGACGTCCATCTCACCCCCGGCGACCGGCGGAGCTACACCGACCAGGCCAAGGCGCAGCGCAGCAAGGGGTTCGAGCAGGTGCACGTCACCTTCGAGCCGACCGACCGCGAAGCGCCCTGACCCGCCACCGCCCTGGCCCGCCGGCTCAGCGGCTGTCGACCGCCTCCAGGCCGCCCAGCTCCGCCGCGGTCAGCGCCGCACCGGCCCGCTGCGCCAGCGCCGGGGCGGCCAGCACGGCGACCACGCCGACCAGCAGCCACAGCCCCGCCACGATCGGGAACCAGAACGCCGGGCCGTCGGCGTACGCCGGGTAGGGGGCGACGTTGCGCCCGATCGTGTAGCCCAGGACGACGAGGGCCAGCACCGGGATGACGACCTGCCACCTCGGCACCGCCAGCTTCCGCTGCACGAACACCAGCCGGATCGCCCCGACCGTGGTGAGCAGGTAGGCCACCAGCAGGATCAGCGTGCCGATGGTGCCCGACCACAGAAAGGTGTCGAAGGCCTCGGCGTCGAAGAATACCGCGCAGACCAGCTGGACCAGCGCCATCGCGGCGGTGACGACGATGGCGGCGAGCGCCGGCGTGCCCGCCGCGGTGGTGGCGGCCAGCCCGCTCGCCCGGCCCGGGTTCCGTGCGGTGTCCCGGGCGAAGGCGAAGGTCAGCCGGGCGGCGCCGACGACGCAGGCCAGGCAGCTGCCGAACGCGCTGATCGCCGCGCCCAGCGTGATGACGTCGCCGACCCAGCCGGCGATGTAGCTGCTGCCCAGGTCACCGAGCAGCGACGGCGAGGCGATGAACGACTGAACGCCGGCCTCGTCGGTGCCGAAGGCCATCATCTCGATGGCCGTGACGACCACGAAGTAGACGCCGCCGAAGACCGCCGTCCCGAGGATCGCCCGCGGGATGTCCCGGCGCGGGTTGCGTGCCTCCTCCCCCAGCGTCGCCGCGGCCTCGAAGCCGGCGAAGGACAGGAACCCGAACACCACGCCCAGGAATACCGCGGAGGTCTCGGTGCCCGGCGGCACGGTGAACACCGACAGGTCCAACCCGGCGTCCGGGGACGGCGCACCGGCCGGCACGCTGCCCGAGACCAGGCGCACCAGCACGATCGCGCTGACGACCAGGATCAGCAGCACGGTGAGGCCCTCGACGGTGAGCAGCACCGTCGTCCCGCGCTTCGCCGGCGCGATGGTGAGCGCCAGCGCACCGAGCAGCGCGACCCCGGCCAGCAGGAACGGCGCCCACGACGGCGGATTGGGCCAGATACCGACGGCCTGCAGGAACGCGGTGCCGAAGATGCCGGTCGCGCTGGAGGTCACCACGCCGTAGAAGACGTAGGTGCCGAGCAGCCCGAAGCCCGACGCCAGTCCGGTCCGAGGGCCCAGGGTCGCGCCCACGAAGGCGTACACCGAGCCGGCGTGCTGGAAGTACTGGCAGAGCCGGACGAAGCCGTAGGCCACCAGCAGGACGCCGATCGCGGCCAGCAGGAACGCCAGTGGCACGGCGCGGCCGACCGTCCCGGCGGTCCCCTGCGGATTGATGTTGGCCGCCATGCTGGGCGCCATCAGCGCCACCGACAGGCCCACCGCCTGCCACACCGACAGGGTGCGGCGCAGCCCGCCGGGCCCCGGCAGTCCACCGGCCTCGGCGGTTCCCGGCCCGGCGTCGTCCGGACGTGGGGTGGTGATGGCCATGGGACCTCCTTGACGTCGTTGCTGCGCTCAACGGCCACAGCGCGCAGGAAGTGTGCCCCGATCAGGCGGCCGCCGGGACCCCTCTGACTCAACATTTACAGCGACGGGGCAGCATGCGCGGACGGCGCGCAGTCGACGAGCACCCGGAGGACGACCGATGGACCTGCAGGAACGGGACGAGCGACGGGCAGTGGCCGAGGCCGCCGTCGAGGAACTGTCCGAGATCGGCGTGGTGGGCGTCGTCCTGCCGTGGGTGGACACCAGCGGCATCACCCGGACGAAGAGCGTGCCGCTGGGCAAGCTGCCCAGCGCCGCCGCCTGGGGTGTGGGCATGAGCCCGGTCTTCGACGGCTTCCTGCTCGACGACTCGATCGTCGCCGGCCGGTACGCCGGCAGCGCCCTCGGCGACCTGCGGCTGCACCCCGACCTGTCCCGGCTGACCCTGCTGGCCGGCCAACCCGGCTGGGCCTGGGCGCCCGTCGACCGCTATCGCCAGGACGGCCAGCCGCACGTCCAGGACTCCCGCTCGCTGCTGCGCCGGCTGACCGGGGAGCTGGCCGGCGAGGGGTTCACCGTGAAGGCCGCGTTCGAGATCGAATGGGTGGCGTCGCAGGCCGCTGGCCTGCCCGACGACCCGGACGCCTTCGTTCCCGCACTCACCGGCCCCGCCTACGGGCTGACCCGGCTGATCGAGGTCTCCGACTACGGCCGGGACCTGCTGGAGGCCCTCGACGCGCAGAACGTCGTCGTCGACCAGTTCCACCCCGAGTACGCCGCCGGCCAGCTCGAGGTGTCGGTCGCCGCGGAGGACCCGATCGGCGCCGCGGACACCAGCGTGCTGGTCCGCGCCACGATCAGGGCGATCAGCGCCCAGCACGGGCTGCGGGTGTCCTTCTCCCCCAAGGTGACCGCGGAGGGCGTCGGCAACGGCGGGCACGTGCACCTGTCGGTGTGGCGTGAGGACCAGAACCTGATGAACGGCGGCCCGGGAACCTTCGGGCTGACCGCGGACGGCGAGGCCTTCATGGCCGGGGTGCTGGACCACCTGCCGGGGCTGTTGGCGCTCGGCGCACCCAGCGTCGCCTCCTACCTCCGGCTGGTGCCGTCGCACTGGGCCGGCGCCTACGCGGCCTGGGGGCTGGAGAACCGGGAGACGGCGCTGCGGTTCGTCACCGGCGCGGACGGCGAGCGGCAGTCGGCGGCCAACGTGGAGGTCAAGAGTGTCGACGCCGCGGCGAACCCGTACCTGCTGATGGCCGGTCTGCTGGCCGCCGGCCGGGCCGGGCTGCGCGCCGGGTCGACGCTGCCCGAGCCAGTGGGCATCGACCCGGGCACGCTCACCGACGAGGGACGGCGGGACGCCGGGATCCGCGGGCTGCCGACGTCCCTGGAGGAGGCCGTGCGCGCCTTCGAGTCCGACGCCGTGCTGACCGAGGCGTTCGGCGAGGAGCTGTCAGTGAGCATCGCCGAGGTCCGGCGCGGCGAGATCGCGCTGTTCGACGGGGTCTCCCCCGCGGGCGTCGCGGCGGCGGTGCGCTGGCGGCACTGATCGGCCTCAGGTGCGGAGGTCGCCGTACAGCGCGGCCAGCCGCCGGTAGCGCACCGGGTCGGACAGGATGTCGGCGCTGTCGACCGCCTGGTCGACCGAGCCGAGCAGCGGCAGCGAGCGCAGTCCCGGATCGGCGATGCTCGCCCGGATCGCCTCGGCGAACCGGTCCGCCATCAGCACCTGGGCCGGCCGACGGTGATAGGCGGTGATGGCCGGGTGGAGCGGTGCCACGAGCCCGCGGGCGTTCTGCCGGTGGGCCAGCGCCCGGTAGGCGTCGGCCAGCGCGGATTCGCGCCCGGCGTCGTCCGGCGCGTGCACCGCATCGGTCAGGTGCCCGGGCAGGTCGTCCGGGTGCGTCATCGCGGCGAACGCGGTGCCCAGCCACTTGCTGTAGGGCGCGTACTGCCGGTCCAGCAGCAACGCCAGCCGCATCAGGTCCCGGACCAGCCGGGCCGCGACCACCGCGGAGCCGACCTCGTCCCCGACCTCGGCCGTGCGGGCGACGAAGGCCTCCTCTTGGGCGATCCGGTGCCACTGGCAGGCCAGAAACCACCGCTCCAGCTGGTCGGGATACCAGCGCAGCGACTCCCGGACGGCGCGCAGCGAACCGGAGTCATCGGCGTGCACGCGCCCGGCCACCACCCCGAGCAGCCGCTGCTGCGGCGTGAGCAGCCAGTCGAGGGTCGACATCCCCGCCGACGCGTCCACACCCAGGAACCCGGTCAGCCAGTCGGCGAGGGTGGTGACCTCGACGTGGTGCCGGGGGGCGACGTCGTCCCAGCCGAAGCGGGTCGGCCAGCCGGCGAAGTGCTCCGGGAGCCGTGCGTCGATCAGCTCCCGGCACGCAGGGACCTCACGCGGGTCGTCGAGGAGGACGAGCAGCCGCGGGCCCCAGCCGTGGTCGGTCGAGCGAGGCGTGTCGTGACCGAGGACGTCGGAGCCCCCGCCCAGCAGCGCGGCAGCGTGCGGTCGTCCGGCGAGAAGAGGGCGCACGACCGCGACGTAGAACCGGCCCGACAGCTCGGCAGCGGGCGTGAAGGCCGGTCCGGGCACGCCTACAGCCTGCCAGCCGACACAACGGGATGTCCTCGACAACAGATGTTTACCTGCAGGCGCTGCAGAGATAATCTGCAGTTGCCACTGGAAATACCAGCGACCACGCTGCCGAGAAACGACCACCGCACGCTCAGGAGGTACCCCGCCATGATGCTGACCGCCTACGACCCGTTCGCCGCCACGTCCGCCGCCATGCGTGCGCTGGACCAGCTGACCGGCCGCAGCGGCACCACCACCGCCCGCTCGCTGGCCGGCATGCCGATGGACGCCTACCGGGTCGGCGACAACTTCGTCGCCCACTTCGACCTGCCCGGCGTCGACCCCGGCTCGATCGACCTGTCCGTGGAGGGCACCACGCTGACGATCAGCGCCGAGCGGTCGGTGCCACAGCTCGAGAACGCCGAGTGGGCGGTCGCCGAACGCCCCTTCGGCAGCTACACCCGCCAGCTGGTCCTGGGCCGCAGCCTGGACACCGACCGGCTGGAGGCCAGCTACCACGACGGGGTGCTGACCGTCAGCATCCCCGTCGAGGAGAAGGCCAAGGCCCGCAAGATCAGCGTCACACGCGCCGACAGCCCGGCCTCGGTGGAGGCGCACACCATCGAGGGCGAGTCCGCCCAGCGGTCGGTCGAGAGCTGACCGACGCCGACTCGGGAGGGGCGGGGCCGGACGGCCCCGCCCCTCCGTCGTCCCAGCGCCCGACTCCGGAGGAAGCGATGACCACCGACCCCCTCGGCGCACTCGACGACCCCGACCACCCCGTGCTCACCATGAGCCAGGCCGCCGAACTGCTCGGCGTCCAGGCGGCCTTCCTGCGCAGCCTGGACTCCGCCGGCGTGCTGCACCCGGGACGGTCCTCCGGTGGCCACCGCCGCTACTCCCGCAACCAGCTCGAGGTGGCCGCCCGGGTCCGCGGGCTCCTGGACGACGGCCACCAGCTCACCTCGGCCCAGGTGATCCTGGGGCTGCAGGACGACCTGGCCGACGCGCGCGCCGACGCCGACACGGCCCGTGACGAGCGGGACGCCGCGCGCCGCGAACGCGGCGCAGACCGGACCGACTGACCGGCTCCGACCGGAATCAGACGACGGCGGGCGCGACCAGCAACAGCGTCGGCACCAGCAACAGGGCGAGTGCGCTCACCAGTGCGCCCACCCGGCCGGCAGCCGGCAGCGGCCGGGCCGGGGCGAGCAGCCGCCGCACGCGCACCGCGACGGCCCCGCCGGTGACCGTGAGGGCACCGGCCGGAACCTCGCCGCCCGCGCCGCCGGCCACCGCGACGATCGCCGCGGCCAGGGTGCGGCGGGGCTCCGGGCAGCGGAGCGACGCCACCGCGACGTCATCGGCCCGCATCTCGACCAGGTCGCGCACCTCGTCGTGCGCCCGGTCGGCCGCCGGGAGGACGGGCAGCGCCGCCCGCCAGGCGACGAAGGGCAGCAGCAGCAGGTGGTGACGTTCACGCAGGTGCGCCCGCTCGTGGGCGACGACGGCGGCCAGCTGCGCCTCGTCCAGTTCGGCGAGCATCCCGGAGGAGAGCACCAGCAGCGGCCGCGCGCCGGGGATGCAGAAGGCCACCGGCGCGGGGTGCTCCAGCAGCAGTGTCACCCCTGCCACGGAGTCGCCGGCGACCCCGCTCGGACGGACGAGCATCTCCAGCATTGCCCGGTGCCGGCGCCGGGTACGGGCGGTCCGCACGAACGACAGCGCGAGCACGCCGAGCAGCTCGGCGGCCAACACCGCGGCCAGCGTCAGCGTCACCCAGTGGTCACCGCGCACGCGGCTGCTCGCCGGGTCCCCGGTCAGCACCGCCCAGGCGGCTGCCGGCAGCGAGCGCCCCCACGGGGCGAGCCCATGCACCAGCAGCGCGCCGATGATCGACAGACCGCCGGCCAGCCCGACCGCCTGCCAGCACAGCAGCGCGACCAGCGGGTCGCGCCGCGGCCAGCCGGCCCGGGCGAGCGCCGCCGGGACCGGCCAGGCGAGCAGCCCGGCAAGGACGGCGAGGGAGACCGCGGTGGCCGGCAGCACGCTCAGCCGGCGCCGGGCTCGCCCGTGCGGTGCCCTGCCTCGGGGTGCGCTGCCAGCAGCTGGCGCAGCAGGTCGACCTCGTCGGCGCTGACCGATCCGACGAAGCGGGCCAGCGCGGCCTGTCGGTCGCCGGCCTGCCCAAGCACCTCGTGCATGAGCTCGGCGGCGTGCTCCTCGCGAGAGGCGCGGGCGGTGAACTGCCGCGGCCGGGCGGTGTCGGAGACGACGAAGCCCTTCTGCTCCAGCCGGGTCAGCACCGTGTGCACCGTGGTCAGCGCCAGCCCCCGGTCGGCGAAGACCTCGCGCAGCCGGGCGGCCGTCACCGGGCCGCCGACCGCCCACAGGTGCTCCAGCACCGCGCGCTCCAGCTCACCCAGCGAGTTCATCGATCTCCTGTCGGACAGCTCACACCGAGCTGTTCTACGTCGCGTAGAAAAGTCTCTCTACGGGGCGTAGAAAGAACTCGACGATCGTACGACAGTCGCAGAGGAGACCGCGGTGGACGTGCTCGACATCGCCCGCTGGCAGTTCGGGATCACCACCGTCTACCACTTCCTGATGGTCCCGTTGACCATCGGACTGGGTGTGCTGGTCGCCGTGATGCACACCATGTGGGCGCGCACGGACAAGCCCGAGTGGCTGCGGATGACCCGCTTCTGGGGCCGCATCTACCTGATCAACTTCGTCCTCGGCGTGGCCACCGGGCTGGTCCAGGAGTTCCAGTTCGGGCTGGCGTGGAGCGAGTACAGCCGCTTCGTCGGCGACGTCTTCGGCTCCTTGCTCGCCCTGGAGGCGCTGCTGGCCTTCTTCCTGGAATCCACCTTCCTGGGCCTGTGGATCTTCGGCTGGGGCCGAATTCCGAAAAAGCTGCACCTGGCCGCGCTGTGGGCGGCGGTCATCGGCTCGGTGGTCAGCGCGTACTTCATCATCGCGGCCAACTCGTGGATGCAGCACCCGGTCGGCGTCGTGACCGACGACGCGACCGGCCGGCCGCGGCAGGTCAACTTCCTCGCCGTCCTGACCAACAACACCGCGCTGGCCGCTTTCAGCCACACCATCGTTGCCTCGCTGATGGTCGCCGGGGCCCTGCTGGTGGGTATCGGCCTGTGGCACCTGCGCCGGCGGACGATGGCCGATGCACCGACTACGGACGTGGACCACTCGGTCTGGCGCCGGTCGGTGCGGCTCGGCGGCTTCGTCTCGCTCGCCGCCTTCGCGCTGGTCGCCCTGACCGGTGACTACCAGGGCAAGCTGATGTACGCCCAGCAGCCGCTGAAGATGTCCTCGGCCGAGGCGCTGTGCGAGACCGAGGCGCCCGCGCCGTTCTCGGTCTTCGCGTTCGGCAAGCTCGGCAGCAACGAGTGCGACGACGTCCACTCGATCACCATTCCCCGCATCCTGAGCTACCTGGCCCACGGCGACTTCTCCACCGCCGTGCCCGGGGTCAACGAGCTGCAGGAGTCCTACGCGGCGGCCTACGGGGCCACCTATCCCGACGACCCGGCGCACTACGGCGACCAGGCCGGCCGGCCGATCGACTACACCCCCCTGCTGGCGGTCACCTACTGGAACTTCCGGCTGATGGTCGGCATGGGGATGGTCTCGGCCGGCGTGGCCGCCTACGCGCTCTGGGCCACCCGCCGGGGGCGGGTGCCGACCTCGAGGATCGGGGTCTACGGCTCACTGCTCGCGGTCGGTGCCCCGTTCGTCGCCAACGTGTCGGGTTGGATCTTCACCGAGATGGGCCGCCAGCCGTTCGTGGTCTACCCCAACCCCGACGTCCCGCGGGCCGAGCAGGTGTACTTCTTCACCGCCCAGGCCGTCTCCCCCGGCGTCACCGCCGGCGAGGTACTCACCTCGCTCATCGGGCTGGCCACGGTCTACGGCGCGCTCGCGGTGGTCGAGCTGTGGCTGATCACCCGCTTCGTGCGCCGCGGGGTGACCACCGCCGACAGCGCCCCCACCCCCGGGCACACCCCCGAGGGGACCCCGGACGACGACCTCCCGGGCGGGCGCGACGCCGACGACGTCCTGTCCTTCGCGTACTGAGATCCGAGGAGAGACGACCATGGACCTGCAGACCCTCTGGTTCGCCGCCGTCGCGGTGCTGTGGACCGGTTTCCTGTTGCTCGAGGGTTTCGACTTCGGTGTCGCCGCCCTGCTCCCACTGCTGGGCCGCCGCCCGGTCGACCGGCACCTCATGCTGCGGTCGATCGGCCCGCTGTGGGACGGCAACGAGGTCTGGCTGATCACCGCCACGGGTGCGGTCTTCGCGGCCTTCCCCGGCTGGTACGCCACCTGGCTGCCCGCGCTGTACCTGCCGTTCGTGCTGGTGCTCTTCGGCCTGATCATCCGGGCGGTCGCCTTCGAGTGGCGGCACTCGCACCACACCGAGCGCTGGGACAGCACCTGGACCCACGTGATCACCGCCGGCTCGCTGATCGCCGCCCTGGGCATCGGCGCCGCGCTGGGCGCCACCACCCTCGGACTGCCGATCGACGCCGACGGCAACCGGGTGGGCGGCCCGTTCGCCGGGCTGGGCTGGCCGGCGCTGCTGGGGGCGGTCGCCGTGCTGGCGTACTCGCTGGTGCATGGGGCGGTGTTCCTGGCGCTGAAGACCGACGGGCCGGTGCGGCTGGCCGCCCGGGCCTTCGCCCGGCGCTGGGCGCCGGTCGCCGCGCTGCCGCTGCTGGCCTGGGCCGGACTGGTGCACCTGCGCTCGGGGACGCCGGCCACCGCTGTGCTGTGGCTGGTGGCGGCGCTGGCGGTGCTGGTCAGCTGGGCCCGGATCCGGGTGGACCGCGAGGGCCAGGCCTTCGCCGCCTGGGCGGTCGTGCTGCTGGGCTCGGCGGCGACGATCTTCGGCGCGGCCTTTCCGGTCGCCGTCCCCTCCACGGTCGACGCCGCCTTCGACGTCACCCTCGCCGACGCCTCGGTCAGCGACTACACGCTCACCGTGATGACCTGGGCCACCGGGATCGGCCTGCCGGTCGTGCTCGCCTACCAGGCCTGGACGTACTGGGTCTTCCGGAAGCGGCTGTCGGCCGAGCCGGAGACGCCGCACGCCGAGCCGGTGCCCGCATGACCCCCTCCGGCCGAAGTGGCCACAATGGCCGCCCTGAGGCAGGCCGGGGGCCGCTGGGCGCGCTGGCCGGCGTGCCCGGGCTGCCCGGCGCGCTGGTCCGCGCCGCGGTCGCCGCGCTGGTGCAGACCGCCGGGATGGTGCTGCTCGCCGCCGGGCTGGCCCGCGCGGTCGCCGATGTGACGGACGGCGTCGTCCCCGGGACGGCGCTGGCGGTGGCCGTGCTGGGCGCGGCGGTCCGGGCCGCGGGTAGCGGGCTGGGGGCGGTGCTCGCCGCCCGGGACGCCCGCCGCGCAGAGGACGCCCTGCGACAGAAGCTGCTCACCCGGCTGCTGGACGGCGAGGGCGAGGCGGTCGACGCCGCCGGCGGGAAGGGGCCGGCCGCGGTGCTGGCCACCACCCGGCTGCACGACCTCGGCCCGGCGCTGGCGACCTACCTGCCCGCGCTCGCGCAGACCGCCGTCGTCCCGCCCGTGCTGCTGATCGTGCTGGGGATCACCGACTGGCTCTCCGCCCTGCTCGTGGCCGTCACCCTGCCGCTGGTCCCGGTGTTCATGGCCCTGGTCGGACTGCACACCCGCGACGCCACGACCGCCGCCGCCCGCGCGCTGGACCGGATCGCCAGGCACGTCGCCGAGCTGGTGCGCGGCCTGCCGGTGCTGGTCGGGCTGAGCCGCGCGGCCGACCAGCTGACCGCGCTGACCGAGCTCGGCCGGGACGCCCGTCGCCGCACGCTGGCCACGCTGCGGGTCGCGTTCCTCTCCGCGCTCGTGCTCGAGGTGCTGGCCACCCTGTCGGTGGCGTTGGTCGCGGTCACCGTCGGCGTCCGGCTGGTGCACGGCAGCATGCCCCTGGACGTCGGACTGCTCGCGCTGCTGCTGGCCCCCGAGGCGTTCGCCCCGCTGCGGGCGCTCGGCGCGGCACACCACGCGGCCGAGGACGCCACCGAGGCCGCCGCCGCCGCGCGCCGCGTGCTCGCCACCCCGCGCGTCCGCCCGGTGGTTACCGCCCCCGCCGTCGGGATGCTGCGCGGCATCACCGTCATCGGCCTGACTGTCCGCTTTCCCGGCCGGGCCGCGCCGGCGGTCGCCGGCCTCGACCTGACCGTCGCCCCGGGCGAGCTGGTCGCGCTGCGGGGGCCCAGCGGGTCCGGAAAGTCCACGGTGCTCGCCGTCCTGGCCGGGCAGTTGCTCGACGGCGCCTCGGCGCAGGTCGCCGGCACGGTGCTGCGGCCCGAGGACGCCGCCGTCGTCCCCCAGTTCCCCCGCACGGTCGGCGACACCGTCGCCGACGAGCTGCACCGGCACGCCGCGGGCGGCGGGCACCCCGCCGAGCTGGTGGCCACCGCGCTGTCCTGGGTGGGCGGCGAGCACCTGGCCGACCGCGCCTGCCGCACCCTCTCCCCCGGTGAGCTGCAGCGGGTGGCGCTGGCCCGGGCGCTGGTCCGGGTGCAGCGCGGCGCCCGGGTGCTGCTGCTGGACGAGCCGACCGCCTCGCTGGACGCCGCTGCGACCGCGCAGGTCGCCGAGCTGCTGCACTGGCTCCGCGGCTCGCTGTGCACCGTGCTGGTCACCCACGAGCCCGCGCTGGCCGCCCTCGCCGACCGCACCGTCACCCTCCCCGCCATTACCGCTGGAAAGGTGACCCCCGAGCCCGCCTTTCCAGGGGGAATGGCGAGCGCAGCGACCGCCATTCCCGCTGCAAAGGCGGAGGGGGGCGCAGCCACGACGGCCGGCGGGGACGGCGTGGGGGCCGAGCTGAGCTGGCCGCGCCGGGCGATCGCCCGCTCGGTGCTCGCCGGCGCGGCTTCCAGCGCGGCGGGCATCGCGCTGAGCGCCGTCTCCGGCTGGCTGATCGTCCGGGCCGCCGAGCAGCCGGCGATGCTGACCCTGATGGTTGCGATCGTCGGCGTCCGGGCCTCCGCGCTGGCCCGTGCGCTGCTGCGCTGGCTGGACCGGCTGGCCGGGCACGACGCCGCCCTGCAGCTGGCCGAGCGCACCCGGCTGCGGCTGTGGTCGGCGCTGGTCGCCCAGGGCCCCGCGGCCGACCGGACACCGGGACGCGCCCTGGCCCGGCTGGTCGGCGACGTCGGTATCCTTCAGGACCTGTCGGTGCGGGTGGTTTCCCCGCCGCTGGTATCGGCGCTCGTGCTGACCGGGACGGCGGCGGTGCTCACCGTCCTGGACCCGCTGGCCGGTGCCCTGGCCGGCGGAGTTCTGCTGCTCGCCGTGCTCGCCGTGCTGGGCGTGCACCGGGCCGCCGACCGGGGAGTGTCCCGATCGGCCGCCGAGCTGCAGACGGGAACTCTGCGGGAGGCCAGCGCCGCGCTGGAGGCCGCCGCCGACCTGCGGGCCCACGGCCTGGCAGCCGCGGAGGTCGCCCGGCTCGACGAGCTGGGCCGTCAGCAGGGACGGGCGGCGCAGGCCGGAGCGGTCGCCACCGCCGTCGGGGACGCGCTGGCCGTGCTGGCCACCGGAGTGGCCGCCGTCCTGGCGCTGACCGCCGGCGCCGCCGCCGTGCGCGGCGGGGAGCTGTCCGCGCCGGCCGCGGCCGTGCTGGCCCTGGCGCCACTCGCGCTGCTGGAGCCGCTGACCGCCCTGGGTGCCGCCCGGCGGAACCGCTCGGCCTGGCGGGACGCGCGCAGCCGGGTCGAGGCGGTGCTCGCCGAACCGGTCGCCAGCGACCCGGCGCCGGCCGACCGCCGGACCGCTCCCGCCCCGGTGCGGGAGCTGGCCACCGAACAGCTGACCGCGGGCTGGCCGGGCCGCCCCGCCGTGCTGACCGGGCTGGACCTCAACGCCGCGGCCGGGCGCGGCTGGGTGGTCGTCACCGGCCCGTCCGGCTCCGGGAAGTCGACGCTGCTCAGCGTGCTGATGGCAGCGCTGCGGCCCACCGCCGGGGACTACGTGCTGGGCGACGGCCGGCGCCCGGTCTCGGCCGCGGCGCTGACCGGCGACGACGTCCGGGCCGCGATGGCGTGGTGCCCGCAGGACGCGCACGTCTTCGATGCGACCCTGCGGGCCAACCTGGCGCTCGCCCGCCCCCGCGGCGAGCTCGCCGGCCCGGCCGGCGAACCGGCGATGCGTGGCGCGCTGACCGCCGCCGGACTCGGCCCGCTGCTCGACGCCCTGCCCGCCGGGCTGGACACCCCGGTCGGCGCCGGCGGGACGTCACTGTCCGGTGGGGAGCGCCGCCGGCTGGCCGTCGCCCGCGCCCTGCTGGCCGACCGGGACGTGGTGCTGCTCGACGAGCCCACCGCTCACCTGGACCCGCCCGCCGCGCGGGCGCTCGTGGCCGACGTGCGCCGCGCACTCGCCGGCCGGCTGGTGGTCTGCGTGACGCACGACCCCGACCTGGCCGGGGCGGAGGACAGCGTGCTGCGGCTGGGCAGGCAGGAGCAGCCGGCGGAGGTGGGTTGAGCCGGGCGCGCGGGGGCATGGCAGCCGCATGACCTGCGGGACGTCCCTGGCCGAGCGCTTCGCCGCCGCGCTGGCGCTTCAGGACGCGCAGGACGCCCCGCCGGCCGATCCCGCCCTGCTGCCGGTGCGGCTGAGCCGTGCCGCGGCCGAGGTGCTGCCGGCGGACGGCGCGGGGATCAGCGCGCTCACCTCGCCGGACCGGCACGTGCCGCTGGGGGCCAGCGGCCCCGAGTCCGAGCTCGCCGAACGGCTGCAGTTCACCGTGGGTGCCGGACCGTGTCTGCGGGCGAACCACACCCAGCAGCCGGTGTTCGTGGTGGAGGAGGACATGCTCCGGCGCTGGCCGGCCTTCCACGACCTGCTGGTCGGGCAGACCCCCTACCGGGGCATCGTGGCGCTGCCCCTGCGGCGCGGCCTGGCCGGCGGGGGCGCCATCGACCTGTACTTCGAGGACCCCGCGGCCGTCGCGGCCCTCGACGTCCTCGCCGCCGTGGGCGTCGGCGACCTGGTCACCGCGGCGCTCGCCGAGGCCGCGGTGTGGTCCTCCGAGGTCGGCGGCCACGGGCCGGACTGGCTTTCCAGCCCGCTCGCCACCGGTCGGGCGCGGGTCTGGGAGGCGATGGGGCTCACCAGCCTGGCACTGGACCTCGCCGCAACGGAGGCGCTGGCCGTGCTGCGCGCGCACGCCTATGCGACCGGCCGCACGGTGGACGACCTGGCCGCCGACGTCGTCAGCGGCCGGGCCGATCCCTCCGAGGTGGGCGCCGGGGGCGCGGGCTGAGCCGCCCGCTCAGACGATCGGGACGTCGACCGCCACCTCGGCGCCGAGTTTCGCATCCACCAGGTCCAGCCGGTCACCGGACCAGAAGCTGCCCGGGTCGTAGGAGCTGACCGGCCGCTTCGCCGGCAGCAACCCCATCTCCAGGTAGGTGGCGGCGACCAGCTCCGCGCAGAAGACCGTGTCATTGGTGGCGTGCCGCCGCAGCCGGCCGTTCAGCCAGCCCCGGGCCAGCCCCCGGGTGGTGGGGAACGGCTTGCCGTCCAGCCGGGCGACGGTGCACAGGACGGCGTCCTCCATCTCCCGGGTGATACCGCCGTCGTCGGCCGGGCCGACCAACTGCCGCAACCACGGCCGCTGGCCGTACCGGTTGCGCCACACGCAGGCGGCGTCGTGCAGGTCGTGCAGCTGCACCCCGCGCTGGTGCCGCCCGGACCAGGCGTCGGGCAGGCCGTGGCCCAGCTCGGCGTGCCAGAGCAGCGGCGGCAGGTCGTCGATCACGACGGCCATGCCGACGTGGTTCACCGGGGCGTTGGTCAGCGTCTGGATCGCCCGGTCGGCGAGGGAGGCGCCGCGGAACACCCAGATGTCGCCGGTGCGGGTCAGCTCGACGGCCTCGTCGAGCGACAGCGCCCGGACGTCGGCCGTGCCGGATCGGTATGTGATGTCTGCCACGCCGATACCGTAGGCGACATGCGCCCCTGGAAGCTGCTCGGAGTCGCCGGTCTCGCAGGAGTTGCTGCGACCAGCGCCGTCCTGGTCCGGCACGAACGGCATCGGCGGGCCTACTCGCCCGACGACGTCCGCGACCGGCTGCACAACCGCGCCACCGCCGTGACCGAGGAGGCAGCCACCACCATCGGCGCCGATCCCGACCTGGTGCCCGACTGGCCGGCGACCGTGGGGCCGCCGGAGCGCCACCCGATGGAGGCGCTGCTCAGCAGGGTCATGGCGGTGGGCAAGCTGGTCCGCCGCTGAGCCGCGCAGGAGAACCCGGCGTCCCCGGGACCTTGAGGCGGACATGGACGTCTTCCTCACCGGTGACACCAGTCTCGTGGGTTCCTCGGTCCTCTCCGCCCTGCTGGCCGACCGTCACCGCCCTCGCCTGTAGTGACGCCTCGGCCGCCGCGCTGCAGGCCGCCGCCGCGGCCGCGGACGGCACGGAAGGGGAGCTCGACCGCGGGCTGCTCGGCGCCGTGCTCGGCGCCCTGGCCGGCACCGGCAAGCCGTACGTGCACCAGCGGCGTCTGGGTGCACGGCGCCGGCACGGTCGACGAGACCACAACCGTTCGACCCGCCGCAGCTCACCGCCTGGCGATTGCCGCTGGACGCCCGGGTGCGCGCGGCGGCCGGCGACGGCGTCCGGTCGGTCGGTCGTGCTCGCCCCGGCATCGTCGAGGGACGCGCGGGGGGCCTGCCGACCATGGTGCCGGACGGACCCCGCGACGCCGACGGCGCGCTCGTGCTGCCCGGCAGCGGCGACCAGCACTGGACCACCGTCTACGCAGACGACCTGGGGCGGCTCTACGCCCTGGCCCTCGCCTCGGCCGAATCCGGCTCCTACTACCTGGGCGTGAACGGCCAGAACCCGACGGTGCGCGAGATCGGCGGGGCCGGCAGCCGCGGCACGGGCCGCGACTGCCGGGTGGTCGGCTCGCCGAACGAGGACACCGAGGCCCGGCTGGGCCCGCTGGCCGGGGCGTTCGACCTGGACCAGCAGGCCACCGGCGCGAAGGCCCGCAGCGAGCTCGGCTGGGCGCCGACCGGCCCGTCGCTGCTGGAGGAGCTGAGCTCCGGGTCCTACGCGACCGCCTGATCCCGCCCGGCCTGATCCCGCCCGGCCTGATCCCGCCCGGCCTGATCCCGCCCGGCCTGATCCCGCCCGGCCGCGCGGGCCGGGAAGGCCAGCGCCGCTCCGCTGACGGCGACGGCGACCTCCGCGCCGTCGGCGGGCAGCACGGACCCGTCCAGCCGCGCGGTGACCTGCAGCCCCGACGGCAGGTCGAGCAGCACCCGGGCGTCGTGGCCGTAGAACTCGACGCTGTGCACCCGGGCGATCGTGCCGGTCGGGGCCGCGGTGCGCCCGCCGAGCTGCAGTTGTTCGGGCCGCAGCAGGATCCGGCTCGGGCCCTCGGGGCAGGGACGCTCCAGCGGGAGCACGCCGAGCTCGCAGTGCGCCTGCCCGCCGCGGACGTCGGCGTCCAGCACGACGGCGTCCCCGACGAAGGTGGCGACGTCGAGGTCCAGCGGGTGCCGGTAGAGCGTCTGCGGATCGGCGAGCTGCACCAGCCGGCCGGCGCGCATGACCGCCACCTGATCGGCCATCGACAGCGCCTCGGCCTGGTCGTGCGTGACGAGCACGGCGGTGGCCCCGCTGGCGTACAGCGCCTCGGCGACGGCCTGGCGGGTGTCCTCGCGCAGCCCCGCGTCGAGGGAGGAGAACGGCTCGTCGAGCAGCACCAGCGAGGGCCGGGGAGCCAGCGCCCGCGCCAGGGCCACCCGCTGCTGCTGCCCGCCGGAGAGCTGGTGGGGGTGCCGCTCGGCGAGCGCGGCGTCCAGCCCGACCAGCGCGAGCAGGTCCCGCACCCGCCCGGGGTCGCGGCGCTCACGCCGGGGCAGCCCGAAGGTGACGTTCGCGGCCACGGACAGGTGCGGGAAGAGCCCGCCCTCCTGGGGCACGAAGCCGATCCCCCGCCGCCGGGCGGGCACGCCGCGCCCGGCGCCGGTCACCGTCCGGTCGCCGACGGCGATCGCCCCGGTGTCGGGCTCGTCGAAGCCGGCGATCAGCCGGAGCAGGGTCGTCTTGCCGCACCCGGAGGGCCCGAGCAGCGCCGTCAGGCTGCGGTTGGGCACGTGCAGGTCGATGCCGGTGAGGACGGGCGTGGCGCCGAAGGACTTGGTGACCTCGGAGACGGTCAGGGAGCTCATGTGGTCAGACCTCGTCGGGCGTCGCGGGAGAGCAGCACGGTAGCCGGTGCCGACAGCAGCACCATGAGGACGGCGAACGGGGCGGCGGCGCCGTACTCCAGGCCGCTGGTCGCCGACCAGAAGGCCGTCGCCAGCGTCGTCGTCCCGGTGGGGGCGAGCAGGAGGGTCGCCGTCAGCTCGGTGACGACGGCGAGGAAGACCAGGGCGGCGCCGGCACCCAGGCCCGGGGCGAGCAGCGGCAGCGTCACCCGGCGCAGCCGGTCGAACGCCGAGGACCCCAGCGCAGCGGACACGTCGTCGTAGATCCGCGGCGACTGCTCGACCGCCGACCGGACGTTCACGATCGCCAGGGGCAGGAAAAGGATCGCGTAGGCGGCGACCAGCACCGGCACCGTCTGGTAGAGCCACGGGGTCGCGCGGATGCTCAGCGTGACCAGGGCGAGGGCCACCACGATGCCCGGCACCGCGCTGCCGAGGTAGGTAGAGCGCTCCAGCAGCGTGGCGATCCGCCCGCGAGCGCGGACCACCAGCCAGCCGGTGGGGAACGCCAGCGCCGTGGTCACCACCGCCGCACCCGCCGCGAGCCCCAGCGTGGTGCCGGTGGTGGACAGCAGCTCGCCGACGGGCAGCGCGCTGGAGGAGCCGGTGAGCATCCAGTAGGTGAGGCTGGCCAGCGGCACCAGCACGGCGAGACCCACGAGCAGGCCCAGGCCCAGCAGCGCGGGCCCGGTGAGCCGGCCGAGCGGCGCCGACCGATGCGGGCGCGCCGCGCCGCGGCCGGAACGGGCGTAGGCGGCGCGCCCGCGCAGCCGCAGCTCGGCCAGCAGCAGCCCCAGGCAGAGGAGCACCAGCACGCCGGCGAGCATCGTGGCACCAGGACCGTTGAAGGTGGCGCGGTACTGGTCGTAGATCGCCGTGGTGAACGTCGGGAAGCGCAGCATCTGCAGCGCCCCGAACTCGGCGAGCAGGTGCAGGGCGACCAGCAGGCTGCCGCCCAGGACCGCCACCCGCAACTGCGGCAGCTGCACCCGCCGGAAGACCGCCCAGGCGCTCAGGCCGAGGCCGCGGGCGGTCTCCTCGAGCGCCGGGTCCAGCCCGCGGAAGGCCGCCGCGACCGGCAGGTAGATGAACGGGAAGTAGGACAGGGTCACCACCAGCAGCGCGCCGCCGTAGGTGTCCAGCCCCGGGAGCAGGGAGATCCAGGCGTAGCTGTTGACGAACGCGGGGACGGCGAGCGGGGCGACGAGCAGGACGTGCCACACGCGGCGGGCCGGGACCGAGGAGCGCTCGACGAGCCAGGCCGCCCCGAGCCCGAGCACCACGCAACAGGCGACGGTGCCTACGACCAGCCGGGTGCTGTTCCACAGCAGTTCGCCGACGCGGGGGCGGAAGACCAGCTCGCGCACGCCGCTCCAGCCGACGTCCACGGTGAAGCCGGCGATGTAGCCCAGCGGCAGCAGCGCGAGGGCGGCGACGAGCACCGCGAGCGCGAGCAGCACCGGAGAGCGCCGCAGCGTGCCGCCGGCGCCCCGGCGCGCGGACGACCGCAGGCCCCGGCGCGCCGGGGCGCCGGTACCTGCGGTCGGGGTGGTGTCCGTGGTCAGAGCAGACCCGCTTCCTGCATCAGCTCGGTGACCTGCGGCCCGTTGAGCATGCCCGGGTCGACCTCCGGAGCGTCCAGGCCGTCCAGGGGCGGCAACACCTCGGCCGACGTGGCGTCGTTGCCTACGGCGTACTCCAGCGCGGTGCTCTGCGCGGAGCGCTGCTGGCCCGCCGGGCTGGTCAGGTAGGCGACCAGCTGCTGGGCCTCGTCGGCCTGGTCGGAGGAGGCGAGCACGCCGGCGCCGGAGACGCTGACGAAGGCGCCCGGGTCCTGGTTGCCGAAGTAGTGCAGCTCCACGTTCGCGCTGTTGTTCCCGGACTCCGCGCGGTCCTTGTACCAGTAGTAGTGGTAGATCACCCCGGCCTCGATCTCGCCCTGGTCCACCGCGGTCATCACCGCGGTGTTGCCCTGGTAGACCTGAGCGTTGTCCTTGAGGCCGGCCAGCCAGGTGCGGGTGGCGTCCTCTCCGCGCAGCGCGAGCACGGCGCCGACGATCGCCTGGAAGTCCGCGCCGCCGGGGGCGATGCCGAAGCGGCCCTTCCACGCCGGGTCGGCCAGGTCGAGCAGGGACGCCGGCAGCTGCGCCTCGGTGAGCTTGTCGGTGTTGTAAGCCAGCACCGTCGACCGCGCGGCGAACCCGACCCAGGAGCCATCGGCCGGGCTGAACTGGTCCGGCACCTGCGCCAGGGTCGACTCCTCGATCGGCGCCAGCAGGCCGGCCTCGGCGACCAGGTCGATCGAGGGGCTGTTCTCGGTGACGAAGACGTCGGCCGGGGAGGCGTCGCCCTCGGCCACGATCTGGTTGGCCAGCTCGGCGTCGTCGCCGCTGCGCAGCTCGACCTCGATGCCGGTCTGCTCGGTGAACCCGTCGACCATCGCGGTGATCAGATCCTCGTGCTGGGCGTTGTAGAGGGTGAGCGGCCCGGCGTCGGACGCGGCGTCCGCGGAGCCCGAGCTGCCGGAGTTCCCGCAACCGGCGAGCAGGGCGGTCACGGTCAGCGGGATGATCACGGTGGCGAAGCGGCGGTCGGTCCTGGTCACGTGCATCCTCCGTCGGTTTAGGTGAGGCATACCTAACCACGGTCGCCCGACCGTGTGCGCACCCACCCCGCTGGTGGGCGGGTGGGTGACCGCCTGAGCACCTCCGCCCGGGGTACCGCTGCTCCCCTCGGTGAGCGGATCGCCGGACGGCGGACCGGACGGAACTCTGCGCGGCGGCGGGCGAGCGCACTCCGGTCACCCACCGGCGCCGTCCCGCCGAACCGGACGACAGTGGACGGCGTGGTCCCTTTCCCACGGGGGACACGACCGGGACAAGCACGTCATGTCCGACCACCCCCACGCGGCCCGCATCCGCGAGGGTTACGAGGCCTTCGCCTCTGCGCGCCGCGGGGAGGGCTCCTTCGCGGTGACCAACACGCACGTGTTCCGGTTCGCCGGGGACCGGGTCACCGAGTTCGGGGAGACCGGCGGTGACCAGTACGCCGTCGACGCGGTCTTCGGCTGAAGCGCCGGGTGCCTGCGGGTCCGGTCAGCCCGCGCCCGGCGGCAGGGCGACGCCCTCGTCCTTGAGCAGCACGCCCGAGGCGCCGAGCTTCCGCGCGGCGGTCAGCAGACCGGCGAGCGTGTCCGCGGCCTGCGCGTAACCCAGCCCGTGCGGCGGGCGGACGTTGGAGATGCAGTTGCGCTCGGCGTCCCTCCGTCCCGGACGCGGGTCCCAGGTGAGGTAGAGGCCCAGGCTGTCCGCCGAGCTCAGGCCCGGTCGCTCCCCCACCCCGACGACGACGCACCGCGCCCCCAACGCCGCGCCGACCGGGTCGCCCAGCGCCACCCGTGCCTGGTGCGCCAGCACCAGCGGCCCGACCGACCATCCCGGCAGCCGTTCCAGCACCGCCGCGACGGTGCCCGCGGCGTGGTCGTGCACGGCCCGCGGTGACAGCCCGTCGGCCAGCACGATCGCCAGGTCGACCGGGCCGGCCGGCAGGTCCGTGCCCTCGGCGAGCCGGCGTCCGAGGTCCGGGCGCTGCAGGTAGGTGGCCCGGTCGCCGGCCTGCGAGCGCACCTCGAGGACGTCGATGCCCACCCCGGCGGCGACCAGCGCCGTCCGCACCCGGTCGGCGTCCAGGGCGGTGTGCACGGCGTCCCGGGCGGCCGCGTGCGCGGCGCGGAACTCCAGCTCCCGGACGGTGGGCAGCGCGTCGCCGGCGCGGCCCAGCGCGACCCGGGCGCGGGTCGCCTGCCGGAGCACCGCCCACGGGTCCGAGTCGGCCCAAATGGCCATTTTGGCCCCGTCCAAGTTCGGCGTCCTGTTCATGAGTCCGCCGAGATGGCTATTTTGGCGGTCGGGCGGGCCGCCGCGAGCAGGGCGCGGGCCGCCGGGGCGTCGGGGGTCAGCGAGCGCACCCGCCCGTCGTCGTCCAGCAGCTCCATCCGCGCGAGCCACGCAACGAACTCGGGTGCCGGCTGCAGCCCGAGCACCTGGCGGGCGGTCAGCACGTCGGTGAACGACAGCGACTGGTAGTGCAGCATCACGTCGTCCGACCCCGGGACGGCGATGACGAACGAGCAGCCGGCCGCCCCCAGCAGCAGGGTCAACGTGTCGGTGTCGTCGCCGTCGACCTCGGTATGGTTGGTGTAGCAGACGTCCACGCCCATGGGCAGGCCGAGCAGCTTGCCGCAGAGGTGGTCCTCCAGTCCGGCCCGGATCACCTGCTTGCCGTCGTAGAGGTACTCCGGGCCGATGAAGCCCACCACGGTGTTCACCAGCAGCGGGTCGTAGTGCCGGGCGACCCCGTAGGCGCGGCATTCCAGCGTCTGCTGGTCGACCGCCCGGCCGCCGACCCCGCGGTGCGCGTCGGCCGACAGCGCCGAACCCTGGCCGGTCTCGAAGTAGGTGACGTTGCGCCCGACCGTGCCCCGGCCCAGTTCCAGCGCGCCGGCGCGAGCCTCGGCGAGCAGGTCGAGGGTGACTCCGAAGCCGGCGTTGCCGGCCTGGGTACCCGACACGGACTGGAACACCAGGTCCACCGGTGCGCCGCGCTCCAGCGCCCGCAGCGTGGTGGTCACGTGGGCGAGCACGCAGGACTGGGTGGGGATCTCGTAGCGGCTGATGACGGCGTCGACCAGCTCCAGCAGCGCGATGGTCTGCGCCGGGGAGTCGGTGGCCGGGTTGATCCCGATGACCGCGTCGCCGCAGCCGTGCAACAACCCGTCCAGGATGCTCGCGGTCACCCCGACCGGATCGTCGGTCGGGTGATTGGGCTGCAGCCGCGACGCCAGCCGGCCGGGCAGCCCGATCGTGCTGCGCAGCCCGGTGACGACCCGGGTGGCGCGGGCGACGGCGACCAGGTCGGCGTTGCGCATCAGCTTGGACACCGCCGCGGCCATCTCCGGGGTCAGCCCGCGGGCCAGGCCGCTGATCGCCGCCTCGTCGCCGGCCGCCGCCCGGGTCAGCAGCCAGTCACGGAACCCCCCCACCGTCAGGGAGGCGACCGGGGCGAACGCGCCGGTGTCGTGGGTGTCGAGGATCAACCGGGTGACGTCGTCCTCGTCGTAGCCGACCACCTGCTCGTCGAGGAAGGTCGCCAGCGGGACGTCGGCCAGGACGACCTGGGCGGCGACCCGCTGCGCCTGCGACTCCGCGGCCACTCCGGCCAGCACGTCACCCGAGCGCGCCGGGGTCGCCTTGGCCAGCAGGTCGGCCAGGTCGGGGAACTCGAAGGTGTGACCACCGAGTGTCGTCCGCCGGACGGTCACGTCGCCTCCTGCTCCCGGGCCGCCGGGGAGCGGCGCGGCCCTCAGCCTCGCCGTCGGGAGGACGCCGGGTCAACGGCTGCCGGCGATCGGAACGCCGGAATCAGCCGACCGACAGCTGCTGCAGGTCGCGCACGTAGCTGCCCGCGCCCCCGCGGACCCGCACCGCGACCGGGCGCAGACCGGCGGCGACCGGCACCACCCAGCTGTCGCCCGCCCGGGGCAGGACCGGCCGCCGGATCCGGTCGCCGTCGAGGCCGAGCACGAGCACGGCCGCGGCTCCCGCGAGCAGCGCGACCGTGCCCAGCGCCGTCGGCAGGCCCGCGTGCTCGGCCAGGAAGCCGATCACCGGGGGGCCGCCGAGCAGGCCGGTGTAGCCAACGGTCGTGGCCAGCGCGACGCCGGAGGGCCCGCCGAGCGCGCCGGCGCGGGCGATGGCCAGCGGGAAGACGTTGGCCAGGCCCAGCCCCACCACCGCGTAACCGGCCAGCGCGACCGGCAGCGAGGAGGTGGTCACTGCGGTCAGCGAGCCCGCCGCGGCGAGCAGCGCACCGCCGACGAGCAGCCGCCGCTCGCCGAGGGCGAGGACCAGCTGTCCACCGGCCAGCCGGCCGGCGGCCATGGCGCAGGAGAAGCCGGCGTACCCGGCGGCGGCCAGCGCCGGCACGGCGTGCAGGTTCTCCCGGAGGTGCAGCGCGCCCCAGTCGCTGAGCGCGCCCTCCCCGTAGGCGGTCGCGCCGGCCACCGCGCCCAGCAGCACCAGCGCGGCGGTGGGCCGGTGCTCGGCCCGGCCGGCGCCCCGGACCCGCCGGGCCCGGGCCGGTGCGCGCTCGGCGGCCACCAACACCGGCGCGGCCCACGCCATTGCGGCCAGCCCGACGACGGCGACGGCGACCAGGTGCGCAGCCACCGCCAGCGACGCCGAGACCAGCCCACCGGCCAGGGCACCGAGCAGGCCGCCGCCGCTGAAGGCGGCGTGCAGCCCGGACAGCACGGGGCGGCCGGCGCGGGCCTCGACCTGCACACCCAGGCTGTTGGCCGCCACGTTGGCCATCCCGGTCGCCGCGCCGAAGACCAGCAACGCAGCGCACAGCGACGGCACCGAGCCGGACAGCCCGGGCAGCACGGCGGCCAGGCTCACCCCGACGCCGGCCAGGGCGCTGACCAGACCCGCGCCGAGCCGGGCACACAGGGCGCCGGTGAGCTGCATGCAGGCCAGCGCACCCAGCGACAGGCACAGCAGGGCGAAGCCCAGGGTGGTGGAACTCGCGCCGGTGGCCGCGCTGACGTCGGGAACGCGGGCGGCCCAGCTGCCGAACACGAAGCCGTCCAGGGCGAACAGGACGGCGACCGCGGTGCGCAGCCGGGAAAGCGGAGGCGGAGCGGAGCGGGACAGAGCGGAGCGGGACACGACAGCAGGGAGCGACATGGAACCTTCAACAGGGACGCGGGCGGCCGGAAACGGCCGCCGGAGGGTCGGAGGAGCACACGACCTCGGGCGCTGACTCCACAGTCCCAGGCGGAGATTGGCTTCGCATGTACGCGACGTGTCCAGCGCACGTGAGTGTGCCCACGCCGGTGTCGCCCGGGTTGCCGCCGTCGCCAGGCGCAGCCAGGGTCGGGGCATGACCGGGCCACTTCTCCGCGGACTCCTCGCCGGCGCGACCGGGACCACCGTCCTGAACGCCGTCACCTACCTCGACATGGCCCTGCGTGGCCGCCCGGCCAGCACCATGCCGGCAGAAACCATCGACGCCCTCGCCGGGGCAGCCGGCCGGTCGGTGCCCGGCCGCGGCGACACCCGGGACAACCGGCGCACCGCGCTCGGCGAGCTGTCCGGCATCGGCAACGGCCTGGCCCTCGGCGTGCTCGCCAGCGTGGTCCGCTCGGCCGGCCTGCGGCTGTCCGCCCCGGTGGGTGCGGTGGTCACCGGCGTCGCGGCGATGGCCGCCACCGACCTGCCGGCCACGGCCCTGCACGTCACCGACCCGCGCCGCTGGTCGCGGACGGACTGGGTGAGCGACGCCGTGCCGCACCTGGCCTACGGCGCGGCTGCGCAGGCGGTGCTGTCCGCGGTGCCGACGACGAGCGAGCGGACCCGGGCGCTGCGACCCGCCGGCGCCGGGCTGACGCTGCGCGCCGCACTGCTCGGGCTGGCGACCGGTGGCCGGAGCTCCCTGGGCCTGGGCGCGCCCACGCTGACCACGCCCGGCACCGGCCTGCCGAAGAAACTGGCCTCGGCAGCGGCGATCGCCGGGGAGCTGACGCTGGACAAGATGCCGACCACCCCGGACCGCACCAGCCCGGCCGGGTTGCCGCCCCGGCTCGCGCTGGGCGCCGGCGGCGCCGCGCTGCTGGCCGGGCGGGACGGCGCCAACTCGGCCTGGCCGGTGCTCGCCGGGATCACGGGCGCGGCCGCCGGGTCCTTCGGCGGCATCGCCTGGCGGCGGTGGGCGTCGAAGAAGGTGCCCGACTGGCAGGCCGCCGTCCTCGAGGACGGCGTCGCGCTGCTGCTCGCGGCGCTGGCCTGCCTGCCGGGACGGCAGCCGACCCGGCGGCCGACCCTGGCGGCCGTGCCGAAGTGACCTGCCCGGTCAGGGGGTCCAGGCGGGGTCGCGGCCGGTCAGCCCTAGCGCCCGGTCGAACGCCGGGGCGTCGGCCGGGACGGCAACCTCGGGGCCGTACCACCCGCCGTCCCGGCCCATCGCGGCCAGCGGTTGGACGGCGGCCAGCGTGACCGCGCCCAGTTCCTCGGCGACCTCGTAGGGCGCGCCGACCGCGCGGGCCAGGTCCCAGCCGTGCAGCACGAACTCGGCCAGCATCATCGGGCCGACCACCGCGGCCGGCATCGGTGCGGTGCCCATCAAGGTCTCCCCCGCCCAGGCCGCCGGGTCGGTCCAGGCGTCCGCGGCGGCATCCAGCTCGGGTGCGATCGCGGGTCCCCACTGCTCCACCGGCAGGCCGCTGAGGTAGGGCGCTGGCTCACCACTGCTCCAGTCGTGTTCGAACGGCGTCCGGGTGGCCGCCCGCTGGGAGAGCACCGCGCCCCAGGCCAGGTGGTCGAGCAGGGCGAGCACGTCGTAGTCCGGGCAGGGGGGGAGCGCCCAGCCGGTCGGGCGGCACGGCGGCCAGCGCCCGTCCCGCCTGCCCGGCCGCGGCGCGGACCGCCGAGGTCATCGCAGAGGCGTCCAGTTCGGTCATGTCCCCACCCTGGCCCGGGGACGGCGCCGGTTCTTGTACTTCCGCGACACAATGCCGCCGTGGAGAGTGCCGACATCGCAGCGGAGCCGGCGGGTGACCCGCGCGGCATCCTGCACGCCCGCGCGGCCGCGGACGCCTTCGCCCGCCACCACCCGTCGCCCGAGCTGGTGCCGTTCGTGGACTACCTGTGGTCGGTCGAGTGGGACCGCACCGGCCGCCCGCCGCACGTGCAGAAGATCCTGCCCAACCCCGCGGTGCACCTGTCGTTCGAACCCGACCGCAGCCGGGTGACCGGGCTGTCCCGCCGGCGGACCGCGTTCCGTTACGAGCTCACCGGTGCCGGCCGGGTCGTGGGCGTCCGGTTCCGCGCGGGCGGGGCGCGGCCGTGGCTGGCCGGCCCGGTGTCGGTGTTCACCGACCGGGAGGCGCCGGTGGCCGAGCTGGTCGGCGCACCGTTCGACGCGGCGGCCGTGCAGTCCGCCGTCCGGGCCGCCCCGGACGCCGCCACCGCCGCCGCGCTGGTGGACGCCGCGCTGGTGCCGCACCGCCCCGCGCCCGATCCGACCGTCGACCGGGTGGCCGCGCTGGTCGCCGCCGTCCAGGCCGAGCCGGGCATCCGCCGGGCCGCCGACCTGGCCGACCGGGCCGACCTGGGGGTGCGGAGCCTGCAGCGGTTGTGCGCGGAATGGGTCGGGGTGGGGCCGACCTGGGTGGTCCGGTGTGCGCGGCTGCACGAGGCCGCGGCGCGGGCGGCCGGCGGCCTGGTCGACCGGGCGGGGCTGGCCGCGGAGCTCGGGTACGCCGACCAGGCGCACCTGGTGCGCGACTTCACCCGGGTGGTCGGTGAGCCGCCGGCCCGCTACGCCCACGCGGTGGCCTTCAGCTGAGGGTGCCCAGCCGGTCCAGCAACCATCCCGGGCCGGCGGTCCGCGCGGCGGCCGGCAGCCGATCCCGCAGGCCCCGGTCGGCGGTCACCACGAGCAGGTCGTCGTCGCCCTCGGCCAGGGTGGCCGCGGTCGCGGCAATGGCGTCGTCCCCGCTGCCGGGTGCCCGGACGAGCTGGATCCCGTCCGGAACGGGGACCTCCCGGGCCCGGCCCTCGACCACCGCCACCAGCCCGGTCACCGGCCCCGGATCGCCGTCCGGACCGGGCACGGTCCGGCCCGGCAGCGCAGCCAGCTGGTCGAGCAACCGGCTGGTGGCACCGGCGCGGTCGCGCCACCAGCCGTCGGGGCGGGCACCCACGACGTTGGCCGTGTCGACCAGCAGCACCGTCACCGGGTCAGCGGCGCCGGGCGGAGCCGAGGACGGCGGTGGCGAGGAAGAGTAGGAAGCCGACGACGGCGAGCCAGAACAGGCCCTTCACCACGGCGCCGATGACGGTGATGACCACCCAGACGACGAGCAGCACGAGCAGGAAGCGCAGCAGCACGGGACCTCCTCCGGCGCCGGGTCGATCCCGGCGTCCCGACCGTAGGGCACCGGACGGGGTGGTCGACTGCCCTGGGCCCCCACGGACGGTTCCGCGGAACCGCCCGCCGTTCCGACGATCATGGCCAGCGAGGGCCGGTCAGCTCAGGAAGCGGTCCACCACCGGCGCGAGCTCAGGGGCCTCGGTGACCAGGGCGAGGTGGCCGCCGCGGTAGAGGTGCAGCTCGGAGTTCGGGATCAGCCGGGCCATCAGCCGCGGGTTCACCGCGGGGATGATCGGATCGTCGTCGCCGGCGATCACCAAGGTGGGTTGCCTGATCATGGGGAGCAGCGGCAGGCTCGTCCAGCCGGCCCCGGCCGCCAGCTGGTAGTAGTACCCGCGCCGGGGACCCAGCCGCGACTCGGCGTGCAGGACCCGCGCCGCGCGCTCGGGGTGGAGCCGCATCGTGCCGCCGTAGATGTCCCCGGCGATCGCGGTGGCGTACCGGGCATCGCGGTGCCGCCGCGGGGTGAGCATCTTCGACAGCACCCGCGGATGAGCCGGAACCATCAGCGAGCCCATCCCGGTGGCGGCGAGGATCAGGCGCCGGCAGCGGCGGCGGTGCTGGACGGCGAACTGCTGCGCCAGTCCACCGCCCCATGAGAAGCCGAGCACGTCGACGGCCTCGCGGTGCCCGAGCTGGGTCAGCAGCCCGGCGACCACGCGCGCGAAGGTGACCATCGTGTACGGCAGCACCGGCCGCGGCGACCCGCCCACCCCGGGGACGTCGAAGCGGATCACCTCCCGCCGGGGGTCCAGCGCGTCGACGAAGGGCTGCAGCACCTCCAGGCTGGCGCCGATGCCGTTCATCAGCAGCAGCGGGGGAAGCGTGCCGTCGCCGGGGCGGACCGAGACCCGCAGCGTCCGCCCGCCGACGGTGACCGTCCGCAGCTGCGGGTCCCGCGCCGGCCGGGTGCTCCTCCGCCCGATCACTTGTCGAAGATGTACGTGCCGGGGGCCGCGCCCAGGGTGGGCTGGCCGCCGCCCAGCTCCGTCGGCGCATCTACCTCCTCGCCGGATCGCTCCCCCACCCAGCGCCGGTAGTCGGTCCACCACGACCCCTTCTCGGTGTGCGCCGAGGCCAGCCACTCGTCGGCGTCGGGGGTGTTGGGCGTCGCCGTCCGCCACGTCGACTTGGGGTTGCTCGGCGGGTTGACCAGGGAGGCGATGTGCCCATTGGTGGACAGCACGAAGCGGGTGTCTCCGCCCAGCAGCTGGGTGGTCGCGTAGCAGGACTGCCAGGGGCAGATATGGTCGGCGATCCCGGCGACCACGTAGGAGTCGACGGTCACCGCGGACAGGTCGACCCGTGACCCCAGCATGGTGGTCGCGCCCGGCTTGGTCAGCTTGTTGCGCACCGACATGCCCAGGAAGCCGCGGTGCAGCGCCGCGGTCATCCGGGTCGTGTCGGCGTTCCAGTACAGGATGTCGAACGCCGGCGGGGGCTTGCCCTGCAGGTAGTTGTTGACCCAGTAGTTCCAGATCAGGTCGTTGGGCCGCAGCCAGGCGAACACCTCCGCCAGTGTGGCGCCGTCCAGGTAGCCCTTCTTCGCCGAGGCCCGGGTCGCCGCCTGAGCGGACTTCTCGTCCAGGAACGCGCCCGCCGTCCCGCCACGGGACTGGTCGAGCACGGTGACCGCAAAGCAGGCGGAGGAGACCCGGTCCTGCTCGCCGATGGCGGCCAGGTGGCCCAGCACCATGGCGGTGATGATCCCGCCGGAGCAGAACGACATCAGGCCGGTCTGCGGCGAGCCGGAGATCCGCTCCGCGGCGGCCATCGCGTCGAGCACTGCCTGTCCGTAGGTGTCCAGACCCCAGTCGGCGTGCCGGGCGTCGGGGTTGCGCCACGACATCATGAAGACCTGCTGCCCACCGGCGACCATGTACTCGACGATGCTGCGGCCCTCGGCCAGGTCGGCGATGTAGAACTTGTTGATCGTCGGCGGCACCAGCACCATCGGGACGGCGCGCACGTTGGGCGTCGTCGGCTGGTACTGGATGAGCTCGAAGACCGGCGTACGCAGCACCACCACACCCGGCGTCCGGGCGAGGTCCTTGCCCACCTCGAAGGCGTCGGGCTCGACCATCGCGGGCACCCGCGGCGCGGAAGACAGGTCGCGGACCATCCGCCTGGTCCCCGACACGGCGCTGCGCCCGCCGGTGTCGATCGCGGTCTTCCAGGTCAGCGGGTTGAGCAGCGGGTTGTTGCTGGGCGCCAGCGCCTCGACGATGTTGGTGACCGAGAACCGGATCCGCTCGTCATACGCCCAGGGCAGCTCGGCGTCGTCGACCAGCTGTGTCGCCGTCTTCGCCGCGACCAGGTGCGCCTGCATCGCCCGCTTGAGGAGGGGGTTTCCCGACCACGCGGGGTCGGCGTAGCGCTTGTCCTTCGGGCCGGGCGCCACCTCGGAGCGACCGAACCCGATCCGGCCGATCTTCCCGACCAGCTGACCGGTGTGCGTGAGCACCGTGCGTGGGTGCCGGGCGAGGGCGGCAGCGAACCGGAGGCTGCCGCCGACCGGTGGTAGCAGGCGCCGCAACGGTCCGAGCGCGGCATCGGTAAGGATCATGTCCAGGCCGGTCGCGGCATCGGCGACGTCCTCAGGCCCGGTGTCCCCACCGGTGGCCGAACCCGGCGCGGGGACGGCCTGGGAGGCGGACTCCGGGGGCGGTCCGGCCGCCGTCCGACGCGGGTCGCCGTCCGCCCGGGGCGCCGCGCTCATGCCCGGTTCCCGGCGACGGCCGCAGAACTCGCGGCGGGTGACGCACTGACAGTTCGGGTCTCCCGCACGGGGTCTCCTCCTCCCGACGGGGCCGACTGCGCTCCGTCGTGCTCCCCCGGCCTGGACGGGCCGGTCGTGATGACCACCACACAACCACACCTGGACGACGGCGCAATCCCAACCCCGCGCAGCCGCCCGGCCGGCGCGCACCCACGCACGGACGGCGGTGTAGGGATGGTCGCCGGTACGGCCGGGGGCCGTGGGGCGACCCACGTGTGTGTGGAGGTCGATACCGGTACTAATCAGCCGTGCCCGCGAACCTGTCCTCCGTGGCCGCCCACGCCCAGGTCAGCACCAGCACCGCCAGCCGCGCGCTCTCCGGTCATCCCTCGGTGCTCCCGGCGACCCGTGAGCGGGTACTGGCGGCGGCGGCCGAGCTGCACTACCAGCCCAACCGGATGGCCAGCGCGCTACGCACCAACCGCTCGGGCCTGCTCGGGCTGGTCGTCAACAACCTGCGGATCAACACCTTCCACACCATCGCCGAGACCCTGCAGGCGTGGGCGGGCCCGCACGGCTACCAGGTGCTGGTCTGCACGACCGGCGGCGACCCGGCGCGGGAGGCCGCCTTCCTGCAGACCGCCCGGATGCACCATCTGGACGGGGTGGTCGTCGCCGGCTCGGGGGCGAACGCCGACCTGGTCAACCGCCTGCTCGAGGAGGGACGGGCCGTGGTGACCATGAACCGGGAGGTCCCCGGCTCGCGGGCGCCCTCGGTGATGACCGACTACGAGACCACCGCGCGACTGGCGACCGAGCACCTGCTGGCGCTGGGGCACACCCGCATCGCGGCGATCGAGGGGCCGCCGGAGATCACTTCCGGACGGCTGCACCACGCCGGCTTCACCGGGGCGCTGGTCGCGGCCGGCGTCGCCCTGGTGCCCGACCTGGTGGTGCGCGGGCCGTTCGGCATGTCCTTCGGGCGCTCGGCCGCCGAGGCGGTGCTGCGCCGGCCGGACCCGCCGACGGCGCTGCTGATGAGCAACCACGAAGCATCCCTGGGCGCACTGCCCGTGCTGGGCGAGGCCGGCCTGCGGGTGCCGGAGGAGATCTCGGTGATCTGCACCGAGGAGGAGCCGTTCTACAGCTGGTGGACCCCGCCGCTGACCACGGTCGACAACCGCGCGGAAAACCAGGCCGGCCGGGCCGCCGACCTGCTGCTGGCCCAGCTGACCGGGGACGACGACGCCGTCGCACCCGGCCACGCCGAGCTGCTGGAGCCCCGGCTGGTCATCCGGGGGTCGACCGCTCCCCCGCGGCGTGACCTTGGGGTCAGCTGACCCGCTCGAAGACCGCGGCGAGCCCCTGACCACCGCCGATGCACATGGTCTCCAGCCCGTAACGTGCCTCGCGACGACGCATCTCGTACGCCAGCGTGGCGAGGATCCGGGCGCCGGTGGCGCCGACCGGGTGGCCCAGCGAGATGCCCGAGCCGTTGACGTTGACCCGCCCGCGGTCCTCGGCGCCCAGCTCCCAGGCGTTCAGGCAGGCGAGCACCTGGCTGGCGAAGGCCTCGTTGAGCTCGATGAGGTCCATGTCGGCCAGCGACAGACCGGTCTGCTGCAGCACCTTCGCCGTGGCCGGGACCGGGCCGATGCCCATGGTCTCCGGCGGCACGCCGGCCACCGCCCAGCCGGTCAGCCGCACGAAGGGCTCCCAGCCGCGGCGGTCGGCCTCGGCGCGGGTGGTGACCACGCACAGCGCCGCGCCGTCGTTCTGGCCCGAGGCGTTGCCGGCGGTGACAGTGGCCTCCGGGTCCACCATCGCCATCACCGGGCGCAGCTTGGCCAGGTCCTGCATCGTGGTCTCGGGACGGGGGTGCTCATCCTCGGTCACCACCCGGGCCGGCGCCTTGCGGGTGCCGGGCACCGCGACGCCGATGATCTCGTCCTTGAACCGGCCCTCGCGCACGGCGGCCGCCGCGGCCTGCTGGGACCGCAGCGCCCAGGCGTCCTGCTCCAGCCGGTCGACCTTGTGCTCGCGGCGGACGTTCTCCGCCGTCTCCAGCATGCCGCCGGGGACCGGGTGGTGGATGCCGCCCGCGGTCTCCCGGGCCCGGGCCAACCGGTCGTGCAGCATGACCCCGTCGCCCTTGGCGCCGGTGCGCAGCCCGAGGGCGTAATGCTCGACATTGCTCATCGACTCCACGCCGCCGGCGACGACGACCTTCCCGGCGCCGGCGGCGACCTGCATGGCCGCGTAGATGACCGCCTGCAGCCCCGAGCCGCAGCGCCGATCGATCTGCAGGCCGGGGACCTCGACGCCGAGCCCGGCGTCGAGGGCGGCGAGCCGGCCGATCGCCGGGTTCTCGCCGCTCGGGCTGCAGTTGCCGAGGATGACGTCGTCGACCTCGCCCTCGCCCAGGCCGGTGCGCTCGACCAGACCGCGCAGGGCGGCGGCGGCCAGCTGGTTGGCGGACAGGCCGGCGAACACGCCGCCGAAGCGGCCGACCGGCGTACGGACGGGGGAGCAGATGACGACGTCGTCCATGCCCTCCACTGTGCCAGCCGATTCCGCCCCCGGCGCGTCGCGGGTCGACGGGAGGGCGTCAGTCCCGCGGCCTGGCCATCACCCGGTTGCCGAGGGCCTTGACCGAGTCCGGCAGCACCTTGTTCAGCGCCGCCTCGGTGAGCGACTGCACAAACGACTTGGAGGCGTTGTAGACCGCCATGCAGGAGCCCGGCATCGTCGCGGCGATCGAGGAGGTGACGAGCACCCGGCCCTCGTTGCGCGCGGTCATCTCGACCAGGACCAGCTTCAGCAGGGCGGTCGTGGAGACCACGTCGAGCTGCATGATCTCGAGGTCGCGGGCCCAATCGGTCTCGACGAAGGCGTCGCCCACGCCGACCCCGGCATTGAGCGCGGCGGCCTGCAGCGGCCGGTCCAGGGCGGTCACCCGGGTCCACAGCTGCTCGATGCCCGCCGGGGCGCGCAGATCGGCCCGGACGGCGATGACGTCGGCGCCCTCGGCCCGCACCAGCATCGCGGCCTTCTGCAGCCCCTCGTCCTCGGCGTTGACCACCACGTCGAAGCCGTGTTCGGCGAACTGCTTGGCCAGCTCGAAGCCGATACGGCTGGAAGCACCGGTCACCAGGGCGAGGGGCTCGAGCTGGGGCTCGGTCACGTTCGGGGTGTGCTCGGTCATGCGCCGGGCGGTAGCCGCCGCCGGACGGCGGACACCCGGTCGGGGGCTCAGACCCAGATCGACCGGAGCGCCCGCAGCACGTTCCCGCCCAGCACCTTGGTGATCTCCTCGTCGGTGAACCCGTCCCGCACCAGCCAGGCGGCGATGTTGTGGAAGGACTCCGTCGGGTTCTCCAGGCCGTCGACGTAGGGCACCCGCTCGGGCACCGGGGCGCCGGGTCGGGGTTCGGTCGCCAGCAGCCCGGCGAAGGTGCTGTGCAGCCCGACATGGTCGCCGTAGAGGGTGTCCGGGCCGAAGGCGACGGAGTCGATGCCGACCAGGTCCAGGCAGTACCGGAAGTGATCCATCACCGAGGCGATGCTGTGCCGCGGATGGGCGGCCGAGACGGTCGTGTGCGGCGCTGCGGACATGCCGATCACCCCGCCGGTGCCAGCGACGGCACGGAGGGCGTCGTCGCCCTTGAGCCGCGGGATGTCCCAGACCGCCCGCGCGCCGGCGTGGGTGATGAACACCGGCGCCTCCGACGCCGCGCAGGCGTCGATGCCGGTGCGGTCGGAGGAGTGCGAGACGTCGATGGCCAGCCCCAACTGGTTCATCCGGCGCACCGCGCGCCGGCCGAGCGCGGTCAGCCCGCCGTCGACGGCCTCGTTGAGCCCCGAGCCGAGCGCGTTGGCGTCGGAGTAGGCGATGCCGATCTGCCGGATGCCCAGCCCGTAGAGCACGTCCAGCTTGTCCAGGTCGTTGCCGATCGGGGTGGCCGCCTCCAGTCCGAAGACCAGGCCGACCCGCCCCTCGGCATGTGCCCGCTCGATGTCCTCGACGGTCCGGACGACCACGACCTCGGACTGGTGGGCGAGGTCGGCCAGGCGCATGCCCAGGTCGATGACGACGTCGTCCCACTGCCAGGGCGCGTTGCCGGTGACGCACGCGGTGCCGTCCATCATGTTGTCGAACACGACGGTCAGCCCGGAAGCCCGCAGTCCGGCGAAGGCCGTGTGCTGTCGGCCGGTCCGGTTGTACCGCGGGGTGTCGGCCATGTCCGCCGGGAAGAGCACGGGGTGGTCGTGCAGGCTGATGGTGACGTTCTCCGCCAGCAGCCGCTCGGCCCGCTCCACCTGCTCGGGGGTGAATTCGCCGTCGTAGGGCGGCACCCGGCCGGACTCCGGGGCGAGCTCCACGACCGGCAGCCCGAGATCGCCGTCCAGGTAGTCGTAGGAGGAGTAGGCGCTCATCGACCCACCTCCGCCGGCGTCCAGGCGGCCAGCCGGTCCCACAGCGCCGCCCAGGCGCGCATGCCCTCGGCGATCCGGGCGATGCGCAGGAACTCGTTGGGCGCGTGGTGCTTCTCGTCCGCGGTCGCGAAGGAGAAGAACAGCGTCTTGGCGCCCAGCGCCGTCTCGAACAGCGTGGTTGCCGGCAGGGTCCCGGCGATGACCGCCAGCAGCACCTCCTGCCCGGGGTAGACCTCGGCGAGCGCCTCGCGCGCCGCGGTCACGGCCGGGTGGTCGGGGTCGATCCGGTAGGCCGGCACGCGCCCCTCGTCGACCCGCACCTCGACCCGGACGCCGGGCACGGCCAGCGCGGCGACGTGCGCGCCGATCGCCGCGACGACCCGGTCGGGGTCCTGCCGGCCGACCAGGCGGCAGGACACGTGTCCGACGGCGCGGTGTGGGATGACGGTGTACTTGCCGCCGGCGGTGATGCCGTTGACCTCCAGCGTCGGCCGCTCCCACAGTCGGTGGAGGGTGCCGTAGCCGGCCTCGCCGAACAGCTCCGGCGCCCCGACGGTCGCCCGGTACTCCTCTTCGTCGAAGGGCACCGCGTCGATCTCGGTGCGCCGCCCGGGCGACAGGTCGTCGACGCCGTCGTAGAAGCCGGGGACGGCGACCGAGCCGTCCGGGCCGTGCAGGCCGTGCAGGCCGTGCAGGCCGTGCAGGCCGGCGAGGATAGTGCTCAGCGCGTGCACCGGGTTGGCTACGGTTCCGCCGTACCGCCCCGAGTGCAGGTCCTCGGCCGCGCCGGTGACGACGATGTCCATCGACACCAGGCCCTTGGAGGCGATCGAGATCGACGGTTCGGTGGGCCGCCACATCGCGCCGTCGGCGGAGATCACCAGGTCCGCCGCGAGTTCGTCGGCGTGCGCGTGCACGTAGGCCGGCAGGTGCGGGCTGCCGATCTCCTCCTCCCCCTCGACGAGGAACTGCACGTTCAGCGGCAGCGCGCCGCGCTCGGCCAGCATCGCCCGGGCCATCTCGACCACGAGCAGCACCGGACCCTTGTCGTCGGTGACTCCGCGCCCCCGGACGACCCCGCCGTGGACACTGCCGTCCACGACCAGCTCGAAGGGCGGGGTGTGCCACTCGGCGAGGTCCCCGGTGGGCTGGACGTCGTAGTGGCCGTACACCAGCACGGTCGGCGCACCCGGCGCGCCGAGCCACTCCCCGCGCACCACCGGGAAGCCGTCGGTCTCCTCCACCCGGCCGGCGGCGAAGGACAGGCGGCCGGCCAGCCAGCCGGCAGCCGCCCGCATGGTCTCCGCCGAGGCGCTGCGGCTGTCGCTGGGGATCGCCACGTACTCGGCGAGCCCGGCGAGCAGCTCGGCCTCCGGTCGCATCGGCACGGTGCTGGTCATCAGCGGGTCCTCCGGTCGTCGTCGGGTTCCGGCCGGGCAGCCGGGACCGGGGTGCGCCGGGCGGCGACCAGCGCCGCGGTGCGCGCCATCTCGTTGCCGACGATCATCAGGCCCTCGTCGACGCCCATCCCCGGCTTGGCCAGCACCTGACTGGCCTCGCACGCCATCGCGATGTGCGCGGACACCTGCGCCGACCGGTCGGTCTCGTTGCAGGTGCCGCCGCAGTAGGCCTCGAGCCCCGCGTCGCGCACCAGCAGCAGCGCCTCGACGGTGTCGGTCAGCGAGCCGAGATCCGGCGTCTTCACGTGCACGACGTCGGCCGCCGCCGCGGCGACGAAGGCCCGGACGTCGTCCAGCGTGTTGCACCACTCGTCCACCACGACCCGGACGCCGCTGCCCAGCCGGGCCAGCTCGGCGCGCAGCCGGACGTACGCCTCGATCTGCGCGTCCCGGCCGCCCGCGTCGATCGGGTGCTCGACGGCCAGCTCGAAGGGCGCGCACAGGTCCCCGAGCCGGGCCAGGTAGGCCGCGACCGCGGCGACATCGCCGCCGAAGGCGAGACCAGGGGTGCCGTAGGTGTCCACGTGCAGCCGGGGGCGGTGGTCGCCGTCCGGGCGCAGCTGACCGATCCTGGCGACCAGCCAGCGCAGGTACTCCTCGAGCCCCCGCCCCGCCGGCCCCAGGACCGCCGGGGAGTTGAACAGCCCGTGCGGCAGGACGTCGACGCCCTTGAGGATCATCTTGTCGGCGTTGACGTACCGGTCGTCGCCGGTCTGCGCGTACAGCGGCACCGGCAGCAGCGGGGCGCCGGTCCGGTACTCGTCCCGGACGACCTCGGCCATCGTCACGCGGGCGGCCCGGGCCACGGCCGCCAGGACTGCCTGGCTCACGCCGTAACGCACCGCCGTGTGCAGCGGCCCGGCATCGGTGCACACCCGGTCGAGCGCACCGGTCAGGTTCCGGAAGCTGTCGAGCTCGACACCCACGAGCCGGGGTGCCAGGTGGAACCGCACGTCGTCGGCCGCCTGCTCCGCGGAGAACACCGGATCGCGGCCGCCGGCGCCGCTGTACTGGACGGCGGCGCAGTCGCCGAACTCCACCGAGCCGTCGTCGAGCACCAGGACGACCGACAGCGCCTCTCCCGGCTGCCGGACCGCGGTGAACCCCGGGGTCAGCGGCGACCCGACGTAGCCGAAGCCGTCGTGCTGCGCCCCGGCGCGGATCGCCGCCTGGTCGTCGGCGAAGAACCCGCCGCGGACGGGCACGGGAAGCACCTCGGCGATCCGCAGGGCCGGCACGTCAGGCGGCCAGCATCGTCTTGATGGAGCGGCGCACGTCCATGGCCGCGTAGCCCTCGGCGACCCGCTCCAGCGGCAGCGTGAGGTCGAAGACCGGACCGGGGTCGTAGGTTCCGGCGAGCACCCGCTCGACCAGATCGGGCAGGTACCGGCGCACCGGCGCGACGCCCATGCTGATGCTGAGGTGCTGCCGGAAGGCGGGGAACAGGCCCAGCTGCGGTGTCGTGTGCGGCACGCCGACGGCGCCGATCGACCCGCCGGCGCGCGCCATCCCGATCGCCATGTCCCAGGACTCGGGAGTGCCGACCGCCTCGACGACGTGCGCCACGCCCCGGCCGCCGGTCAGCTCGCGGACCGAGGCGATGCCGGCCTCGCCGCGCTCGGCGATGACGTCGGTGGCACCGAAGGCCCGCCCGACCGCGCCGTCCCCGATGACCGCGACGGTCGAGCCGGCCGTGACCCCGGCGAGCACCGCGCCGTGCAGGCCGGTACCGGCGACGTCGGTCAGTGCCAGCAGGGCCGGCAGCAGGGCGGCGTCCACGCCGGCGGTCCCGCCCGGGACGGCGACCAGGGTGCCGTCGGCCTGCGGCACCCGGACGGCCTCGCCCTGGCCGCCGTCGGTGCCCGGTGCGCCGAAGGTGCCGCCGTTGTCGCAGCGGGTCTGGATGCCGTCCCGGCAGGCGGGGCAGGTGTTGTCCGACCACTGGAACGGAGCGATCACGAAGTCGCCGGGCCGCAGCGTGGTCACCGCCGACCCGATCTCCTCGACCACGCCGATGAACTCGTGGCCGAGCCGGGAGCCGGCCGCGCGGGTGGCCACCCCGCGGTAGGCCCACAGGTCCGAGCCGCAGACGCAGGAGCGGAGCACCCGCACGAGGGCGTCGGTGGGTTCGCCCAGAGCGGCGTCCGGGACGTCGTCGACGACGACGGTGCCGGCCGCCTGGTAGAGGGCAGCGCGCATGGTGGGTTCCTCTCGAGGGGTGATCAGGCCGCGGTGCGGGCCGCGACGAACTCAGCCAGCTCGTCGAGGTTCGCCGCCTCGCAGACGCGCCGACCCTGTTCGATGTCGTGGATGAGCTCGGCGACCTTGTCGAAGACCGGCCCGGAGACGTCGCGGAGCATCTCGTCGATCTCGGTCTTGCGCTTGCGGACGGCGAGGTCGCGGTAGATGCCGCTGTGGGTCTTGGCGCTGCGCCGGTTGAAGGCGGCGAGCCGGTCCAGCGACCCCTCGAGGTCGTCGGGGACGAAGCCGTCGAAGCTCTCCACCGGCACCGGTGCCTGGTCCAGCACCTCCTGGGCGACGGCGGTCATCACCGGGCGGTAGGCGGACCGCTCGAGGGTCTCGGCGATCGGCAGGTCGGAGACGGCCCCGGCCCACAGCATCGCGCCGTAGGCCTCCTTGCCCCACAGATAGCCCAGCACGTTCCCGGTCGGCTCGGCGTAGGGCAGCAGCTCGGCCAGCTCTCGCACCCGCGGGGTGATCGTGCCGCCGTCCAGTTCACCGACCCGGAACGTGGCCACGTTGCCCTGCAGGATCACGCCCGGGCTCATCAGATCGGCGCCGAAGTTGACGAAGCTGGACACCACCCGGTCGGCGCCCACGGCTTCGACCAGGACGTCGGCGGTGAGCCCGTTCTGCACAGTGAGCACGTAGCCGTCCGGGGCGAGCCGGGTGCGCAGCAGGTCGGCGGCCGCGCGGGTGTGCAGGCTCTTGACCGCGACGATCGCCCGGTCGATCCGGTCGGGGAGCTCGTCGGGGGTCACCGCCGGGACGGTCACGGTGAACTCGTCCACCGGGCCCTCGATCCGCAGGCCGTTCTCCCGGATGGCGGCCACGTGCGCCGCGTCGGCATCGCAGAGCAGGACGTCGTGCCCGGCCCGGGCCAGGTGGGCTCCCAGGGAGCCGCCGATGGCGCCGGCGCCGATGATCACCAGCGGGCCGCTCATGCGGGCGTCCCGACCGGGACGGCGCGGTCCAGGAAGCCGCGGACGGTCGACTGGAACAGCTCCCGCTCCTCGACCTGCGGGGAGTGCCCGGACCGTTCGAAGACCACCAGCTCGGCGTTCGGCAGGAGCCGGGCGATGATCTCCGAGGAGCTGACCGGGGTGACCCAGTCCCGCCGGCCCACCGTCACCAGCGTCGGTGCGGTCACCGCGGGGAGCGCGTCCTTGAGGTCGTAGGAGCCCCAGTTGTGCTGGAAGCACCAGTTGTGCGCCTCGTGCCGGTAGATGCCGGCCTCCACCGCCGCCGTGGACTTCACCGGGTCGTACTCGTAGTCGTAGAGCGGGATCAGCTCGGACCACAGAGACTTGAGGTCGGCGTCGTCGTGCACCTCGCCGTGCCAGTAGCGGTTGAACCGCTCCCAGTCGATCTCCACCCGGTCCTGGTTGCGGGCGTTCTCGAACGCCAGCTTCAGGTTGCTGCCGTCGGCGGAGGTGTCGCGCAGCACGATCGCCGACACCCGACCCGGATACCGGACGGCGTACTCCAGGGCGATGAACCCGCCGTAGGACCCGCCGGCGATGACGACCTGCTCGGCGCCGATCCACTCCCGCAGGCCCTCGACGTCGGCCGCCCACTGCTCGTGGGAGTAGGGCGGGATGCCTTCGCTCAGGCCGCACCCGCGGGCGTCGAACACGACGACCCGGAACCGGTCGGCCAGCGGCCCGAAGGTGGCCTTCGGCTCGGCGAGCGAGCCGATGCCGCCGCCGCCGTGGTGGGCGATGAGCACCGGGCCGTCCTCCGGGCCGAGCACCTCCACGTTCAGCCGGCAGCCGTTGATGGTCACGTCCATGCGGACGCCTCCTCTGTGAGGGGGCCACGGGCGGGCCCGGCGATGCCCGCGGTCCAGCGGGCGATGGTCTGGTCCAGGACCGGCAGCGGCAGCGCACCGCTGCCGAGCACGGCACCGTGGAAGCCGACGAGGTCGAAGCGCGGCCCGAGCTCGCGGCGGGCACGCTCCCGCAGCCGGACGATCTCCCGCTGGCCGATGGTGTAGGCCAGCGCCTGGCCGGGCCAACAGATGTAGCGGTCGACCTCGCTGGTGGCGTTCTCCCGGGTGGTCGCGGTGTGCTGCCACATGAACTCCACGGCCTGACCGCGGGACCAGCCCAGGTGGTGGACCCCGGTGTCGATGACCAGCCTGCAGGCCCGCAGCGCCGTGAAGGACAGCATGCCCAGCAGTGCGATGTCGCTGCTGTAGAGACCCATCTCCTCGGCCAGCCGCTCGGCGTACAACCCCCAGCCCTCGTTGAAGCTGCATGCCTCGACGTCCAGGTGCTGGCGGTAGCGGGGCAGGTCCAGGGTCTGCGCGGTGGCCAGCTGCAGGTGGTGGCCGGGCACCGACTCGTGGAAGGCGAGGGCCTCGTACTCGAAGCGGAAGCGCTGCTGCGGGTGGGTGGAGAGCAGGCAGTGCGCCCCGGGCCGGCTGCCATCGACGGCCGGGGGCCGGTAGTAGGCCAGCGCTGACCCTTCGGCGTCGATCGGGTTGATCTCCTCGATCACGCACGGCGGGATGTCGTATCGGGGGAACCAGTCGTCCTGGGCCTGCTGGGCGCGCTCCAGCGCCCGTTCGGCGACGTCGACGATCTCCTCGCGGGTGCGGAACCGCAGTGCGGGGTCGGTCCGCAGCCGCTCGGCGATCGCCGGGAAGTCGCCCACGCCCAGCGCCCGGCGGCCGACCTCGGACCAGCGGGGCTCCAGCTCGGCCAGCGTATCCAGGCCGATCTGGTGGATCTCGGCCGGGCTCAGCTCGGTGGTGGTGTGCCGGGCGACCGCGTCGACGTAGCCCTCCTCGCCACCGGGCACGTGCGCGATGCCGACCCGGTCGTCGGGGCGGGCTACCGGCAGCAGCTCGGTGCGCAGCAGGTCGGCCAGGGCGGCCATCGCCGGGCGCACCGAGGAGGCGATCGTCTCCCCCGCCCGATCGCGCAGCTCCGGGTTCCCGGCGCGGGTGGCCGGTCCCAGCAGCGCGTCCGCGTCCAGATCCAGGCCGAGGTGGCCCTCCAGTTGGGCGACCGCGTGGGTCACCCCGAGCGCGGTCGGGACCCGGCCGCGCGCCGCCTCCTCCCGATACCGCTCGCCCAGCGCCCGCAGGAAGGATCCGAGGCCGGCCAGGCGGTGTTCGTACCGCTCGGCGCCGTCGGTATCGGCGATGGTCATCGCCGGCACGGCCTGGAAGACCAGCCCCTGCCGGCTGACGTAGCCCTTCGCCGAGGCGTTGGCCGCCCACAGCGCGTGGTGGGCGTCGCGCCCGGCGCCGCGGGAGAGCACGGTCAGGACGCCGTGGTCGACCCGCCCGGCCGGGTCCAGGCCCGCGAGGTCCAACGCGGCGAGTTCGGCGTCGATGGTGGCGAAGTCTGCGGCGGCCCGCTCGCTGGCGGCCTGGCCGGGATCCCCGGCGAGGTGGTCGAACTCGGTGATGCCGAGCAGCGTGGCGTTGTAGGGGTCGTAGGTGTGCTGGGTGCGGAAGTACCGCTCGCCGAGCTCGGCGAGCGCCGTCGAGGCGTCCGGGGGAATTGGGTGGGGCATGGGTCCTGTCTTCGGGGAGGGGTTGGGTCAGAAGAGCGAGTGGCCGCCGTCGATGGACAGCGTCTGGCCGCTGACCCACCCGGCCGAGGGGACGGCGAAGAACAGCACGCCGCGGGCGATGTCGGCGGGCTTCCCGGTGGCCCGCACGGCGATCCGCTCGAGCAGCGCCTGCTGGCCGTCCGCGCCGTAGCTCTCCCACTGCCGCTGGGTGGTGGGGTTGGAGAGCACGAAGCCCGGGGCGATGCAGTTGACGGTGATCCCGAACGGCCCCAGCTCGTGCGCCATCTGCCGGGTGAAGCCGATCTGCGCGGCCTTGGCCGAGGCGTAGGCCTGGATGCCGGTCAGGCTGACGCTGCGCCCGGCACCGGAGGAGATGGTGACGATCCGCCCGTAGCGGCGGCGCTTCATCGACCGGGCGGCGGCCCGGGTGCAGTTCAGCGTCGTCCGCAGATTGGCGTCGACCACCGCGTCCCACGCGGCGTCGGTCAGCTCGTCGATGGGCGTATGGGTCTGCCCGGTGACGCCCCCGGCGTTGTTGACCAGGACGTCGACGTCGCCGATGCCGGCGAAGAACTCCTCGACCGCTGCGCTGACGGACAGGTCGACGTCGTCCTTGTCGACCTCGTGCACGGTGGCGCCGGCGTCGGCGAGGGTGCGGGCGATCGCCTGCCCGATGCCCTGTGCGGTCCCGGTGACGACGGCGACGGCACCGTCGAGTCTGCCGTCGAGCTCGGCCATGGGCTCAGTCCTCCCCGTCGGGATCGGTGTCGTCGGTGTCGTCGCTGTCGCTGGCGTCGTCGCTGTCGCTGTCCACCGGCTCGGGGCCGGCGCGGAAGGCGCGGTGGATGAGCACCGACTCCTCCCACTGCCGCATCCGGTCCAGCCCGGCGCTGCCGACCCGCTGGAAGACCGCCTCGACGAGACCCTCGACCAGCACGATGAGCCCGGCGAAGGAGTCGAACGGCGTGCCCTCGACGGCGATCGGCAGCACCACGTCGGCGTCGTCGGCCGCCGGGGACAGCCCTTCGTCGGTGATCACGATGACCGCGGCGCCGCGCTGGCGGGCCAGCGCCGCTACCTGCTTGGCGGGCAGCTCGTAGCGGCGCAGGTCGAACACGATCGCCACCGAGTCCTTGCCCAGGTCCAGGTAGGTGCCGATGTCGCGGCCCAGCGGCTCGTCGGCGTAGCTCACCCCGGGCACCAGCTGGTCCAGCTGCATGGCCAGGATCCGGGCGACGTGCCGGGAGAAGTAGCCGCCGTTGAGGACGACCCGCCGGGCCGGGGCGGCCAGCAGTGCCACCGCGGCCTCGAACTCACTCGGCGGCACCGTCGAGGTCAGCCGCTCCACGAGCTCCAGGCGCTGCGCCGTGGACCGCTGGAACAGCGTCCCGTCGCCGTCCCCGCGCAGCCGGTGCGCGGCCCGGCTGACCGGGGAGTTCATCCGCTGCGTGATCTCCTCGCGCAGCTGCTCCTGGAAGTCCGGGTAGCTCCCGACGCCGATCCGGGCGACCAGCCGCAGCACGGTCGGGGTGCTGGTGCCGGCGGCCCTGGCCAGGGTGGCCGCGCTGGCCAGCCCGGCGCTGGGGTAGTTGGCCAGCAGTGAGCGGGCCACCTTCTTCTCCGCCGGGCTCAGCTCGTCCATCCGGGCGAAGACGGCGTCTCTGATCTGGGTCATGACCGTGCCCCGCCGCCGGTCAGCTGTGGATCACGAGGCGGTCGCCGTCGTGGTAGGCGGCGAACATCGCCGGAGAGTTGTGAGCGACGACGACCGAGCCGTCGGCGGCCACGGCGATCAGCCCGCCGGTAGCCGCCCGCGCGGCGAGCTCGGCCTGCACGGTCGCCTCGATGGCCTCGGCCATCGGCGTTCCCAGGTAGCGGACCCGGGCGGCCACGTCATGGGCAACGACGCCCTGCATGAACGCCTCGCCCTGCCCGGTGCACGAGAGGGCGCCGACGCCGTCCCGGGCGTAGGTGCCCGCACCGACGATCGGGGTGTCCCCGATCCGACCCTCGCTCTGGTTGACCATGCCCCCGGTGGAGGTGGCCGCCGCGACCCGCCCGCGCACGTCGATCGCGACCGCGCCGACCGTGCCGTGCCGTGAGCCCTCCAGCGTCCGCTCCTGGACGTTGCGGAGCTGCTGCTGACGGGCCGGGGTGAGGAAGTACTCGGGCGGCACGGTCTCGAGCGCCCAGCCGCAGAGCCGGTCCTCGTCCGGGGCGATGAGTAGCACCGCGGGCGTCTCCTCCATGACCTTCCGGGCAGCGAACACCGGATTGCGGGCGTGCCGGCAGGCCGCCACCGCCCCGGCCCGGCCGTCGCCGGTCATCACGCAGGCGTCCAGCTCCGCGGTGCCGGCGGCGGTGAGCGCCGCGCCCCGGCCGGCGTTGAACAGCGGGTCGTCCTCCAGCCGCGAGACGGTGACGCAGACCGCGTCCAGCGCCGTGCCGCCGGCCGCGAGCACAGCGGCGCCGGCGAGGTAGGCCCCGGTCAGACCCTCGCCGTAGGAGCCGCCCACCTCCAGCGACAGCTCCTCGACGCGGCCGCCGGCCCCACCGTGCAGGGCCAGGGCCCAACCGCTCGCCGCCGGGGCGGCCTGGAACAGGTGCATCTGGGTCGCGTCTCCCGCGTGCCGGTCGAGGTGTGGAGGATCAGCCGGGCGGCTCAACGGCCACCGGCCTGACGCGTGATGTAGGTGACCGCGACGAAGGAGGTGAACATCTCCAGCAGGTCGTCGGCGGCGATGCGCACCGAGCGCTCGCCGGTGCGCTCGGTGCCGCGGGCCCAGGTGGCCACCTCGGCCATGTCGCCGGTCTGCAGCTCCAGGTCCAGCGTCGCCGGCCGGGCGATGCCGGGGGTGTCGACGCCGCCCTCGGCCACCCGGCGCACGGCCTGCTCGGCCCCCTCCCGGATCAGCCGGCAGGACTCCGCCGGGTGCAGGTTGGCCGCGCTGAACCGGGTGATCGACTCCTTGGTGGTGACGTGCACGGCCCCCTTGGCGAAGCGCTCGGTCTCCGCCCAGGTCACCGAGTCGCCGGAGACGAAGGCGATCGGGACGCCGTAGTGCTCGGCGACCAGGGCGTTGATGCCGCTCTCCCCGACCAGTTCGCCGTTGACGCGGGCGGCGGCGAACACCTCGGGGTTGTAGGTGTGCGACAGCGTGGAGGGTGGCCCGGAGATGGACCCGTGGTAGCCGACCAGGAAGGCCGCGGCGAAGGTCTCGTCCAGCCCCTGCATCATGTAATGCGGCTTGTGCCGGCCGGCGACGTAGGTGGCGTTGCCGGCGATGGCCCGCGGGTCGAGGTTGGCCATCGTGCCGTGCGAGTCGTTGAGCACGACCTCGGTCGCGCCGCCGGCCAGCGCACCCTCGATGGCCGCGTTGACCTCGGCGAGCATCAACTGGCAGCCCACCTCGTACCGGGCACCGCCGCTGGGACGGCACTGATCCCAGTCGACGATCCCGGCAACGCCCTCCATGTCGAACGAGATCCAGATCTTCATCGGTGCTCCTGCGGGGTGTCGGGAAGGGGGATCAGCGCCAGCTCGCCGGCCTTGAGGCACGCACTCTCGTGCGCGGGGCCGACCGGGAGCAGCGGTGGGTCGTTGGCGACGCAGATCTCGCTGGCCAGCGGGCAGCGCGGATGGAAGCGGCAGCCGGCCGGGACGTCGTAGGGGCTCGGCGGCTCGCCGTCGAGCTCGAACTCGTCGTTGACGCTGGCCTCGGTCATCCGCGGGATCGAGTCGATCAGCGCCCGCGTGTAGGGATGCCGGGGGGCGGCGAACAGCTGCGCGGTCGTGGCCACCTCGACGATCCGGCCCAGGTACATGACCGCCACCCGGTCGGCCAGGTGCTGCACCACGGCGAGATTGTGCGCGATGAACAGGATGCTCACGCCCAGCTCGGCGCGCAGCGAGGCGAACAGCTCCAGGATGGTGGCCTGCACCGACACGTCCAGCGCGGAGACCGGCTCGTCGGCGATGAGGACGTCGGGCCGCACGGCGAGCGCGCGGGCGATGGCCAGCCGCTGGCGCTGCCCGCCGGAGAACTGGCTGGGATAGGCGCTCAGCACGTCGGCCTCCATGCCCACCAGGTTCAGCAGCCGGATGCTCTCCGCCCGCACCTCCCGGCGCGGCACCACCCGGTGCAGCAGGAGCAGCTCGGCGAGCATCGCACCGACGGTCAGCCGCGGGTTGAGCGAGGAGTAGGGGTCCTGGAAGACCATCTGCACCCGGCGGGAGGACTCCTTGTCCCGCCGCGCGGGCGCAGCCTCACCGCGGTACCGCACCTCGCCGCCGCTGGGCGCGGTGCTGCCGACCAGGATCTTGGCCAGCGTCGATTTGCCGGAGCCGGACTCGCCCACCAGGGCCAGGATCTCCCCGCGACACAGGTGCAGGTCCACGCCGTCCAGCGCCTTCAGCGTTCCCGAGGCTCTCGAGGTCAGCCGGGACAGCCACGACGTCCCCAGGCTGTAGGTCTTGGTCAGCCCGGCCACCCGCAGCATCGCGGTGTCGCTCATGCGAGCACCTCGGTCAGCCGGGAGCTCTCGAAGCAGGCGGCCTGCCGGCCGGGGGCGACCTCGGCCAGCGGCGGCATGGATTGCCTGCAGTGGTCGCGCACGTAGCCGCAGCGCGGTGCGAACGGGCAGCCGGAGGGCCGGTCGGCGACGTTGGGCGGGAACCCGGGAATCGGCACCAGCTCGCGGTCGGGGCGGTCGAAGTCCGGCGCGGACTCCAGCAGGCCGCGGGTGTAGGGATGCCGCGGCTGGCGGAAGACCTCCTTGACCCGGCCGGACTCCACGATGTTCCCGGCGTACATGACCGCCAGCTCCGAGCACGTCTGGTTGACCACGGCGAGGTCGTGGGTGACGAAGACCAGCGAGGTGCCCGTGTCGGCGCACAGCCGTTCCAGCAGCCGCAGCACCTGCAGCTGCACGGTGACGTCCAGTGCCGTGGTCGGCTCGTCGCACAGCAGCAGCCGCGGGCCGCAGGAGACGGCCATGGCGATCATGATCCGCTGGCGGAGGCCGCCGGAGAGCTCGTGCGGATAGGCCCGGGCCCGGCGCACGGGGTCGGGGATGCCGGTCCGGGCCATCATCGACACGGCCAGCTCACCGGCCTCCTTGGCCGACAGCCCCAGGTGCCGGCGAGGCCCCTCGGCGATCTGGTCGCCGACCCGCATCACCGGGTTCAGCGCGCTCATCGGCTCCTGGAAGATCATCGCGATCTCCGGGCCCATCAGCGCGCGGCGCCGCTTGGCCGGCATCGTGAGCAGATCGGTGCCGCCGTACTCGACGCGGCCCGACAGCACCTCGACCGGCTTGGGCAGCAACCCGGCGACGGCCCGCAGGGTCAGCGATTTCCCGGACCCGGACTCCCCCACGATTCCCATCCGCTGGCCGGGGTCGACGTCGAAGGAGACGCCCTCGACGATCGACACCGTGCGGCCGCCGGGCAGCCGCACGCCGATGCTGAGGTCCTGCACGCTCAGCAGCGGCACGCCGCCCCGGCTGAGCTCGGCCGTGGAGGCCGGCTCGTCGGCCGGCGCGATGCCGGTCGATGAGATGACGTCACTGGAACCCTGCGACATGGTCACTTCCTCCGCTCCGGGGAGAGGAGGTCGGACAGGCCGTCCCCCAGCAGGGACAGGCCCAGACTGGTGACGACGACGGCCAGGCCGGGGATGGTGGCCTGCAGGAACTGCGTGGTGATGAACTCCTGGCCGTCCAGGATCATGGAGCCCCATTCTGCGGTGGGCGGGGCGATGCCCAGACCCAGGTAGCCGAGGGTCACGATCGCCATGATGTCCATGACGATGTCGCTCATCGCGTAGATGAGCGCCTGCGAGAGCACGTTCGGGGTGATGTGCCGGATCAGCACCCGGCCGTGCGACATGCCGCCCAGCCGGGCGGCGACGACGTAGTCCTGCTTCTTCGCGACCAGCAGCTCGCCACGCATGATCTTGGCGTAGGACACCCAGGAGACCGCGGCGATGGCCAGGTAGATGCTGCTCTCCCCGGCGCCCAGCACGAAGACCAGCACGATCACCAGCACGTAGAAGGGAAAGGCGAAGAACACGTCGACGATCCGCATCACGACGACGTCGAACCAGCCGCCGAAGTAGCCGGCCAGCGCACCGAGCACCGATCCGACGACGAACGGGATGAGGACGGCGAGGAAGCCGATCCGCAGGTCCACCCGGGCGCCGTAGAGCAGCCGGGTGAGCACGTCCCGGCCGTACTTGTCGGTGCCCAGCCAATGCGACCCGCTGGGTGACTGCAGCGCGTTCTGCAGGTCCTGCTCGATCGGGTCGAAGGGCGTCAGCAGCGGGGCGAGGACCGCGGCCAGCAGCAGGAGTCCGACGATCACCAGACCCGCGACCAGGGTGCCGTTGCGGTACCAGGGTCGCAGCGACCGGGACCGGGCCGGCCGGCGCATCGCCCGGGCCGCGGTGGCGACGGCGGTGGTCATGCGCGCTCCTTGCTGGACAGGTCCACCCGGGGGTCGATGAGGGTGTAGACGACGTCGGTGAGGATGCCGACGACGATGACGAAGAGGGCGACGAAGAGCGCCACCGCCTGGATGGTCGGAAAGTCCCGGGTGAAGATCGCGTTGATCATCAGCGAGCCCAGCCCGGGGATGGCGAAGACCTTCTCGATGACCAGGGAGCCGCCGACCAGGTAGCCGAGGTTGACCCCGATGATCGAGACGGTCGGGATCGCGGCGTTGCGCAACACGTGGCCGCGGAACAACGACACCCCGGCGGCGCCTTTGGACCGCGCCGTCCCGACGTAGTCCGAGCCGAGCACGTTGATCGTCGAGGCGCGCAGGCTCCGGATCGTCGTCGGCGACATCGCGATGGCCAGCGTGAGCGCCGGCAGGAACAGGTAGTAGGGGTGCTCGCCGAAGGTCATCCCGTAGCCGCCGACCGGGAACAGCCGCAGTTTCACCCCCAGCAGCAGGATCAGCATGATCCCGACCCAGAACTGCGGCATGCCCTGCCCGAGGAGGGTGAAGACCCGCACGGCCAGGTCCCGGCCGCGGCCGGGTGCGGTGGCCGCGAGCGCGGCCAGCGGAACACTGATGACCAGGGACAGCACCAGCGCGAACACCAGCAGCGACAGTGTGATCGGAATGGCCTGGAGGACCAGTTCCAGGACCGGTCGCTGGTAGGTCAGGCTGTCTCCCAGGCTGCCCCGGAACAGCCGCCCCAGGAAGATGAAGTACTGGTCCACCAGCGGCTTGTCCAGGCCGAGCTGGGTGTTGAGCGCTGCGACGCGGTCGGGGGTCGCGGTCTGCCCCAGGATGGTCAGCGCCGGATTGCCCGGCAGCAGGTGGACCATGAAGAAGACCACCACGGTGACCCCGAAGACGACCGGTACGGACTGCAGCAGCCGTGCCGGGACGAACCTGAGCCGGTCGAGCACGTTTCCCCCTCTGTGGTGCGGGCTCTGCGGTGCCGGGCCGGGGAGTGGCGCCGCCGATCGACGGCGCCCCCCCGGATCGCGGTCACTGGGTCTTGTAGACGTCCTCCAGGTGGTAGTTGCCGAGCGGCGTGACGTGGAAGCCCTGGACCTTGTCCGTGGTCGCGTAGGCGTAGGGCGAGTAGTAGAGGTAGGCCGCCCAGGCGTCGGAGGCGGTCTTCTCCTGCAGCTGCTGGTACAGGTCGGCCCGCTTGGCGTCGTCGGTCTCCGCCTGGGCCTGCTTGTTCAGTGCGATGACCTCGGGGTTGTCGTAGTACGTGTACGCCGAGTGCGAGCCACCTTCGGGGTCCACGGCGAACGACGTCCACTCGTCCGGGTCCGGGATGTCCATCGTCCAGCCGCTGATGATCATGTTGAAGTCGCCGCTGTTGCGCGCCTGCTTGAGCGCGGTCGGGTCCAGCGTCTTGATCTCCAGCGTGATGCCGAGCTCCTTGAGCTCGGACTGCATGATCTGCGCCACCGACGCCTGGTTGGGGTCACCGGCGTTGATCGTGATGCTGGTGGAGAAGCCGCCGGCCGCCGAGGACTGGGCGAGCTCGGCCTTGGCCTTGTCCACGTCGAGGTTCGGGGCGTCGGGGTTCTTCGCGTAGTACGGGGTCCCCGGGGACAGCAGGGAGTCCGCGGCGCTGCCGTTGCCGTAGAGCACCGACTTCACCATCGACTCGCGGTCCAGGGCGTAGGCGATCGCCCGCCGCACGTGCACGTCGGAGAACGGCGTCTTCTGCTCGTTGAAGGCGACGTAGTCGATGCGGGTCGAGGGGAAGGCCGTGGCGGTGATGCCGGGGCTGTCCTTCAGCGAGCTGAAGCTGGACCAGTCCGGGAACTCGTCGATGTCGACCTGTCCACCTTGGACCTGCAGCTTCCGGGTGTTCGCGTCCGGGACGACGGTCCAGGTCACGCTGTCCAGGTACGGGCCCTTCTCCCCCCAGTAGTCGGGGTTCTTGTCGATCTTGACGTACTGGCCCTTCTTCCACTCGTTCCAGATGAACGGGCCGGTGCCGACCGGGGCCTGGTAGAACTCCTCGGCGGTCTTGCCGCCGTAGTCGGCCGGGATGACGCCGTTGGAGAACAGGGACAGGTCGGCCAGCAGCGGCGCCCAGGGGTACTTGAGCTTGACGGTGACCGTGGAGTCGTCGGTGGCCTCGACCGAGTCGATCGCGGTGTTGATGAAGCCCCAGCCGTCGGCGCCGGTCTTGGTGTCCTCGTCGATGGAGAACTTCACGTCCTTGGCGGTCATCGGGGCACCGGTGGAGAACGTCACGCCGTCGCGGAGCTTGATCGTGTACGTGAGCTTGTCATCGGACATCGCGTAGTCCGTGGCCAGCCAGGGCTCGACCTTCGTGCCGTCGGCGCTGACGGTGAACAGCGGCTCCATGATCTGTTCCATCACGTAGATCGAGTTGTTGTCGAACGTGGTGGTCTTGTCCATGGAGATGATGTCGGCCGCCCGCGCGATGGTGAGGTCGCCACCCTCGACGGGCCCGGAGCTCCCGGCGGCCGAGCTGCTGGAGCCGCCGCTGGACCCACCGCCGCAGGCGGCGAGGGTGACCGCGGCGACCGCCGCGATCCCGGCTGACCTGATTCGGGTTGAACGTGTCATCGACTGCCTCATCGTCCTGCCCGCCGCAGCGGGTTGTGGTGGGAGTGGCCTGGTCGTGCGCGGTGCGGAGCGAGGCCGGGGAACGCGTCCCGACCGGGTGGAGGGACCGTAGCGTTCATTACAGCGGGCGCCAAGCATTTCTTTCCTGTTACGTTTGGAACGGGCCCGAGGACGTGCCGGAACGGCTCGTTCCGACACGTCACGAACCGCTCGCCCGCCGCCCTCAGGCGGTGGCGAGCCCGAGGAGCAGGCCGTCGGGGACCACTGCCGGGCTGCTGGTGACAAACAGCGGGCAGCCGGCGACCGGAGCGAGAACCCGGTGCAGCTCCTCCCCGTAGGGGTCCAGCAGCACGCCGAGCACGTCGCCCGCAGCGACCTGCGTCCCGGCGGGTACCGCCGCCAGCCAGAAGCCCCGGACCGGGCTGCGCAGCCACGCCCAGCCGGTGTGCTCGGCCGGCGCGGACGCGGGTGCGGCCGGGCTTCCCGGCAGCATGCCCAGCGAGGCGCAGACGGCCAACACACCGCGGAGGTGGCCGGCCACCGACGTCTCGTCGCAGATCCCGTTGGCGCCGATCTCGGCGATGATCGCCGGGATGCCGACGTCGGCCGCGGCGCTGCTGGTACTGCCCCCGACCGTCCGCACGGCCCGGCTCTGGCGCACCACGTGGCCCAGGCCGTACGCCAGCGCCAACGCCCGGGACCGCTCCTCGACCGCGGACTCCTCGTACAGGCAGAACGGCTCGAGGGACTCGGGCAGGTCGCCGGCGTGCAGGTCGAGCAGGGCGTCGCTGGGGGCGATCAGCCGGGTGAAGACCTCGTGCGCCAGGACGTCGGTGTAGGACCCGGCCGGGTCCCCGGGGAAGCACCGGTTGAGGTTCTTGCCGTCGGCCGGGACGACGAACGCCGTCCGGCTCCAGAAGGCCGGCTGGTTGAGGACCGGCACCGCGGTGACGGTGCCGCGCAGCTGGGCGGGGTCGAGCTCCCGGAGCAGGCGCAGCACTGCGGCCGGGCCGGTGTACTCCCCGCCGTGCACCCCGGCGAGGACGGTCAGGTGCGGGCCCTCGCCCCGACGGCCCTCGATGCGGGCGTAGGGGATCTCCAGGGGCTCACCGGGCAGGCAGTCCAGGACGAGCGTCTTCTTCTCCATGGGCGGCGATCCTGTCCCGCCCCCGGGCCGGTGCCTAGAGCGTGTCTGCTAACTGCGGACGCGGTGATGGATGATCATGCAGCCGAGGAGGACACCGCCGAGGTAGGTGGTGGCGTATTTGTCGTAGCGGGTGGCGATAGCGCGCCACTGCTTGAGCCGGCCGAACCCGCGTTCGACGGTGTTGCGGTCCTTGTAGAGCTCGGCATCGCAGGCCGGTGGTCGCCCACCGGCCGAGCCCTTGGCCTTGCGGCGTGCGATCTGGTCGCTGCGTTCGGGAATCGTGTGAGCGATCTTCTTCGCCCGCAGGTGCGCCCGCGTACTGGGATGGGAGTACGCCTTGTCCGCCAGCAGCCGGAACGCGCCG
>NZ_FNOZ01000146.1 GCF_900107175.1 Modestobacter sp. DSM 44400 | reverse complement strand
GTCGTACCCGCCGCGCATGATGGGCCCGTCAGCAACGCCGCCTAGTTGATCAACGGGCCGCTACCGAAGTTCCACGGAACTCGGGACATCCTCCGTCGAGCGTCAGCGCCAGGACTGTGAGGCTCGTGCCGAGCGCGAAGGCTGGGACATCTTCGGCATCTACGTCGACAACGACGTAAGTGCCAGCGGGGCCGGGACTCGTGGCCGCAGGAGGAAGGTGCGGCCCGAGTACAAGCGGATGCTCGACTCAGCCGAAGCCGGTGACATCGACGTCATCCTGGCTTACTCGACGTCACGTCTGACTCGGCAGCCACGTGAACTGCTCGACCTCATCGAGCTGAACCAGAAACACAACGTCCAGCTGCGAACCATCGCGTCGGGTGACATCAACATCGAGACGGCGGACGGCATCGCACTGGCCATCACGCTCGCCGCATGGGACGCCGCCGAGGCTGGTCGCATCGGCGAGCGAGTAGCGCGCAAGGCGAAGGAGCGCAGAGAGAACGGCCTCCGTCACGGCGGCTTCCCGCCATACGGGTACACCAACGCTGCGGGCGGCAAGCTCAGGATCCATCCCGAGCGCGCCGCCGTGATCCGCGGAGCTGCACAGCGGATCTTGAACGGCGAGAGCCTGTACGGCGTGTGGCACGACTTCAACAAGCGCGACATCAAGACCGGCCCGAGCCCGCGCACGAAGGACGGCGCTCGCTGGCACGCGCGGACGTTGAAGCGCGTACTGACCGTGCCGGCCACCATCGGCTGCGTCGTACAGGACGACGGCTCCATGCAGCAGGTGACCGAACCCATCCTCGACCGCGCCGACTGGGACCGGCTACGCGAGCTGCTGTACGACGACAGCCGCTACGCGGAGACACGGCAGCCGGACTGGTCCAACCGGCGGAAGTTTCCCCTGTCGGGCTTCCTCACTTGCGGCCTGTGTGGCTCTCGACTGCACGGCTCGACGCGGACGTCACCGCCGACGAAGAGCAGCCCTCAGCGAGTGAAGTCGCGGACGTTCATGTGCAACCCCGCCACCGGCGGCTGCGGCAAGCTGCGGATCGACGCGGCATCAGCCGAGCGCTGGGTCCTGGACCAAGTCTTCGCGCGACTGGACGTTCCAGACCTCCAGGCGGCCCTGGCGTCTCCGATTGAGCGCGCCGACGGCGACGACCTGCGCCACGAGATCGACCGCGCTGAGAAGGCACTCAGCCGCGTCGACACGGCATACGCAGACGGCGACATGACCAAGGAGCGCTACCGAGCCCAGGTCGCCCGCATTACGGCGCAGCTTGACCAGCACCGCCGAGCACTGGCCGACGTCCACCGCGCTGCGTTCGTCATCGACACGGGCGGCCGCAGCCTCCGTGACGCCTGGGCCGAACACGACGTGCCCTGGCAGCGCTCCCTGCTGGAGCACGTCATCGAGACCATCACCGTGCAGCCGCACCCCAAGGGCGTGACGTCCACGCTGACCCGCAAGCGCGAGGAAAGCGACGAACAGCTCGAAAGTCGCCGTAGAGAGCATCAGGAGCGCGTTCTGTTTCAGCGAGTGCGCGTCTCGTGGAAGCAGCAAGCGCCGTCGACTGAGGCTTCATCCAAAGTCGTTGGTTTCTGTCGTACGATTGATCTCAACGACGCCGCAAGGCTGTCGGGTCCTTAGGAAGAGGAACCCGCAGCGCGGCACTATGTCGTTTTGCGGGTTGCTCTTGGCGCTATTTCTCCAGGAGACACCATGCCCCGCACGTTCGGTGAGCAACCTATCCGCGAGGTCGTCTGGCGAGCTGGCTACACGCACGCCGAGTTCGCTGACGAGCTCGGCATCAAGCCGCGCTCGCACGTCTTCTCCGCCATGGGGGCTCTTCGAACTTGAGGGGGAAATGACCCTCAGCAGACGGTGACCCGGCGGTGTCGCCGAGTGCAGGCGAACCGTACTCGGCGGCGCTGATT
>NZ_FNOZ01000154.1 GCF_900107175.1 Modestobacter sp. DSM 44400 | reverse complement strand
CCGATCCGTCACACCCCAATGCCATCCTGACGCCCACACGGGACCAGAAGCCGATGATCATGCTCCGCATCAAGATCACGGAAGATCGAGGCTAAAGCCCGCGCCGCGGCACTGGGCCGCCTGCAGCCCCGACCCGACCGGCCGCCGCTGCTTGCCGTCGCCACCGGCCCCTACATCGGCGAGGGCTTCGACTGCCCGGCGCTGGACACCCTGTTCCTCGCCGCGCCGGTCGCCTTCAAGGGCCGCCTCGTGCAGTACGCCGGGCGCATCCTCCGGCCGTTCCCGGGCAAGGACACGGCCGAAGTCCACGACTACCACGACATCAGCACCGGCGTCCTCGCCTCATCCCTGGCCAAGCGCGCCCCCGGGTACACCAGTCTCGACTTCCCCGACCCCCGCCGCTGACGCCGCCACCACAGACGCAGGGCAACGCCACAAATTCCGTTTCGTCACGCGCGACACCCCGCGTTGCAGCGACGGCGTTCGACCGACAACCTGCCGGTTGTCGCTCGTCGACGACCTGCGTCTATGGAGCTCAGAACGGCGTTTCCCATGTGTGCACCCCAAGATGCCGGGAGACCGATGCAGGTCCAGCCCAGCCGCGCCAGGCGCCCACACGCCGGCGTCCGCCCGTCCGACGACGTGCAGTATGGCGAACACCGCCGAGGCGTGGTTGGCGACCGTCTTGGGCGCGAGACCGACCCTGGCGCCGATCACGGCCACCGGCAGGTCGGCGGCGAGGAGTTGAGCACCTGGCGCTCCCGCGGTGTCAGGTGCGGGAGCGGCGCGGTGGGGGGTCTCCGCAGGACGGGAAGTCCGGAGGGTCCTCTGCCAGGGATACAGACCCACGCGCTCTACGGCAGCAATCAAGCGGCACCCGAGAACCCCGCGCCAACACACCTCTGCGAGCTCACCCGCACCGATGTAACGACGGCGTCGCCGGACCCGACAAGGTTCTCATCAGCAAGTGCAGCGATCAAGATCGCGATCGAGCACACCTCTTGCATCTGCGGCTCCGGCAATTCGTGGTGACGAGTTTCGGAACGTTTCTTCGGACGCTGAGGGCATGGCAAGCAGGGGCAGCCCCGAGTACCGCGCGCGTCGTCGGGAGCGCGAACGGCGTCTTCGCGAGCAGCAAGAGAAATCAGACGCCTCGCCGACGCGATCACGGAACCTCACGTCGGTTCAAGACGCCGCGAGCGGGACGGCGCGACGGGCCGCGGCTGGCACGTGCGGTTGGTGCGGTGGCCCGATAACTCCGCGCTCCCGTAGGCCCGATCGCCAAGTGGTGTTCGGCCAGCTGCCGGCACCGAACGTGGGAACAAGCGCGAGTCGCGGCCTCGGGTCTTTCTGCCGTCCGGGTCGTCGAGCGGCGCGTGGAGGTCCGCGCCCCCGCCTCACCCACCCGACAGGGTCGGCCTCAGTTGCTCGACGAGCTCGCGCGCCAGCTTGATGACGGTCGCGTCTATGGGGGCTCTTCGAACTTGAGGGGGAAGAAGGACATGATCTTGTCAGGATCGCGGCCTCGGGCTGAGAAGCCCGTGGCCCCTCGATGCTGACGGTGGA
>NZ_FNOZ01000182.1 GCF_900107175.1 Modestobacter sp. DSM 44400 | reverse complement strand
GACGGCACGCGCGATGACGGCACGCGCGATGACGGCACGCGCGATGACGGCACGCGCGATGACGGCAGGCGCGATGACGGCAGGCGCGATGACGGCACTGGCAACGACCTCGCCGGCGATGACGGCGCCGGTGGTCTGGTGGGGGTCGGCGAGGATGAGTGCTACCGGGCGATGGACTGGCTGATCGAGGCCGCGCCGCAGGTGGAGCGCGAGGTGTTCTGGTCGGTCGCCTCGCTGCTGGACCTGGAGGTCGACCTGCTGTTCTTCGACACCACCTCCACCTACTTCCAGGCCGACGCCGACACCCCGGTCGCCCGCGACGCCCGCGGCATGCCCGTGCCGGCCACCGCCCCGCCGGCGCCGCCGCAGGCGGGGGCGGCCATGTCAACGACTGCCGTGGAGACCGACACCCCGACCGGTGCCCCGGCTGACACCCCGGCCCCAGCCCCGGAGGCTGCCCCAGCCCCGGAGGTTGCGGAGGCTGCGGAGGCCGGTGGTGGTGGGTCGGCGGGGTTCCGGACGTGGGGGAAGTCCAAGGACTCCCGCGGTGATCTGCCGCAGATCGTGATCGGGATGGCGGTGACCCGCGCCGGGATTCCGGTGCGGGTGTGGTGCTGGCCGGGCAACACCGCGGACTCCGCCCTGATCCGGCAGGCCAAGGCCGATCTGCAGGAGTGGACGCTGGCCCGCATCGTGTGGGTCGGTGACCGCGGGTTCACCTCCGCGGCCAACCGCCGCGATCTGCGCGCCGGCGGACACGGCTACATCCTCGGGGAGAAGATCCGCACCACCAACCCCGACGCGATGGCGGCCCTGGCCCGGCCGGGCCGCTACTCCACCGTCGCCGGGAACCTGCAGGTCAAAGAGGTGAAAATCCGCGATGATGAGCGGTTCATCGTCTGCCTGAACCCCGAGCAGGTCACCCGGAACGCTGCGATCCGGGCGCTGATGGTCGACAAGCTCACCGCCCTGATCGCCGGCTCCGACGCCCTCACCCCGACCAAACGGGCTCTTCGAACTTGAGGGGGAAGAAGGACATGATCTTGTGAGGATCGCGGCCTCGGGCTGAGAAG
>NZ_FNOZ01000007.1:118806-144668 GCF_900107175.1 Modestobacter sp. DSM 44400 | reverse complement strand
GAAGCTCATCGCGGAAATGTTCACGACCGAACTCGGCCGGAATGCCGTCGCGCGGCCGCGCGCCGCGCCGAGCACCTTCGCGCCCGGCAGGTCGACCTCGTGGCCGGCCTCCACATGCGAGGGCGGCACCGCCCGGCCGAAGGTGCGGTGCTTGATGATCGGATAGCCCGCGGTGTACTCCAGGTCGTTGTCTGTCCCGAAGCCGAAGTAGTTGTTCTCCTTTTTGGCCGAGGCGTAGACCCAGCGGCGCTGGTCCCGGGTGAACGGCCGCTCCTCGTTGTTCCCCGCGACCAGGTACTGCCGCAACTCCGGGCCGACGGCCTCCAGCAGATACCGGGCGTGACCGACCACCGGGAAGTTGCGCAGCAGCGCGTGCTCACGCTGCAGCACGTCGCGCGCGCCGAGGGCCGCCACCGCGGCGACGGCAGCGGCCACGCTGGCCGGAACGGCACGCAGTCCGCGCTTCATGGGGTCACCCTCCTCGGCTGCCGCACGGCTGCCAAGGGGGTCGCGGCTGCGCAACGCACCGCGGGATGGTCCACTCAGCGCCCGGAACAGACCTGCCACGAACGGAGCGCGCGTGCAGATCGGTGTCGTCCACGAGTCCCGCCCCGCAGAGACGCGGGTCGCCGCCACCCCGACCACGGTCGGCCAGCTCCGAGGGCTGGGCTACGAGGTGGTCGTCGCCGCGGGCGCGGGGCTGGCCAGCACCTTCCCCGACGAGGCGTACGCGGCGGCCGGCGCCACGGTCGGCACCGCCGCCCAGGCCTGGGCCGCCGACGTCGTCCTGGCGGTGAACGCGCCTTCGGCGCAGGAGATCGCCGGCCTCCGGGACGGCGCGGTGCTGATCAGCCTGCTGACCCCCGCGCTCGCCCCCGAGCTGCTGGACGCGCTCGCCGCCCGGCCGGTCACCGCACTGGCCATGGACGCCGTCCCCCGGATCTCCCGCGCCCAGTCGCTGGACGTGCTGAGCTCCATGGCCAACATCGCCGGCTACCGGGCGGTGGTCGAGGCCGCGCACACCTTCGGCCGGTTCTTCACCGGGCAGGTCACCGCCGCGGGCAAGGTGCCGCCGGCGAAGGTCCTGGTGGTGGGGGCCGGGGTGGCCGGCCTGGCCGCGATCGGGACGGCGAGCAGCCTGGGCGCGATCGTCCGGGCCACCGACGTCCGCCCCGAGGTGGCCGAGCAGATCCGCTCGCTGGGCGGCGAGTACGTCGCCGTGGCGCCGGCCGAGCAGCAGGTCAGCAGCGACGGCTACGCCCGGGAGACCTCCGCCGACCATGACCGGCGGGCCGCGCAGGCCTACGCCGAGCAGGCGGCCGACGTCGACATCATCATCACCACCGCGCTGATCCCCGGCCGGCCGGCGCCCCGGCTGATCACCGAGGAGATGGTGGCGAGCATGCGCCCGGGCAGTGTCGTGGTCGACATGGCCGCGGCCATGGGCGGCAACGTCGCGGGCACCGTCGCCGACGAGCTGGTCGTGACGTCGAACGGCGTGTCGATCATCGGCTACACCGACCTGCCCGGGCGGTTGCCCGCCCAGGCCTCGCAGCTGTACGGGACCAACCTGGTCAACCTGATGAAGCTGCTGACCCCGGGCAAGGACGGCCAGGTCGTGCTCGACCTGGACGACGTCGTCCAGCGCTCGATGACGGTGGTGCACGCCGGGGAGAAGACGTGGCCGCCGCCCCCGGTGCCCGTGTCGGCCGCACCGCCACCGGCGCCGGCCGCGCAGGTACCAGTGGTGCCGGCGGCGGTGCCGTCGGCGAGCCGGCGCTTCATCGGCGTCGGGCTGGCCGCGGCGCTGCTGTTCGTGCTCACCGCGCTCTCGCCAGGCCCGCTGATCGAGCACCTCACGGTCTTCGCGCTGGCCATCGTGATCGGGTTCTATGTGATCGGACACGTGCACCACGCCCTGCACACCCCGCTGATGTCGGTGACCAACGCCATCTCGGGGATCATCGTGGTCGGCGCGCTGCTGCAGGTCGGCCGCGGCGACCCGGTGGTCACCGCGCTTGCATCGCTCGCCGTCCTGGTGGCAAGCGTCAACGTCTTCGGCGGGTTCGCCGTCACCCGCCGCATGCTCGGCCTGTTCACCCGATGAGCGCGGAGAGCGCCGTCCGGGCGGCCTCCATCGTCGCCGCCCTGCTGTTCATCCTGAGCCTGGCCGGGCTGTCCCGGCACGAGACCGCCAAGGCGGGGAACGTGTTCGGCATGGCCGGCATGGCCATCGCGCTGGCCGCCATCATCGGGCTGGCGTCGCGCAGCATCGACGGCACCGGCCTCGCGTTGATCGCCCTTGCCATGGTCGTCGGGGCGGCGATCGGCATCTGGCGGGCCCGCCGGGTCGAGATGACCGGCATGCCCGAACTGATCGCCGTCCTGCACAGCTTCGTCGGCCTGGCCGCCGTGCTGGTGGGCTGGAACGGCTACCTGTCGGTCGAGGCCCGCGCCGGCGAGCAGACCGAGGTCGCCGGCTCCCTGCTCGGCATCCACTCCGCCGAGGTGTTCATCGGCGTGTTCATCGGTGCGGTGACGCTCACCGGGTCGGTCGTGGCGTTCGGAAAGCTGTCCGGGCGGATCCGGTCCAACCCGCTCATGCTGCCCGGCCGCACGCTGCTCAACATCGGCGCGCTGGTGGCCTTCGTCGTCCTGACGGTGCTGTTCGTCGTCGGGCCGAACCTCGGGCTGCTGATCGCCGTCACCGTGCTTGCCCTCGCGCTGGGCTGGCACCTGGTCGCCTCCATCGGCGGCGGCGACATGCCGGTCGTGGTGTCGATGCTCAACAGCTACTCCGGCTGGGCGGCCGCGGCGTCGGGCTTCCTGCTCGACAGCGACCTGCTCATCGTCACCGGCGCCCTGGTCGGGTCCTCCGGTGCCTACCTGTCCTACATCATGTGCCGGGCGATGAACCGGTCGTTCCTGTCGGTCATCGCCGGCGGGTTCGGCAACGAGGGCGGCACCGCTCCCGACCGCGACTACGGCGACCACCGCGAGATCAGCCCCGAGGACGCCGCCGCGCTGCTGCTGGACGCCACCTCGGTGGTGATCACGCCGGGCTACGGGATGGCGGTGGCCCAGGCGCAGTACCCGGTGGCGGAGCTGACCCGCAAGCTGCGCGAGCGCGGCGTGACCGTCCGGTTCGGCATCCACCCGGTCGCCGGCCGGCTCCCCGGGCACATGAACGTGCTGCTGGCCGAGGCGAAAGTGCCCTACGACGTCGTCCTGGAGATGGACGAGATCAACGACGACTTCCCGGACACCTCGGTGGTGCTGGTCATCGGCGCCAACGACACGGTCAACCCGGCGGCTATCGACGACTCCGGCAGCCCGATCGCCGGCATGCCGGTGCTGCACGTCTGGGAGGCCGAGCACGTCATAGTGTTCAAGCGGTCGATGAGCACCGGCTACGCCGGCGTGCAGAATCCGCTGTTCTTCCGGGACAACAGCAGCATGCTGTTCGGGGACGCCAAGGAGCGGGTCGAGGACATTCTGCGCGCGCTGTGAGCACGACGCGCCGGGGACGGCGCAGCGGTGGAGACTCGACGGGCCACCGGGACGGCGGAGCTGCCCCACGAGCGGAAGGCACGTCCGTGACCGAGCTTGCGAGGTCACGCGAAGGCGCAGCACCATCGGGCACGAGTCGACGAGCGTTAGCGAGGAGGGCACGTGACCGGTCCGACGACGGCGCCCGGCACCGCGGCACCCCCCTCGCCCGACCCTGCCGCGCCGGAGCAGCGGCACCACGGCCGGTCCGGCAGCCTGGTGCTGGCGGCGCTCGGAATCGTGTTCGGTGACATCGGGACGAGCCCGCTCTACGCGTTGCAGACCGTCTTCTCCATCGACGACGGCGCCGTGCGCCCCACGGAGGGCGACGTCTACGGCGTCATCTCGATGATGTTCTGGTCGATCACCCTGATCGTCTCCATCAAGTACGTCAGCGTCCTGATGCGGGCCGACAACGACGGCGAGGGTGGCGTCATGGCGCTCACCGCGCTCGCCCGCCGGCTGTACGCCCGCAGCCGCCGCTCCAGCCTGCTCGTCGTGCTCGGCATCCTCGGGGTGGCCCTGTTCTACGGCGACTCCCTGATCACCCCGGCGATCAGCGTGCTCTCCGCGGTGGAGGGAGTCCGGGTGGCCGCTCCGGCGCTGGGCCACCTGGTGGTGCCGGTGGCCGCGGTCATCCTCACCGCCCTGTTCGCGGTGCAGCGCTTCGGCACCGGTAAGGTCGGCGCGCTGTTCGGGCCGGTCACCCTGCTGTGGTTCGCCGCCCTGGCCGTCGCCGGCGTCCGGGGCATCGTTGCCCAGCCCGGCGTGCTGAAGGGCCTGTCACCCACCTATGCACTGTTCTTCGTCTTCGACCACCCCGGCATCGCCTTCATCGCGATGGGCGCGGTCGTGCTGGTCATCACCGGCGCGGAGGCGCTCTACGCCGACATGGGGCACTTCGGCCGGCAACCGATCCTGCGCGCCTGGTTCTTCGTCGTGTTCCCGGCGCTGACGCTGAACTACCTCGGCCAGGCCTCGCTCATCCTTCGGCACCCGGAGTCGGTCTCGAGCCCGTTCTATCTGCTCTACCCCAGCTGGGCGCAGCTGCCGATGGTCCTGCTGGCCACGGCCGCCACCGTGATCGCCAGCCAGGCGGTGATCTCCGGCGCCTTCTCGCTGTCCCGGCAGGCCGTGCAGCTCGGGCTGCTGCCCCCGGTCACCGTCCGGCAGACCTCGAAGGAGGAGGCGGGGCAGATCTACCTGCCGGGCGTGAACGCCGCGCTGTTCGTCGGCGTCCTGGTGGTCATGCTGACCTTCCGCTCCGCGGAGCGGCTGGCCACGGCCTACGGCGTGTCGGTGACCGGGGCCCTGGTCATCGACACCGTGCTGCTGCTGGTCGTGGCCCGCGTGCTGTGGGAGTGGCAGCCGTGGAAGCTCGCCCTCGCCGCCGTGGCCTTCGGCCTGGTGGAGCTGACCTTCCTGTCGGCGAACCTGTCCAAGGTCGCGCACGGCGGCTGGCTGCCGCTGCTGATCGCCGTCGTCGTGTTCACCGTCATGACCACGTGGCGCCGCGGCCGGGAGATCGTCGCGGGCAACCGGCGGGTGCAGGAGGGCTCACTCTGCGAGTTCGTCGACGACCTGTACGGCCGCGGCCTGCCCCGGGTGCCGGGCACCGCAGTCTTCCCGCACCCGGGCAAGGAGACGACCCCGCTGGCGCTGCGGGCCAACGTGGAGCACAACAAGATTCTGCACACCAGCGTGCTGATCGTGTCCGCGAGCGCCCAGAACATCCCGCACGTGCCGGTGGCGGAGCGCTTCTCGGTCGACCACCTGGGCCACGAGGACGACGGCATCCAGCACCTGTCGGTGCGGTTCGGATTCTCCGACGCACCGGACCTGCCGCATGCCCTGCGTCAGGCGTGCGCGGCCGGGGTGCTCGACCTTCGGACGATGGACGTCGGGAACGCATCGTTCTTCCTGTCCCGGGGGCCGGTCCGCCGTACCCGGGCCGCCGGAATGGCCGGGTGGCGCAAGGTGCTGTTCGTGGCCCTCTCGCGCAACGCGGCCGACCCCGCGGCCTACTTCGGGTTGCCGGTCCACCGGACCGTCACGATGGGCAGCCCGGTCGACGTGTAGCAGCCGCCGCTCAGGCGGCGGCCTGCAACTGCCGGCGGGCCTTCGCGCCGCCGGTGGTCATCCGGACCAGCTTCACGACCTGGGCCGGGGCATTTCTCGGGGTGGTCTGCGCCATCCAGCCGTTGGGCAGCGAGAGCCGGAACACCTTGTGCCAGGCCGAGCCGACCTGGCGCGGCAGGGACGCCGAGTGGTACCGCAGCCCATAGCGGTCGAACAGGTCGCGCACCTTGGGGGCGATCTCGGCGTACCGGTTGCTGGGCAGGTCCGGGAACAGGTGGTGCTCCACCTGGTGGGAGAGGTTGCCGGTCATGATGTGCATGGCCTTGCTGCCGGAGATGTTGGCCGAGCCGAGCATCTGCCGGACGTACCACTCCCCGCGGGTCTCGCCCTCGATCGACTTCTTCTCGAAGGTCTCGACGCCCTCCGGGAAGTGCCCGCACATGATCACCGAGTGCGACCACAGATTGCGGACGACGTTCGCGGTGACGTTCGCGGCGAGGGTGGGCAGGAACGACGGCCCGGACAGCAGTGGGTGGACGAGGTAGTCCTTGCTCGCCTGCTTGCCGATCTTGCGCAGGACGGCCTTGACGCGGGCCCGGAACGCCGGGTCGTTGCGCCGCCGTTCGGAGGCGAGGTTCTTGCCCAGCTCCAGGTCGTAGGCGGCGATGCCGTACTCGAAGAGGCAGGCGTTGACGAAGTTCGACAGCGGCTGCACCAGGTACAGCGGGTGCCAGCGCTGGTCCTCGTCGACCCGCATGATCCCGTAGCCGAGGTCGTTGTCCTTGCCGATCACGTTCGTGTACGTGTGGTGCAGCTCGTTGTGCGAGTGCTTCCACTGCTCGGCGGGGCTGGCCATGTCCCACTCCCAGGTCGTGGAGTGGATCTTCGGGTCGCGCATCCAGTCCCACTGGCCGTGCAGGATGTTGTGCCCGATCTCCATGTTCTCCAGGATTTTGGCCACCGACAGGCCGACCGTCCCGACGAGCCAGGCCGGCGGGAACATCGACACCAGCAGGGCCGCGCGACTGCCCAGCTCGAGCTTCCGCTGCACCGCGATGACCTTGCGGATGTAGGCGGCGTCGGACTCGCCCCGGCTCTCGACCACCTCCTGCCGGAGGGCGTCGAGCTCGCGGCCGATGGCCTCGATGTCGGCAGCCGTCAGGTGCGCGATCGGGCTCTCGTTCTTCTTCTGCAGCACGGTCATGTCCGGCTCCTCGTCGTCAGTGGTCGATGTCGCAGGCGCCGGCGGCGGCGCTGATGCAGGTCTGGATCAGGACGCCGTCCCCGGGCGCCGCGGTGGTGATCTCGCCGTTGCGCAGGTCACGGACGGCCCCCTCCCGCAGCGGCAGCACGCAGCCGAAGCAGATGCCCATCCGGCAGCCACTGGGCATCAGGACCCCGGCCTCCTCGGCGACGTCCAGGATCGGGGTCGCGCCGTCGGCCTCCAGCGTGGTGCCGGACCGGGCGAAGGAGACGGTGCCGCCCTCGCCGGTCACCAGCACCGTGGGGCGGAACCGCTCGGTGTACAGCCGGTCGGCCAGGCCGGCGGCGGCCCAGTGCTCCTCGATCGCTTCGAGCATGCCCACCGGCCCGCAGGCCCAGGTTGCCCGCTCGGCGGAGTCGGGCACGAGCGCGGCGATGCCGGCCGCGTCGAGCAGCCCGGCGGTGTCGGTGTGCTGCTCGACCAGCCGGATGCGCCCGTCGGCGGCCAGGCTCCACAGCTCCGCGGCGAAGACGACGTCCTCGGGGGTGGGCGCGGAGTGCACCAGGACGACGTCGGTCAGCTCCGGGTGGTTGCGCAGCAACCCCATCACCGGAGTGATACCCGAGCCGGCGGTGACGAACAGCGCCTTGGCCGGCCGCTGCGTGGGGAGGACGAACTCCCCCGCGGCCTGGTCGAGCTGGATGACCGTGCCGGGCGCCGTGCGGTGCACCAGGTGGTTGCTGACCGTGCCGCCGGGGATGGCCTTGACGGTGATCGCGATGCAGCCGTCGGCGCGGCCCAGGCGGGAGGTCAGCGAGTAGGCCCGCCACTGACGGACGCCGTCGACGTCCACGCCGATTCGGACGTACTGGCCGGGAGTGTGCCCGCGCCAGCCCCGGCCCGGCCGGATGACCAGGGTGGCGGCGTCCCGGGTCTCCGGGAGCACCGCCTCGATCCGGCCACGCAGGGCGGCGCCGGAGCGGAGCGGGGCGACCAGGTCGAGGTAGTCGGTGGGCAGGAGCGGCGTAGTGGCCAGCTCGACGAGCTTCAGCACCCGGTCGCGCAGTGCCGGACGCGGTTGCCGCGCCGGGGTCGGCTGCGGGACGGTCGTGGTCATGGTCCTACCTTGCCCAACCGGCGGGACAATCACCTGTGCCTTCGACGTGAATCGACGGGTAGCTTCTGTTCTCTCCGAACAATCGAGGTGGCATGACGCCCGAGCAGTCCACGCTGCCGACGACGGTTGCCGACGCCATGCGCGCCGACCTGCCCTCGGTCGCCGAGCGCACGGTGGCCGCCATCGTGGTCGAGGTGCCCAGCTACGCCGACGCGTTCGCCGGGGACATGGGCCGCACGATCGGCAACGCCGTCCAGTTGGCGCTCGGCGGGTTCCTGGAGCTGGCGACGACCGGCGGCGGCGCCGACGCCAGCACCCCGATCGAGCCGGCGCTGGACGGGGCCTACGCGCTCGGCCGCGGCGAGGCCCGCAGCGGCCGGTCGATGGACGCGCTGCTCGGCGCCTACCGGGTGGGGGCGCGGGTGGCCTGGCGGCACATGGCGGCCAGCGCCGTAGCGGCCGGGCTGACCGCCCTGCAGCTGGCCCGCTTCGCCGAGTTGGTGTTCGCCTACATCGACCAGCTGTCGGCCTCGAGCGTGGCCGGGCACGCCGACGAGCTGGCGACCAGCGGCCGGGTACGGCGCCGGTACCTGGATCGGCTCGGGCAGCGACTGCTGGCCGGCGGCGCACCGGAGGACCTGGCCGACGCCGCCGCCCGGGCGGACTGGGAGCCGCCCCGGACGCTGACCGCCGTCGTCGTCCCGGCGGCCCGGGCGCGCGGCGCGCTCGCGCTGCTGGACAGCCGCACGCTGCAGGTCAGCGAGGACGTCCCCGCGGTGGATCCGGCGTCGGACACCACCGTGCTGCTGGTTCCTGACGCCGAGGGGCGCGCGCGGGCGGCGCTGGTCTCGGTGCTGGACGGCCGGGAGGCCGTCGTGGGGCCGGCGCGCCCGTGGGCAGAGGTCCACGCCTCCTACGCGCGGGCGCTGCGCGCCGTCCAGCTGGGGCTGACCCCGGACGGGACGGCACCGCTTGACACCCAGCGACGGCTGGCCGAGCTTGTCCTGCGTGCGGACGACGAGGCGCTGGCCGACCTGCGGGCCCAGGTGCTCGCCCCGCTCGACGACCTGGCCGCGGGTGCCCGGGAGAAGCTCACCGAGACCCTGCGGGCGTGGCTGCTGCACCACGGCCGGCGCGACCGGGTGGCCGCCGAGCTGTTCGTGCACCCGCAGACCGTCCGCTACCGGATGGGACAGCTGCGCGAGCTCTACGGCGACCGGCTGGAGGACCCGCGGACGGTGCTGGAGCTGACGGTCGCGCTGGGCATCCGGCTACCCGCCGTCTGACCCGACCCGCCGCAGCCCGCTCGCCCGGACCACCTGGCGGCCGACGGCGGCCCGCACTGACTCCTCGGTGCCGACCACGCGCACGCGACGGCTGGCCCGGGTCACCGCGGTGTAGAGCAGCTCGCGGGTCAGGATCGCCGAGGTCGCCGGCGGGAGCAGCACGGTGACCGCCTCGTACTGGCTGCCCTGGCTGCGGTGCACGGTGAGCGCGTGCGCGGCGGCGACCGAGGACAGCCGGGACAGCGGCACCAGCTCCACACCGGCGCTGCGGGAGAACGCCGCACGCGGGCCCTCCGCGGTCTCCACGACGACACCGGTGTCGCCGTTGTACAGCCGGTTCTCGTGGTCGTTGGCGGTGATCAGCAGAGGCTGTCCGGGCCGCCACTCCCCCGGCGTCGCCCCGGTCCAGCGGCCGATCTGCTCGTTCCAGCCGGAGACGCCGTAGGGGCCGTGCCGGTGCGCGCACAGCAGCCGGTGCCGGCCCAGCAGCCGCAGGCTGCCCGCCCCGTCGCCGGCCACCGCGGCGGCCCGCAGCTCGTCGCCGTCCCGGCGCACCTCCGCCTCCAGCTCGCCGGTGCCGGCAACCAGGGACAGCCCGTCCTGCGCGGACAGCATCTCCAGCACCCGGTCGGCGTCGCCGGTGCGCACCGCCTCGGCCAGGCCTCCGATGCCCTCGCCGTAGCGGTGCGAGACCCGCAGCCGGACCACCCCGTTGCGCAGCTGGCGACGCTCCTCGTCGCCGAGGTCATCGAGATCGCCGAGATCGCCGAGGTCCCCGGCATCGGCGGGCCGGTGCACCAGGTCGGACAGCACCGCACCGGCCTCGACCGGGGTCAACTGGTCGGGGTCGCCCACCAGCACCAGCCGCGCCGTCGGCCGGACGGCCTCCAGCAGCCGGGCCATCAGCGTCAGCGGCACCATCGAGGACTCGTCGACGACGACCACGTCGAAGGGCAGGTGGTTGCCCGCGTCGTGCCGGAAGCGGCTGCGGCTGTCGGGGCGCCAGCCGAGCAGCCGGTGCAGCGTGGAGGCGGTGAGGTCGGCCGGCAGCCCGACCGCGGCGGCCTGTTCCTGCACCGACTCCTGCAGCCGGGCCGCGGCCTTGCCGGTGGGCGCGGCCAGCGCGATCCGCAGCGGCGGGCCGGGCTGGGCCTGCAGCAGCTTCAGCAGACGCGCCACCGTGTGCGTCTTGCCGGTGCCGGGGCCGCCGGTCAGCACGCTCACCCAGCGTCCGGCCGCTACGGCGGCGGCGAGCCGCTGCCGGTCCGGCGACGGCCCGGGGAAGAGCCCGGCCAGCGGGGCGAGGTCGACCGCGGGCACCGGGTGGGCGCGCGCATCGAGCTCGCGGCGGACCAGTTGCTCCTGCTGCCAGTACCGGTCAAGGTAGAGCAGCCCGTCGACCAGGCGCAGCGGCCGCCACGGCGCCTCCGCCCCCACGGCGACCAGCGGGCTGTCGGCCAGCGCCGTCCAGTCAGCGGGCCACTTCAGTTCCACCGGGGGCGCGTCCTCGTCGGGGACCACCGAGTCGGCCACGGTCGCCAGCTCGACGCAGACCGAGCCGGTGCGCACGCCGCGGACGGCGAGCGCCACGGCCAGCAGCACCGTCTCGGACCGCTCGTTACCCAGCCGGGACAACCGCAGCGCCACGTGCACGTCGGCGGCGGACAGCACGCCGGCCTCGGCGAACTCGGCGAGCAGGCCGGTGGCGCGGACCGGGATCACGACGGCCCGGCCAGCAGGTCGGACAGCTCGGTGACCAGCGCAGGCGGCGGCGTCCAGCGGAAGACGCCGGCGTCCGGCGGTGAGTCCGGGCCGGTCATGCCCCGGACGAAGAGGTAGAGCACCGGACCGAGGTGCCGCGCCGGGTCGTAGTCGGGCTGCCGCCAGCGGAGGTAGCGGTGCAGGGCCACGGAGTACAGCAGGGCCTGCAGCACGTAGTGGGTGCGTTGCATCTCCTCGGCCATCGCCTCGGCCCGGTAGTGCCAGGTGGTCAGCGGCTCGGCACCGAGCCGGTTGGTCTTGTAGTCGACGACCGCGTACACCGGCCCGGGCAGCCGGAGGACGGCGTCGATGCTGCCGGTGAGGAAGCCTCGCAGCGCCTGCGGTTCCAGCCCGGCCATCAGGCCGGCGTAGCCGGACACCGGGCCGAGGTCGTGCCGTCGCAGCAGCGCCACCACGTCGGTGAGCGTGGCGTGCGGGAGGGCGGTGTCGCCGCCGGCCAGCGGGAGCTCGAATTCCAGCTCGGCCAGCCGGTCGGCCGCCCCGACCTGGGCCAGAGTGGTGCCGAGGTCGCCCAGCGGCGTGTGCAGCACCGGGCGGAGCCCGTCGGCCAGCGCCTGCGCGGAGACGCCGGGGACCAGCCAGCGCTCGACCGCCTCGGCGCAGCGCTCGTCGAGCACCGCGGGGTCGGGGTCCTCCAGCACCGCGTGCACGAGGGTGCCGAACGCGGCGCCGCCGGGCAGGTCACTCAGCGGCGAGGGGTGGCCCTCGGCGACCGGCTCCAGAGCCGCTGCCTCGGCATCGTGCTCGTCGTCCGTGCCGGGGGCGTCGGGCTCGCTGCCCAGCGGCTGGTCGTGGGCCGACCGGGTGAGTGCGCTGTAGGAGGTGCGCCGCCAGTCCTCGTCGAGGGTGCGGGTGAAGGAGCTCACCGAGAGCTCGTCGACCGCCACGCCGGGCGACGTCCAGCGCTGGACCGGCGTGGCGGTCACCTCCTCGACGCTGATCCGCCCGGCGGAGCGGCGGGCCAGTTGGTCCAGCCGCGCTGCGACGTCGTCGTCCGGGGGCGGGGGGACGCTGGCGGCCGGCTGCGCGCCGGCGGCCGCGCCGCCGAACAGCAGCCGGTGCAGCGGGGCCGCGGCGGTGTTCCCGCTGGGCGCCCAGTGGGTGACCACCTGGCACTTCGCCCGGGTGAGGGCGACGTAGAGCAGCCGCAGGTCCTCCCCGGACTCCTCGGCGTCGTGCCGCGCGCGGGCCCCGGCGTACCCCGCCGCGGTCGAGCCGCCGACGTCGAGCACCCGGTTGCCGTCGTCGTCGTGCAGGCGGAGCACCTCCAGCTGACCGGGCACCCAGCGGTCCCAGGCGTAGGGCACGTAGACGACCGGAAACTCCAGGCCCTTGCTCACGTGCACGGTCATCACCTGGACGGCGGCGGCGTCGGACTCCAGCCGCCGGCTCCGCTCGTCGGTGCCCTCGACCGCGGCCTGGGCGATGCGGCGGCGCAGCCACTCCACCAGCGCGGTGAGGCCGAGCGACTCGCGCATCGCCGCGGCGTGCACCACCTGGCCGATGTGCCGCAGGTCGGTGAGCACGCGCTCGCCGTCGGGGCGTTCCAGCACCCGCTCGGGAAGCCGTTCGTCGGCGGTGAGCACCTCGAGGAACGCCGCCACACCGCGGTCGGCGAGCAGGTCCGCCCAGCGGCGCAGGCGCGGACCGAGCCGGTCGGCGACCTCGTCGCCGGCCGCGTCCAGCGACGCCTCGTCGTTGGGGAGGAAGATCGACAGTGCCGCCGCACGTACCCGCCCGGCACGGTGCGGCTGCTCCAGCGCCTCCAGCAGCACCAGCCAGGAGCGGGCGCTGGCGGTGGTGAACACGCTGCCGCCCCCGGCCAGCACGGCCGGCACCCCGGCGGCGCCGAGCGCCTCGCGGATCAGCTGCCCCTGCTTGTTGGTGCGCACCAGCACCGCGATGTCGCCGGGCTGCACCGCCCGGCCGGTGAGCTGCCCGGGCCCGGACAGCAGCCCGACGACGTCGGCCGCCACGTCGGCGGCCACGGCGTCCCGGAGCCGGTCGATTCGCGGCAGGCCCTTCCACAGCGGCCCGTGGCCGGTGCGCCGCAGCCGGCGCAGCCGCAACGGCGCGCCGGCTCCGGTGAGCCGCGGCACGGGGTGCGCGGTCTCCACCGGCCGGACGACGATGCGCGGATCGCCGAGGGCGGCCCCGCCGAAGACGTCGTCCAGCGCACCGAGCAGCTGCTGGTCGCTGCGCCAGTTGCGGGCGAGCGTGGCCCGTGCGCCGGCCACCGCGGCGGCCACCAGGTAGGTGGTCACGTCGCCGCCGCGGAAGGCGTAGATCGCCTGCTTCGGGTCGCCGATCAGCACCAGGGTGGTGCGGCCGTGGAAGGCCCGCCGCAGCACCTCCCACTGCACCGGGTCGGTGTCCTGGAACTCGTCGACCAGCACCACCCGGTAGCGGGAGCTGACCCGCCCGCACGCCACGGCGCCGTGCACCGGGTCGGCCAGCGCGTCCCGCAGCAGCGAGAGCCAGTCGTCGTAGTCGACCAGCCCGAGCCGTCGCTTACGCCGTTCCACCTCGGCGCGGACCGCCTGGGCCGCCTTCCGCCGCCTGCCCGGGGCACCCTCGTCCGACTGTGGTTCCAGCCGTGCCTGCCGGTCGCTGCCCACGGCGCGCCGACCCAGCTCCAGCAGCTCGTCGTGGCTCAGGAACGGCGGACCGCTCCGTCCGCTGGCGAAGGTGCGCAGGTAGAGGTCGTCGACGACCTCGCGCACCAGGTCGTCGACGTCCTCGGTGAAGGTAGCGGTCGGGTCGGCGTCGGCGGCCATGCCCAGGCCGGCGAGCATCTGGGAACAGAACGAGTGCGTGGTGGCGATCGTCGCGGCGTCGAACCCGGCCAGCGCCCGCGCCAGCCGGGCCCGGCGAACGGCGGCCTCCGCGTCAGGGACGTCGGCGAGCAGCTGCAGGACCGGATCGGCGTCCGTCGCCCGGGCGGTGGCCGGGTCGCGCAGCCCCAGCTCCGCGCTGACCAGCCGCTCGCGGACCCGGTCGCGGAGCTCACGGGAGGCGGCGTTGCCGAAGGTGACCAGCATGACCTCCGACAGCTCCGCGACGCCCTCGGCGACGAACCGCGCCGTCAGCGCCGCGATCGTGAAGGTCTTGCCGGTGCCGGCGCTGGCCTCCAGGACCGTGGTGCCGATGGGCAGCGGACCGCAGACGTCGAACTGCGTCATGCCGTCGTCTCCGCGGCCAGCAGCGGGGTCCACAGCCGGCGCGCCAGCACGCCGAACCGGCTGCGCTCGTCGCGCCAGCGCTCGTCGTCCAGCGGAGCCGCGGCGGTCAGGTCGGCCAGCGCGGTGCGCTCCCCGAAGACGTGGGTGTGGTGCCGGTCCTCCTGCTCACCGGGGAACCGCCCGCCGCTCCACTCGCGGCCGGCGCTGTCCAGGGCCTGTTCGACGGTGTCACCGCCGGCACGTGCCTTCGCGTAGGCCGCGGACGTCTTGGTCGCCAGGGGCAGCGGTTCACACGTGCCCCGGTCGTAGAGGTCGACCAGATCGGCCAGCGCGGCCAGCGGGTCGGCCGGCGCCACCAGGGTCGAGGTGCGCGCCCGGCTGCCGTACCGACCGACGGTCACCGCCCGGCTCCCGCCCTCGGTGGCGGCCAGCGCCAGCGCCAGGACCCAGGCGCGCGCCCGGTGCCGTGCGGACAAGCTGGAGTAGGTGACGCTGGCGACGGCGTCGCCACGGACGCCGTTCACCGTGCCACTCAGCTCCCGACCGGCGATCTCGAGGCGCACGTCGACCGCGCGCGCCGGCGCGGCCACCAACGGCGCGGCGACCGCCACCAGCGGGCCGACCCGGCCGCTGACCCGGGTGAGCACGGCGCTGCCGAGTTCGCCCGGTGGCAGGGTGCCCCGCAGCCACTCGCTGCGCGCTGCATCGTGGGCGGGCAGTCCGCGCAACCCGGCGGACAGCAGCCGCTCCCCCACCGCCCACTCCTGCAGCCCGTCCAGCTCGGCCGACAGCGCGTCCTCGACCTCGTCGTCCTCGCCCGGCAGGGTGATCCGCAGGCGCTGGCGCAGGTAGGCCTTGACCGGGTGCTCGACGAAGGCGACCAGGTCCTCCAGCGCGATCGGGCCGGGCTGCGGCGGCAGCGCCCGGCGTGGCGGCGCGGCCCGGCGGGGGCGGGCGGCCTGCCGTGCGCCGGCCAGGCTCACCGGGTCGAAGCTGAAGGGGGTGGCGCCGGTGAACTGACGGGCGTCGAAGGGCTGCAGCGGATGGTGCCGCACCACCCACTCGCGGCAGCCGGGCGCCATCGCCGCGACCACGTCGAGCAGCTCGCCCACGGGCACCGCCGGCGGTCGCGGTGCGCCACTGACCGGATCGGCACCGGTGTAGAGGACGACCAGCCGTTCGCCGGCGGACAGGATTGCGTCCAGCAGCAGCTGCCGGTCCTCGCTGCGCACGTCGCGCTCCCCCACGCGGGGGTCGCGGGCCAGCACGTCGTCGCCGTCGACGCCGCTGGTGCGCGGGAAGACGCCGTCGTCCAGTCCGAGCAGCACGATGACCCGGTGTGGCACCGACCGCATCGGCACCAGCGTGCACACGGTCAGGTTGCCGGTGCGGAAGTTGGCCCGGGTCGGCCGGCCCCGCAGCCGGTCGGCCAGCATCGCCCGCACGTCGGCCAGCCGCACCGGGCTGGCGCCCCCCTCGCCGGCCTCGGCCAGCTCCCGGCGTGCCTGGGCCAGCTGCCAGGCGTCGTCGGGGTCGGTCGCGGTGAGCGTCTCCAGGGCGCCGGCGAGGGTGTCGGCCCAGTGCCCGACCGGGTGCTCGCCGGACAGCGCCGACAGCACGTCCTCCAGCCGGTCGAGCAGCTCGGCCAGCCGGCCGGCCAGGTCGATGTCGCTGCTGTCGACGTCGTCGAGCGGTAGCGCGAGACCCAGCCAGACCGGCTGGTCCTCCGAGGTGGTCACCCCCAGTAGCACCCGGTCCAGGCCGGCCCGCCAGGTGTTCTGCGCGACGCCGTTCATCCCGTAGGGCGTTCGGGTGGTCGGGTCGAGACCCCAGCGGACACCCGAGCGGGCCACCCAGTCGCGGATGCGCTCCAGGTCGTCGTCGGTGAAGCCGAACATCCGGCGGACGCCGGGGGTGGCGGCCAGGTCGAGCACCTGGCTGGCGGTCACCCGGCTCTGCGCCAGGTCCAGCAGCGCGGCCACCGTGTCCAACAGCGGGTTGGTCTGGCGCAGGCTGCGGTCGGCGAGCCGGACCCGCAGGGCGTTGCCGGGGTGCGGCAGGCCGGGGCCGAGCCCGAAGGACGCCGAGATCAGCGGGGCGAAGGTCTCCACGTCGGGGCACAGCACGAGGACGTCGCGCGGCTCGAGGGTCGGGTCGTCCTCGAACAGGCGCAGCAGCACCTCCCGCAGCACCTCCACCTGGCGCGCCGGACCGTGGCAGGCGTGCACCTGCACGGTGTCGTCGGGCCGTGCGGCGTCGGGATGGTCCGCCGAGGGCGGCCGGTCGTCGCGCAGGTCGGCCTGCAGCCGGCCGAGCAGGGTGCCGGGCCGCTCGTCATCACAGTGGTGGGTGTCGGCATGCGCCGGCAGCCGCAGCTGCAGCTCGCGGACGTCGCGACCGAGGCTGCGCAGCAGCGGGTGCGCGGCGAGGGTGGCCGTCGGGTCGTCGCGCCGTCGTCCGGCCGTTCGGCCGGCCAGCTCGCCCCACAACGCCGGGCTGGGGTGCGGCAGCCACAGGTGCACGTCGCGGTGCTCGGCGAGCGCATCGAGCACCGCCAGCGACTGCGTCGGCAGCCTGGTCGGGCCGAAGACGCTGACCCGGGCGGGGAGCTCGGACCGGCCGGGGTCGGCCCGCAGCGCCGCGCAGGCGTCGTCCAGGTGCTCGGCCGGGCTGGGGCCCAGCCGCTCGCGCAGCCGGCGCCACAGCTCGGCCTGCCACCGCAGGTCGCCGGCAAGCGGGCCGGAGCCGTCGGTGTCGCGCCCGGCCGCCCAGTCGCGGAGCATCTGCGGGCGGTGCGCGGCGTAGGACCCGAACAGCTCGGCCAGGTGCGCGGCGGTTGTCCACCGGCGGTCGCGCCGGTGGTCGTCCGCGCCGGCGCCGAGGTGCCGGGCGAGGACGGCGCACCACCGTTCGCCGATGCACGCGTCGATGACCTCCAGCAGCGGCCACAGCGGCCGGGACCACGGGTCGTCGCGCGGATCGGCGCCGCCGGCGGCGGCCAGAGTCTCGGCGACCAGCCGGCCCGCCGACGGGAAGCGGATGCCCGAGCAGATGCCGTCGCGGGCGGTGCCGGCGCCCAGCACCGTGGACAGGCGCTGCGCGAGCCACCGCTCGACGCCCTTGGCCGGCACGGCCACGACCTCCTGCGCGAAGGGGTCGGCCAGCGGGGTCGTCAGGACCTCCGCCAGGCCGTCGGCCAGGCGGGCCGTCCGCTCCGCGCGGTGGAGGTGCAGCACCCGGCCTGTCTACCGCACCCCTACGACGGTTCCGGACGGACACGTCCGGGGGCAGCGCCATCATGCCTCGCGAGCAGCTCCGGCGGCGCCGCGGCGAGCATCGCCAGATCGACTCAGCGAGCCGGCGCGCGCCGGCCGGGTCGAGTTCGACGGCGACCCGGGCGGCCGGGCCGTGGTCGGGGTTGCGGAAGTCGATGCTGAGCGTGTGCGCGGCCGGGGCGTCGACCGGGTGGTCGAAGTACAGCGTGGCCGCCGACACCGGGAACCACCCGGCGGCGCCCTTGCCCGAGCCGCTCACCGGGACGACGAGCTGGTCCCCGTCCGCGTCGAAGCCGGGCCAGTCCCGTGAGCGGTGCCGAGCGGGTCGAGGTGTAGCAGCAGCCGGGGCAGTCGTGGCGGTGGCGGTACGTCACGGAAATCGGGGACGGCGAGCCGTTCGAGCTGATGAACAACTCGGCGGGGTCCTCGTGCAAAAAGGCGGTGTCGGCCGTGCAGGTGGCCTACCCGCGAGTCGGGGTGCTCGTCCTGGCGCCCGACGGGGACGGCGCGTGGGTGCCGGGGTGGCACCTCCGCCCGCCCCGGCCAGTGGCGGGTTGGCCCGGCCAGCCGACGGTCGGGCTTGGGGACAGCCCGAGGTCGGCACGGTGTCCCTGCCGGTCACGGGTGGCCTGACGGGCCGCCCCTGGGCTGCCCACTACGGCGCCGAGTACGGCCCGTGATCGGACTGTGGTCGCAGCACGAGGAGGGCAACGTCGTCCTCGGCGTCCTGAGCGAGTCGTTCTAGCAGGACGTCGCAGAGCTGTTCGGTGGTCAGGTGGGAGAGTCCTGCGGCGACGGCCTGCAACCGCGCCAGCCCGTCGTCGAGCGGCTCACCGCGCCGCTCGACGAGCCCGTCGGTGTAGAGCACGACCGTGGCCCCCGGGGTCAGCACGACCTCGTGGTTGTGGCGCGGGGTGTCCGCGTCCACGCCGAGCAGCAGGTCGGCGGGTCGCCACAGCAGCTCCGCGGTGCCGTCGTGGTGGAGCAGGAGGGGTGGCGGGTGCCCGGCGTTGGACCAGCGCAGCACCCGTGTCGCGGGCCCGGCATGGGCAGGACCCTGCCCCACCTGACAGAGCACCGCGGTGGTCAACGTGGAGACCCGCAGTTCGCGCATCGCCCGGTCCAGTGCGGAGAGCACTGCGGCCGGTGGCTCGACCAGGGTCTGCGCGACCCCACGCAGGACGTTGCGGACCTGCGCCATGCCGGCGGTGGCCGTCCGGTCGTGTCCGGCGACGTCGCCGATCACCAGCGTGGTGCGGCCATCGGCGATGAGGAAGGCGTCGTACCAGTCCCCGCCGACCTGCGCCTCCTGGGCTGCCGGCTGGTAGCGCACCGCGATGTGCAGGTCGTTGGGCTGCGGCGGGTCGGTGAGAAGGCTGCGTTGCAGGGCCTCGGAGAGCCGTTGGGACGCGCGCGTCGCCGCCCGTTCGGCTTCCCGGGCACTGATCCGCTCCAGTGCCTGCGAGGTCAGGGCCGCGAACGCCTCGAGGAGTTCGCGGTCGGCCGCCCGCCACGTGTGTGGGCCGTCGAAGGCAACGGACAGCGACCCGAAGACCCGGCCGTGGACGCGCAGCGGAACCGACGCCGACCCCTCGGTGGCAGCGCGCACATAGAGGTCCTCCGCGCCGGGGAAGGCCTCGAGGGCCGCAGCCCGGTCGGCCAGAAAGTGCAGGGGTGCCCGTGGCAGTCGTGTGGACCATCGGCAGGGGGAAGTCCACCGGCAGCTCGGCGACCTCGGCGCGGACCTCCTCATCGAAGAAGTTGGTCGTCAGGACCCGGATCTGCTTGCCCTCGGGATCGGCCAGGCAGAGCACCGCTCCCTGCGCTCCCAGCAACGCGACGCCACGGACGGTCACCACCTCCAGCACCTCGAACTCCGTCTGCGCGTCGCCGAGCGCGTGCGCGACCGTCACCAGGCCGGCCATCCGTTGCGCGTCCGCGGCGCGCAACGCGGCTGCCTGACGCTGATCGGTCACGTCGAGATTCGTGCCGATGACCCGCCAGACCTGGCCGGTCTCGTCGACCAGCGCGTGGCCTCGGGCGTAGATCCAGCGCACCGCCCCCGCTGGCCAGACCACCCGGAACTCGACGTCCACGGTGCCGGCGGTGTCTATCGCCTGGGTGAGCGCGAGCTGCACAGCCGGCAGGTCATCGGGGTGGATGGGTTGCTCGATGTCGACGACCGATCCGGTCGACTGCTCGGCAGTCAGGCCGAACATGGCCAGGCTGTGGTCGTCCCACACCAAGCCACCGGAGGCGACGTCCCAGTCCCACAGGCCCAACTGTGCAGCCTGCAGTGCCAGCCGGAGCCGGGCCTGAACCAGCTCCTGAGCCTGCGTGGGCACGGGGCTGATGTTCGAGTCAGGGCGTCCGGTCACCGGGACATCACCACAGAAGTATGGGCCGGGCACAGCGGACCCGGGTCGACATCCACCAGACACCGGCGCCGGGCGCCGGGCACAGGCGAATGTTGCCACCACACCAGGCGTGCGCTGTGACGCTACCGATCTCAGGACGGCGGCGACGGGCTCGCGCCCGGGAAGCCCGCGTGGTCAGCGGCGGACAGCGGTTGCCAGGCCGGCCTCCCCGTCCCGACGGCGCATCCGCGCCTCCGGCCTGGTCCATCGTCACCGTCCGCCCCGTCAGCTCCGCCACCCGGCGATCGACGTCCGGCCGTAGCGCGGTGGACAGCCGGCGGACCGGTTCGGCCATGCAGGGGCCGGCGGCGAGCTCCCTGCGGGCACACCGCGCTCCGGGCGCGTGGCGGCACCGTCGTCCGGCGGGAGGCCGACCGGCGGACCGAAAACCTGCTCGGCCGCACCGGGCTGTGGCGGGTGATGGAGCTGGGAGGCCGGCAGCGGCCGGGGCGCCCGGTGATCGGTTGACCCACCGACGAGCGGGTAGCCGCCAGACATACCCACGTCGAGGAGGACCCGATGACCGCGAGCACCCCTGGCAGTTCCACCGCCGACCTGTTGCAGTCACTGACGAGCGACGTCACGGCGTTGGTCCGGCAGGAGTTCCGGCAGGCGCAGCAGGAGATCGCCGCCAAGGCCCGGCAGGCGGGCAAGGGAGGCGCGCTGCTGGGGGCCGCGGGGCTGGTGGGTGCGATGGCGGTCGGCAGTTCGACGGCGCTGCTCATGCGCATCCTCGAACGCCGCCTTTCCCCGACGGCCGCGGCCGCCCTGGTGACTGGCCTGTGCGCAGGTGGCGCCGCCGCACTGGTGACGGCCGCCCTGGCCGAGATCCGCAGCGCCGGGCCGCTGGTCCCGGAGGAGACAGTGCGGACGTTGCGGGAGGACGTCCGCGTCGCGACGGACACCGGGAACCCTGGGACGGCCGGCTGACCGGCGACGCCCCATCACCGGGCCGGCCGGGGTAGCGGTAGGTGACGTCCGGGAAGGGGACGGCCGGCCCCGCGGGCCAGTCCAGCTGGCCGGCATCGAGCCATGTCTCCTGCGGTTCCCGTGCCGGCCGCGCACCACCCGCCGGGTGGCCGGCTCCTCGCCAACGACCACCAGACCTTCGAGGCGCCGGAACGGGAGCCTGGCAACAAGAGCTGAGCCCGGTCCCGGCCCGAGGGGCCGGCACGCTCGCCTACGTCCGGCACGTCGCCGGTGGGCCAAGCCCACGAACTTTCCCGGTGACGACGACGTGGTCAGTGTGCAGGCGCTTTCCGGTGCGGCCCGAGCGGCGACGACCGCTAGAACAGCCGGACCCGGCCGTTCCAGGTGGTGCGGCTTCGGTTAGTCCTTGGAGAAGGCGTCCCGCGCCCGGTCGAGCATCGCCGCGAACGGGCCGGCCACGTAGTTCGCCGTCGTGGTCTTGGCGCTGGGGTGCGGATGGGTCGGGGCCATCTTCTCCGCCCGCTTGACCCGGTCCCGCGCCTTGACCAGGGCGTCGGGGTCGGTGTTCTGCCGCAGCAGCGGGAACTCGTCGCGCTCCTCGGCCTCGGCGTGGTCGAGCACCGACTGCCGGAACCCGGTGAACGTGGAGACGAACTCGTCGCTGTCGACGTCCATCTTCTCCAGCTTCGCCAGGACCTCCTTGGCCTCGTTCTCCTCCGCCATCCGGGCCTCGGCGACCTCCTCGCCGCCCGGGGCCTTGCGGGTGAGCGGCCGGACGATCATCTCCTCCCCCGTCTCGTGCCGGGCCAGCATCTCCCGGGCCTGGTCGAAGTAGCGCTGCCGCTCCTCACCGCTGGTCTGCAGGACGTCGGCCAGCAGGCCCTTGAGCTGCTGGTGCTGGTCGATCAGGAACACGACGACGTCACTGGCGTCGTCGGTGATGTGGCGTGTCTCGGTCATGGCGCGCACCTACCCCGCCCCCCTCCGCCGGGAACCGCGTCGGCCACCTTCCCCGAGCACCACACCCAGCCGCAACGGACGGTCCTGCGGGCCGGCCGGCCAGCGGGCCGACCCCGCAACGGACGGTCCTGCGGGCCGGCCGGCCAGCGGGCCGACCCGCGGATCAGCGGGGCTCGTGAGGCGTGTCAGCCGGGACGCCAGCGTGCCTCGCACGCCTCCTGGCAGCGAGCGGACGTCGGACGTTGCGGCCCTCCGGCTCGTCGTCGGCGCAGCCATGCACCGCGGGGAGGACCAGGCGCCATGCACCGCGGGGAGGACCAGGCCCAGCACCCGAACCGGCCGGACCGGCAACCCGAGGCGCGTCGACGTCAGCCCGCATCATGATCACGTACCGCCAGGAGCTGGACTCAACGGCAAGTGTGGCGGGTCGACCGGAGGTGAGCCCCCCGGCGCGCACCATAGGGTCCCGACGTCGTGATCAGTGCCCCGCCGGAGGTCGTCGTCCGGCCAGCTGAGGAGAGCCCGTGGACCTGTTCGACCTGTCCGGCCGCACCGCCGTCGTGACGGGGGGCAGCCGCGGCATCGGGCTGATGATCGCCCGCGGCCTGCTGTCGGCCGGGGCCACCGTCGTGCTGTCCTCCCGCAAGGCCGACGCCTGCGAACAGGCGCGCACCGACCTGCTCGCCGACGGCACGGGCGCGGACCGCGTCCGTGCGGTGCCGGCAGACCTCTCCCGTGAGGACGAGTGCCTGCGGCTGGCCGCGGTCGTGGGCGAGCACATCGACCGGGTGCACGTGCTCGTCAACAACGCCGGCGCCACGTGGCGTGCCCCGCTGGCGGAGTTCCCCGCCTCGGCGTGGGACAAGGTCGTCGACCTGAACCTGAAGTCGCCGTTCTTCCTCACCCGGGCGTTCCTGCCCCTGCTGGAGGCCGACGGCACCGCCGACGACCCCGCCCGCGTGATCAACATCGGCTCCATCGACGGCCTGCGGGTGCCGAGCGTGCCGAACTACTCCTACTCGGCGAGCAAGGCCGCGGTGCACCACCTGACCCGGGTGCTCGCCGCCGAGCTGGGTCCGCGGCACGTGACGGTCAACGCCGTGGCGCCGGGGCCGTTCGAGACCAAGATGATGGCCGCCACCCTCGAGGCGCGCGGCGAGGAGATCGCCGCCGCCTCCCCGCTGGGCCGTATCGGCCGCCCCGACGACATGGCCGGGGTCGCGGTGTTCCTCGCCTCGCGGGCCGGGTCGTACGTGACCGGCGCGGTTATCCCGGTCGACGGCGGCATCTCCACCACCTGCTGAGCCGGCGCCCGGGGCGCCCACCCATGGCGGCCACCATGGCCACTGTGGCCGCCATGGGTCCACCGTGGACTCCGCCGGCAGGTGAACCGCCCGACGTCCCGCCGGCGAAGGCTGCAGGGGCGAGGAGAGGGGGCCGGGTGAGCCAGGACGGGCCGTTCTCCGATCGCTTCGTCGCCGAGCGCCGGCCCGCGCTGCTGCCCACCGCGCTGCTGCTCACCGGCGACCGCACCACCGCCGAGGTCCTCGTGCAGGCCACCTTGGCCGAGGGCTCCCGCCGGTGGGCGCGGCTGTTCCACGACGGGAACCCCGACACCGCCGTCCTGGGCCTCCTGGTCCGCCGCGCCACCCGGCGCCGCGGCCGCCTGCTGCGCGGTGAGCAGGTGATCGAGTCTGCCCCGGCGCCCGGTGATGTTCCCGGGACCGGGTTCGCCCGGTCGCTGCGCGACCTGCCGCCGCGCATCCGGGCGGCGGTCGTGCTGCGCCGGTACGAGGGCCTGGCCACGGCCACCGCGGCACAGCTCCTGGACTGCCCGCCGGCGACCGTGGACGCCGAGACCACCCGCGGGCTGGCCGTCCTGCGCGATGCCCTGCCCGCCGGCGGCTACGAGCGGGAGCCGGTGGACGACGACGTCCGGGTCGACGCCGAGCTGCGCCGGCTCGCGGGCGCCTCCGGCCGCTGGCAGCTCACCGCCGAGGAGGCGGTCGCCGACGTGCGCCAGCGGGTCCGCGGCTCACGCCGACGGCTGGCCGGGACGGCCGCCGCCGCGGTCTGCGTCCTCGCGATCGGGGTGCCCCTGGCCGGGTCCGTCCCCGACACCCCGGTGCCGGCCACCTCCGCCGGCCCGACGTCCGCCGGCCCGACGGCGACCGAGGCGGGTCCGTCGGTCCCGGTCCTGGTGGGGCCGACCCGGGGCTCGCTGGCCGGCGACCAGGCGTTCCTCGACGCCGTCCGGCAGGTCGGCTGGGGCGCACTGGAGGCGCCCGCCCCCGACCGGCGCGACGTCGTCTTCGCCGGTGACACCCCGGACGGCCGGGTCGTCCTGCTGGTCGGCCAGGTCGAGGACGACGCCCGCGGCGTGTGGCTGACCGGCCCGGTCGGCGCCGCCGTCGGCCAGCTCGTTCCGCACGTGCCGCCCGGCCTGGGCCGCGACCGGCCCCTCACGCTGGTGCTGGGCGGCCCCGGTCCGGCGACGCTGGTCGTGCTGGCCGCGCGGGGCGACCAGGTCGAGGTGTCCGACCGGTTGATGACCGGGCCGCGCGGAACCGTCGGGCGCAGCTACGAGGCGGTCGAGACCCTGGACGGCGTGGCCGTCGTCCCGGTGCGGACGACGCTGGGCGGGACGGCGACCAGCGTCCGGGTGCTGCGCGGCGGCGAGGTGGTAGACCGGTCCGGCGTCGACTGGCTCGGTGCGGTGCCCGGCCGGAGCGCGGACGTGCCGCCGCTGGTCCCGCTGCGCCCGGTCGCCGGACCGCCCGACGACCGGCTGGTCAGCACGGCGGTCAACGGTCTGGCCGTGCCGCTGGGGGCCGAGCCCGGCGAACTGCAGCCCGAACTGGTGTGGGCCGGCGCGCTCCCGGGCCGCGCGGGCGGCTCGGTGGTGATCGTGCTGGCGCACAGCCCGGGCGGCGCCCTCGTCGTGGGCACCTGGGCGGGCGGGCCGGGAGTGGCGGTGATGTGCGGGGTGCAGACCCCGCCGGGTGCCGCCGACGTCGGCGGGCTGACCGCCGCCCGGACCTGCCTCGTCCCCGGCTCCCGCTCCGCCGACCCCACGGCCTGGCTGGTGGTCACCGCTCCCCCGGCGGCCGCGACCGCCGAGGTCCTCGACCGCCGTGGCCGGCTGCTCGCCACCGCGTCCATGCCGCTGGGCAGCACCGTCGTCCCGCTCCCCGAGGGGGCCGGCAGCGTCCGCACCCTCGATGCGGCTGGGACGGCGCTCACCGAGGTGCCCGTGGCACCGATGGCTACGGTGCCGTTCGGCGACTACGGGACCGGGCCGCAGCGCTGACGCCCCGCGGCTCCCCGCCGGCGGACGGCGCGACGCGGGGGCAGGTCCCACCAGGTGTCCGAGCGGTTCGACGTGGACCTGGTGGCCGCCGTCCTCACCGCCCTGCCGGACTGGACGCTCACCGTGCACGGCCCAGCTGGTGTTCCCGCAGCGCGCACAGCCGGCCGCTTCCGGGACCTGGAGCGACGGTTCCCCGGTCGCTTCACCCACCGCGGCCTGCCCCGGGGCCGGCTGCCGGCGATGCTGGACGCCGCGACCGTCGCGCTGATCCCAGACGCGGCCGGCCGGGCACTGAGGGGCAGTCGTCGATGAAAACCTACGACTACTGCTCCTGCGGCGTGCCGGTGATCGCCACGGCCGGGCACCAGCACTCCGGCGAGGTCCCGCCGCACACGGCGATCGTCTCCGGTGCGGCTGAGCTGGCCGCGGCGATGCTGGCCGCCGACGACGAGCCGGCGTCGGCCGCGGTCGAGCGCACGGCGTGGGCCGCGGCCCGCACGTGGAGCCGGCGGACCGACCCCTGGCTGGCCGCGATGCTCGGCCGGCCGGACCCGGTCGATACCGACCCGGACCGGGCAGAACGCGGGCTGGAACCGGCCTGAGGCCGGGCGCCGGTCCCCGGCACGGGCCGGAGACCGGCGCGCCGGCTCAGAGCGGCTGGACCGAGTCCGCTTGCGGGCCGCGGTCACCGGGGCTGGCGGTGAACTCCACCCGCTGTCCCTCCTCCAGGCTGCGGTAACCACCGTCATCGGCGATCGCGGAGAAGTGCAC
>NZ_FNOZ01000007.1:0-118256 GCF_900107175.1 Modestobacter sp. DSM 44400 | reverse complement strand
GAACCCGAAGCCCTTCTCGGCGTTGAACCACTTCACCGTGCCCTCGGCGCCACCGCTGCCACCGCGCGGCGCACGGTCGCGGCCCGAGTCGCGGCCCGAGTCGCGCCCCCGTCCGGAGTCCCGCCCCCGGCCGGAGTCCTGCCGCACCGGGGCACGCCCCGGCGCGCCGCCGAGCGGCTGGACCCGCTCGGCCTGCGGGCCCCGGTCACCGGGCGCGGCCTCGTAGTCCACACGCTGTCCTTCGTCCAGGCTGCGGTAGCCGCCGTCCTCGGCGATGGCCGAGAAGTGGACGAACACGTCCGGCCCGCCCTCGTCGGCCTCGATGAACCCGAAGCCCTTCTCGGCGTTGAACCACTTGACCGTGCCCTGCGGCATCTTCCTACTCCTGCACTGTTCGACGTCTCTGCCGGCATCCCGACCCGCGCTGCCGCGGGAACCTCTCCGGGTGTCCTGGGACCCATCCTGCCCCGTCCCGGGCCCGGCTGTGCCGGAAGCGCGTCCGCTCCCGACCGCGGGCCGGTCAGCCCGTCGGACACCGGGCGCTGCCTGCCTCAGCTCGCCCCCGTCGAGTGTCGCGCCGCTGGATCATCTGCTACGCATCAGGGGGAGGACCATCGATGACCGATCAGCAGGACCATGCCCCGCCGACCGATGCAGCGCGGCCCCGCTCGCCACGATGGGTGCGCTGGATCGGGGAGCATCCCCCGCCGGGGCCGACCCGACGGGGCTTCTGGCGCAGCCCGATCCGGGGACCGTGGCTGACCGCCGTCTTCGGTCTCGTCCTGCTCATCGGCATCACCATCGTGTTCGTCACCGGCCTGCTGTCCTACGCGGCGTACAACCCCGACCTCGGCAGCAACGACCTGACGCCGGACAAGGGTCTCCTCGGCTTCTACCTGTTCCACTGGCCCACGCAGCCGTACTGGCTCTACCGGTTCACCCAGGGGGTGCACGTCACGCTCGGGCTGATCCTCGTCCCGGTCCTGCTGGGCAAGCTGTGGTCGGTCATCCCGAAGCTGTTCGACTGGCCTCCGGTGCGGTCACCTGCCCAGTTCCTGGAACGGATCTCCCTGCTCCTGCTGGTCGGCGGGGCGGTGTTCGAGTTCGTCACCGGCATCGTGAACATCCAGTACTGGTACGTCTTCCCGGCGTCCTTCTACACGGTCCACCTCTACGGCGCCTGGATCTTCATCGCCGCCTTCGCCGCCCACGTGGCCCTGAAGTCCCGGCGCATGGTGACCGCCCTGCGTTCACGGAGCTTCCGGGACGAGCTACACACCGACACCGCCCACACCCGGCCCGAGCCACCGGATCCCGACGACCTGGTCAGCCCGAACCCGGCCGCCCCGACGATCTCCCGGCGGGGCGCCCTGGGCCTGGTCGGTGCCGGTTCACTCACCGTCCTGCTGCTGACCGTGGGGCAGAGCATCGGCGGTGCGCTGCGGCCCACTGCACTGCTCGCTCCCCGCGGGCAGACCCTCGGCCACGGGCCGAACGACTTCCAGATCAACAAGACCGCGGAGGAGGCGGCGATCAGCACGGCGGAGACCGACGGCTGGCAGCTGGAGCTCCGCGGCGGCGGGACGTCGATGACCCTGACCCGCGACGACCTGCTGGCGATGCCGCAGCACACGGCACACCTGCCGATCGCGTGCGTGGAGGGCTGGTCGACCCGGAACCAGGCCTGGACCGGGGTGCAGCTGCGGGACCTCGCCCGCCTCGCCGGGGCCCCCGAGCCGGGCAGCGTCCTCGTGGAGTCGATCCAGACCGGAGGGCTGTTCCGGTCGGCGACGCTGCGGCGCAACCAGGTCCTCGACCCGGACAGCCTGCTGGCGCTGCGGGTGAACGATGCCGACCTGTCCCTGGACCACGGTTATCCGGCCCGGGTGATCGTGCCGAACAACCCCGGCGTCCACAACACCAAGTGGGTCGGCCGACTGGACTTCCAGGCCTGATGATGCGACGTTTCCGTGCCCGCTACGGCGCCCATCCCCTGCACCTGCTGACGATGCTGGCCAGTCTCGCGCTCGCCGGGTACGCCGCACTGAAACTGGTGCCGGCCAATCCCCTCGGCATCGCAGTGTGGTTCATCGGCGCGGCGATCGCGCACGACCTCCTGCTGCTTCCGCTGTACTCCGTCGTCGACAGCGGGCTGGTCCACGCGTGGCGGCGGCGCGGAGCACCCGAGCTTCCGCAGGCTCCGTGGATCAACTACCTGCGGGTGCCACTGGCCCTGTCTGCGGTGCTCCTCCTGCTGTACGCACCGCTGATCTTGCAGTTCGCCGGCCACCGCTACGCGGTGACCACGAGCATGTCCACCGACCCCTACCTGGAGCACTGGCTGCTGATCACCGCGGCGTTGTTCGGCCTGTCCGCCCTCGGTTACGCCGTCCGGCTGCGCCGGAGCCGGCGGCAGCATGCCCGGCCCTCAGGCTGATCCCTCCACCGACCCGGTCCCTCCACCGACCCGGCGTGCCGGTCGTGCGGACGCCGGAGCTGCCATGATCGAGGACGACACGGCGGATGACACCACCCCGGTCCGGTTCGGCCTGGTCGGCTACGGCTTCGGCGGGCGGTACTTCCACGCCCCGCTGCTGGCCGCTGCCCCGGAGTGCGAGCTCGTCGGGGTGGTCACCGCCTCTCCCCAGCGTCGCGAGCAGGTGCGCCGGGAGCACCCCGGCGTGCCCGCCGTCGACTCCCTCGAGGCGCTCGCGGCCGCCGGTGTCGAGGCGGTGGCCATTTCAACTCCGGCCGACACCCACACGGCGCTCACCGACCGGGCCCTGGAGCTGGACCTGGCCGTCGTCTGCGACAAGCCGTTCGCCCTCGACGCCGCGGCCGCGCGGACCAGCGTGCAGCTCGCCGAACGCCGCGGCCTGGCGCTCGCGCCGTACCAGAACCGGCGGTGGGACTCCGACTTCCGCACCGTCTCGGCGCTGGTGGCCGACGGCGCGCTGGGGAAGGTGACCCGGTTCGAGTCCCGGTTCGAGCGGCTGGCGCCCGACGCCGGTCCCGGCGCCTCCGGTGGCGGCACGCTGCTGGACTTCTGCAGCCACCTGGTCGACCAGGCCCTGGTGTTGTTCGGGCCGGTCGACACGGTCTACGCGGAGTGGCGGCTGCGGGACACCGGCCTGGACGACGACGTGTTCCTGGCCCTCACCCACACCGGCGGCACCCGATCGCAGCTGTGGGGCAGCTGGAGCCAGGGCGCACCGGGGCCGCGGTTCCGGGTGACCGGGTCGGCCGGCAGCTACATAGTGGGCACCGACGGCGGCATCGACGGCCAGGAGGACGCTCTCGTCGCCGGGCGGACGCCGGCCACCCAGGGCACTGAGTGGGGTGTGGAAACGGCCGAGCGGTGGGGCCGGGTGCACCGGGGAGACCCCGGCGAGCCGGTGCGCACGCTGCCCGGCGCGTGGGACACCTTCTACCCCGCGTTCGCCGCCGCCGTGCGCGGCCGGGGACCGGTGCCGGTCGACCCCCGCGACGCCGTCGCCACCGCGGTCGTGCTGGACGCCGCCCGGCGCAGCGCCACCGACGGCGTCGTGGTGAACCTGCCGGGCTGAGCGCGCCCCGCCGGGCAGTGGCAGGGTGAGGACGACGAAGCCCCGCACCGACGATGACGGAGCAGCACCGATGAGGCGCTTGACAGCACGACGTGGGCGTTCCGTTCCTACACCGGAGGTGCGTCGATGAGCGAGCGCACAGTCCTCGACATGTTCTCCCTCGACGGGCGGGTGGCGATCGTGACCGGCGCGTCGTCCGGGCTGGGCGCGGTGTTCGCCCGCGCGTTGGCCGAGGCCGGTGCTGACGTCGTCCTCGGCGCCCGCCGGGCCGAGCGGCTGGCCGACACGGTGGCGACGGTCGAGGCGGTGGGCCGGCGCGCGCTCGCCGTCCGCACCGACGTGACCTCGCCGGAGGACTGCCAGGCCCTCGTCGACGCGGCCGTGGCCGAGTTCGGCAAGGTCGACGTGCTGGTCAACAACGCCGGCGTGGGCACCGCCGTCCCGGCCACCCGGGAGACCCCCGAGCAGTTCCGCGAGGTCGTGGACGTCAACCTGCACGGCTGCTACTGGATGGCCCAGGCCTGCGGACGGGTGATGCAGCCGGGCAGCTCCATCGTCAACATCTCCAGCGTGCTGGGGCTGACCACGGCCGGGCTGCCGCAGGCGGCCTACGCCGCGAGCAAGGCGGGGCTGATCGGGCTCACCCGGGACCTCGCCCAGCAGTGGACCGGGCGCCGGGGCATCCGGGTCAACGCGCTGGCGCCGGGGTTCTTCACCTCCGAGATGACCGACTCCTACGCCGCGGGCTACCTGGAGTCGCAGTTGCCGCGGGTGCTGGTCGGCCGGATGGGCGATCCGATGGAGCTGGCGGCCGCGCTGGTGTTCCTGGCCAGCGACGCCGGCGGGTACGTCACCGGCGCCACGCTGCCGGTCGAGGGCGGCATGCTCACCAGCTGACCCGGCCCAGGCAGCCGGCGACCCCGCGGCCGGGTGGCCGTCGGCCCGGCAACGGTCGCCGCACCGGCGGTCAGGAAGGCCACCGGGAGCCAGCCGCTCGGGCCGTCGCCGACGATGCCGGCGGCGATGGCCGGGGAGAACCCGCCCAGCGCGAAGCCGATCTGGGTGCCGATGGCCATGCCGGAGTACCGGGGTCGCCGACGGCACGCAGGTCTTCTCCACCCGCACCCACCCCCGGCGGCTGGCCGGCGGACTTCCTGCCCACCGGCGCGACGGACGGCGGCGGTGCCGGGCTGACCGGCGTCGACCACGTCGGGCTCACCCAGCCCTTCGACGCCTTCGACGAGGTCGGGCTGTTCTCCCGGGCGGTGCTGGGCCTGGATCCGCAGCCGGTCACCGAGGTGCCAGCGCCCCTCGGGATGGTGCGCTCCCGCGCCGTCACCCGGCCCGACAGGGCCGTCCGGCTGACCCTCAGCGTGGCCGCGCTCCGCCGCGGCGGCTGGGCGCCGGGGTCCCCTACCCCCAGTCGTCGCCTTTGCCACCGACGACGTGGTGGCCACCGCCCGGGTCCTGCGGGCCGCGGAAGCCCTGCTGCTGCCGCTGCCGGCCAACTACGCCGACGACCTCGACGCCCGCTTCGACCTGGACCCTGCGCTGCTGGCCGCCGTCCGGGAGTACGGCCTGATGTACGACGAGGACGACGTCGGCGCGTACCTGCACCTGGCCACCGAGGTGCTCGGCGACCGGGTGTTCTTCGAGGTCGTGCAGCGGCTCGGCGGCTACGACAGGCACGGCCTCGTCGACACGCCCGTGCGGATGGCCGCCCACCGCCGGCGGCGGCTGCGGGGCGCCGCTCGCTGACCGCCCGGGTCGGTCAGGCCGGCGGGTCGCGGCGCAGCACGAAAGGGAACGGCGCCGGCATGCCCCGCAGGTCCATCAGCCCGAGCAGCGTGTCGGCGGAGACCCGCCGGAAGGCGTCGACCACCGGCAGCCGGTCGTAGACCAGCGCCGCGGTCAGCACGCCGCGGTGCTCCAGCCGGCTCAGCCGCGCCTGCGGCCGGTCGGTGCGCAGCAGCGGACGGACGGCGGCGAACCCGTGCCGGGCCACGGGGCTGCGCAGCAGGCCCGGCACGGCGCGCAGCAACCACAGCGGCGCCAGCGTCGGGTCGAGCGGGTGCGGCACGCCTGCCCTGTCGGGGAACAACAGCGGGTGGACCGTCTCCGCGTCGATGGCCTCCTTGCCGTACCAGCGATGGGCGCTCAGCAGGCCGTCGAACGGGTGCCCGGTGGGCAGTTCGGCGCTCCGCCACCGGCCGAACATCCCGGGCAGGTCCACCGGCGGCAGCGCGTCGAACCAGGCGAGGACGACGGCGGGCCGGGCGCCGTCCTGGAGCTCACGGAGCCGCTCTTCCAGATCCGCCGGTGTCATCGTGCGGCGCCCGCCGTCCCGGAGCGGTAGGCCGGCGCGCGACCGGCCGGGCGGGCGCCGCCGGCCGCCAGCAGCGGCAGGGCCCGGCGCGGCACCAGCTCGGAGAGCACGATGACACTGGTGGAGCGGACGACACAGCTCGACCGCCCCAGCCGGAGCAGGATCTCCTGCAGCGCGCCGTGGGACTCCGCGGCGACCCGGCACAGCACGTCCCCCGCGCCGGTGGTCGCGTGGGCCTCGAGCACACCGGGGATGGCCGCCAGGTCCGCGGTCACGTCGTCCAACGCGCCCTGGGCGATCTCCAGGGTGACGAAGGCCTGCACCGCGAAGCCCGCGGCGCCCAGGTCGATCTCCGGGCCGTAGCCGGTGATCACGCCGGACTCCTCCAGGCGCTGCAGCCGGGCCTGCGCCGTTGCCCGCGCGACGCCCACCCGCCGGGACAGTTCGAGCACCCCCGACCGCGGGCTCTTGGTCAACGCGCTTAGCAGCGCCAGGTCCAGCGCGTCCACACCGCCACCTCCGGTCATCGGACCCTCCGCTCTGCCGCCCACTCAGCTGGTCAACCTGACTAGCTGGACGTGGTGCGTCAGACACAGAGTGACCGGACCGGGCAGTTCGCGCCAGACATCTTGCCCACCTGGGCTTTCCGATGTGCGCTGTCCTCATGAGCCTGGAACAGACGTTGACCGACGACGAGAAACTCGCGGAGCTGAGCCTGGCGGAACTTCAGCAGCTGGTCGGGCTGGTCGACTACGACGCCTCGCGGGACCCCTTCCCGGTCAGCGGCTGGGACGCGCTCGTCTGGGTGGTCGGCAACGCCACCCAGACGGCGCACTACTTCTCCTCCGCCTACGGCATGGACCTGGTCGCCTACTCCGGCCCGGAGACCGGCAACCGTGACCACCACTCCTACGTGCTCACCAGCGGGGCGGCCCGGTTCGTCGTCACCGGCGCCTACGACCCGGCCAGCCCGCTCGCCGACCACCACCGCCGGCATGGTGACGGCATCGTCGACATCGCGCTGGCCGTGCCCGACGTCGACCGGTGCGTGGCCCACGCCGCGGCCAGCGGCGCGACCGTCCTCGAGCAGCCGCACGACGTCACCGACGAGCACGGGACGGTCCGGCTGGCGGCCATCGCCACCTACGGTGAGACGCGCCACACGCTGGTCGACCGGTCCCGCTACAACGGTCCGTACCTGCCCGGCCACGTCGCCCGCAGCTCGACCTTGGTGAAGCGGCCCGGTGCGCCCAAGCGCCTGTTCCAGGCCATCGACCACGTCGTCGGCAACGTCGAGCTGGGCGCGATGGACACCTGGGTGGCCTTCTACAACCGGGTCATGGGGTTCACGAACATGGCCGAGTTCGTCGGGGCGGACATCGCGACCGACTACTCGGCGCTGATGAGCAAGGTGGTCTCCAGCGGCAACCACCGGGTGAAGTTCCCACTCAACGAGCCGGCCGCAGGCAAGAAGAAGTCGCAGATCGACGAGTACCTGGAGTTCTACGACGGGCCCGGCGCGCAACACGTCGCACTGGCCACCAACGACATCCTCGGCACCGTCGACGCGCTGCGGGCCGAGGGCGTGGCCTTCCTCGCCACGCCGGACTCCTACTACGAGGACCCGGCGCTCCGGGCGCGGATCGGCGAGGTGCGGGTCCCGATCGAGGAGCTCCAGTCCCGCGGCATCCTGGTCGACCGAGACGAGGACGGATACCTGCTGCAGATCTTCACCAAGCCCCTCGGTGACCGGCCGACGGTGTTCTTCGAGCTGATCGAGCGGCACGGGTCGCTCGGGTTCGGGATCGGCAACTTCAAGGCCCTGTTCCAGGCCATCGAGCGAGAGCAGGAGCAGCGCGGAAACTTCTGACCGCGCGCCCTCTCCCGCTCTCGACGCCGAAAGGGGGTCACCCGGTGGGCTGGGGCGCTCCCACCGCCGCCTGGGTGGACTCCGCGGGCAGGTTTGTGGCCAGGGCGTCCAGTGCCTCGCTGATCTGGTCGGTCAGCCGGTGCAGCGACTCCCGTGCCCGGTCCCGCCGGGCCAGCAGCTCGCCGACCTCCCGCTGCGCCGCCGCCATCTGCAGCGCGGCGGCGGCTGCCTCCTTGTGGAGCTGCTGCCGTGCCTGCTCCTCCGCCCGCGCCCGCCGGGCCGCGGACTCCCGCTCCAGGCGGTCGCGCTCCTGCGCGGCCCCGACGGCGAGCCGGTGCTGCTCGGCGAGCGCGGCGGCCCGCAGCTCGACCGCCTGCGCCTGGGCCCGTTCCAGCAGCTCGGCCGCCTCGGCGCGGGCCCGGGCCGCCGCCTCGGTCTCCGCCGCGGCGGCGTCCTCCGCCTCGCGGGCCCGCCCCAGCATCGCGGTGGCGTAGGTCCGTGCCCGGTCGACGAGCTGGTCGGCCTCGGCTGCGCCGGCCGCGGTGAGCGCCGCCGCCTCGTCGGCCGCGATCTCCAGCACCTGCGCCATCCGGTCGGAGACCCGGAGGACGTCGCGGCCGTCCTCGGACCGTGCCAGCTGCCGCTGGATCCGCTCGAGCTCGACCGAGCAGGCGCCGAAGCGGGCGGCCAGCTCGTCGGCGGACCGGCGGGCCGCGCGCAGCTCCCGCTCGGCCCAGGAGACGTAGCTGTCCACCTGCCACCGGTCGTAGCCCCGCACCGCGCCCCGGAAGGAGGGCAGGAAATCCAGCACGCTGTCCAGGTCGCCCCGCAGGTTGGGCCGGCGTGGTGGCGCGACGGGCCCGTCGGCCGGGCGGCCGGCGTCCGGCTCCGGAACGCCGGCGAGGTCGACGGCTTCGGCGTGTGTGGTCATGTCGACTCCCCCAGACCCCCGTCCTGGTGACCATGGTGGCCCCGCCGACCCTCCAGGCACCAGACCGTCCGACCCCGTGAGGAAACCGTGACCTGGCGGCGCGGGGCCGCCCGGAGACCTGGGAGGGTGTGCGGAGGACGACGGCCGGGCAGGAGGATGGCATGCAGATCCACGAGACGCCCGAGTGGCGGGCCCTGGCCGAGCACCACGCGCAGGTCCGGGACGTGCACCTGCGGGAGCTGTTCGCCGACGACCCCGACCGGGGCACCGCGCTGACCGTCTCCGCCGGCGACCTGTACCTCGACTACTCCAAGAACCGGCTGACCGCCGAGACCGTCCAGCGGCTGGTCGCCCTCGCCGAGCGGGCGGGCCTGCGGGAACGCACCGAGGCGATGTTCGCCGGCGAGCACATCAACAGCACCGAGGACCGCGCCGTCCTGCACACCGCGCTCCGCGATCCGCGCACGAGCGGGGTCGTGGTCGACGGGCAGGACGTCGCCGCCGACGTGCGCGAGGTGCTGGACCGGATGGCCGACTTCGCCGACCGGGTGCGCGGCGGCGCGTGGACCGGGCACACCGGCGAGCGGATTCGCGCGGTGGTCAACATCGGCATCGGCGGCTCGGACCTGGGGCCGGCGATGGCCTACCTGGCGCTGCGGAACTACTCCGACCGGTCGCTGACCTTCCGGTTCGTCTCCAACATCGACCCCACCGACCTGGCCGAGGCCACCCGCGACCTGGACCCGGCCAGCACGCTGTTCATCGTCGCCTCGAAGACCTTCACCACCCAGGAGACGCTGACCAACGCCACCGGGGCCCGCCGCTGGCTGCTAGACGGGCTGGGCGGCGACGACGCGGCGGTGGCGAAGCACTTCGTCGCGGTGTCGACCAACGCGCAGAAGGTGGCTGCCTTCGGCATCGACACCGCCAACATGTTCGGCTTCTGGGACTGGGTGGGCGGGCGGTACTCCTTCACCTCCGCCATCGGCCTGTCCCTGATGGTCGCGATCGGGCCGGACCACTACCGGGAGATGCTCGACGGGTTCCACACCATGGACGAGCACTTCCGCACCGCGCCCTATGAGGAGAACCTGCCGGCACTGCTCGGCCTGATCTCGCTCTGGTACATCGACTTCTTCGGCACCCAGACCCAGGCTGTGCTGCCCTACTCGCAGTACCTCGCCCGGTTCCCCGCCTACCTGCAGCAGCTGTGCATGGAGTCCAACGGCAAGTCCGTCCACCTGGATGGGACGCCGGTCGATGTCGCCACCGGCGAGATCGTCTGGGGCGAACCCGGCACCAACGGCCAGCACGCCTTCTACCAACTGCTGCACCAGGGCACCGTGCTCGTGCCGGCCGACTTCCTGGCGTTCGCCCAGCCCGACCACGACCTGGACGGCATGCACGACCTGTTCCTGGCCAACTTCCTGGCCCAGCCCCGGGCGCTCGCCTTCGGCCGGACCGCCGAGGAGGTCGCCGCCGAGGGAACTGCGGCTGCGGTGGTCCCACACCGGGTGATGCCGGGCAACCGCCCCTCGAACGCGATCGTCGCGCAGAAGCTCACCCCGCACGTCCTCGGCCAGCTGGTGGCCGCCTACGAGCACCGGGTCTTCACCCAGGGCGTGGTGTGGGGCATCAACTCCTTCGACCAGTGGGGTGTCGAGCTGGGCAAGGTCATGGCCGCCGAGCTCGCGCCGAAGCTGCAGAGCGAGGGTGCGCCGGAGTACGACTCGGACTCCTCCACCGATGCGCTGGTCAGGCTGCTGCGCGAGGGCCGTGGCCGGCCGGCCTGAGCCGGGGCCCCCGGCGCCCCGCCGCACCGGGGGAGGTGCTTCCGCCGGGGTCACGATCTCTGAGATCGTCAGCCGCGTGCACTCCCCCCGTCCGAGCCCGCTGACCTCCCCCGATCGTCGCGCCCTCGATGCCCGCCAGGCAGTGGCCGGGTGACGGGTGCGGTGCGGACACGCGCCCGGGCCTGGGTCAGCAAGCTGGTCGCCCGGCGGATCCAGCGGCGGGGCATCGACCTGTCCCAGCTGTCGTTCATCCCGGCCCCGACGAAGGTGCCGCTGCAGCGCACCGGGCTGGACCCGCTCCCCCGGATCGCCGAGCTGCGCGCGGCCGGCCCGCTGTCCCGGTTGCCGCTGCCCTTCGACTTCACCGTGCACCTGCTCACCGGCTTCGCGGAGACCCGCACGGTGCTGGCCGACCGGGACAGCTACAGCAACGACATCCGGCACCTGCTCGGCGGATTGGGCCACACCGCGGCCGAGGACGTCGGCGGCCTGGGCTTCACCGATCCGCCGCTGCACACCCGGCTGCGCAAGATCGTCACGCCGGAGTTCACGATGCGCCGGCTGGCCCGGTTGGAGCCGCTCATCGAGGAGGTCGTGGCCCGGCAGCTCGACGCGCTGGCCGCGGCCGGGTCACCGGCGGACCTGGCCCGCGAGGTGTCCTTCCCCGTGCCGTTCCAGACCATCTGCGACCTGCTCGGCCTGGACCTGCTGGACCGGGACGCCTTCGCCCGGCTGGGCACCCAGCGCTTCGACGCCACCGGCGGCGCCGCGGGGGCCTTCGGGGCGGTCTCCGAGCAGCGGGCGTTCCTCTTCGACGCGGTGGCCCGCCAGCGCACCGAGCCCGGCCCCGGCCTGATCGGGCAGATCATCCGCGAGGAGGGCGACGCGATCTCCGACGTCGACCTCGCCGGGCTGGCCGACGGCGTCTTCACCGGCGGCTACGAGACCACCGCCGGGATGATCTCGCTCAGCACCCTGGTGCTGCTGCGCGACCCCGCCTACGCCGCCGCCGTCCGGGACGGTTCACGGGCCGACGTCGACCGGGTCGTGGAGGAGCTGCTGCGCTACCTGTCGGTCGTGCAGGTGGCCTTTCCGCGCTTCGCCAAGCGCGACATGCAGCTGTTCGGCACCCCGCTGCGGGCCGGCGACGTGGTCATCGCCTCGCTGAGCGGGGCCAACCGCGACCCGGTCTGGGCCGGCGCGGACCCCGACGCGTTCGACCCGGCCCGGGTGCCGGCCAACGGCCACCTCGCCTTCGGCCACGGCATCCACCGCTGCATCGGCGCGGAACTGGCCCGGATGGAGCTGCGGATCGTGCTGCCGGCGCTGCTCCGCCGCTTTCCCGACCTGGCCCTCGCCGTTCCGCAGCAGGAGCTCGGTTTCCGGCAGCTGTCCTTCGTCTACGGCGTCGACGAGCTCCCCGTCCGGTTCTGAGCCGTCAGCCGCGCCGGTCGGCCAGCCAGTGGAACCGATCACGGGCCGCGGTGACCACGGCCGGGTCCACGTCGGCGAGCACGATCGTCTCGACGCCGGCCGCGGTGGCCAGCAGCTCGCCCATCGGGTCGACGATGCGGCTGTCGCCGGCGTGCTCGCTGCCGTCGCCGGCCGTGCCGATCCGGTTGCAGCCGACCACGTAGGCCTGGTTCTCGATCGCCCGGGCCTGCAACAGGGTCTGCCAGTGGGCGCGCCGGGGGCTCGGCCAGTTCGCCGGCACCAGGTACACGTCGGTATCCGGCGCCGCGCGCCAGAAGACGTTCCCGAACCGCAGGTCGTAGCAGACGAACAGGGTGATCCGCAGGCCGCCGACCTCGACGGTGACCGGGCCGTCGCCGGCCCGGAAGTGCTCGTGCTCCCCGGCGTGGGTGAACGGGTGCAGCTTGCGGTAGCGGTGCGTGATGCCGTCCGGCCCGGCCAGCACGAAGGAGTTGTAGGGCAGCTCGCCGTCCGCTCCTCCACCGGCCGCTCCGCTGCCGTCCGCGGAGATTTCCGGGCAGCTGCCGCCGACCCAGACGCCGTGCTCGGCGGCCTGCCCCAGGAGGAACTGCGCCGACGGACCGCCCTCGGGCTCCCCGATGCCGGGGGTCATCGAGAACCCGGTGGAGAAGGTCTCGGTGAGCAGCACCAACTCTGCCCCCGCCCCCGCCGCCCGGGCCACCTGCGGGGCGAGCCGGGCGAAGTTGGCGTCCCGGTCCTCCCACACGATGTCGTGCTGCACCGCCGCAATCCTCATTCGGCGCTCCCCATCCTCGTCAGCCGCTCGACCGCCTCGACGAGCACCTCGTCGCGCTTGCAGAAGGCGAAGCGCACCAGGTGCCGCCCCAGTTCGGCATGGGCGGGGTCGTAGAACACCACACTCGGGACGGCGACCACCCCGGCGCGCGCGGGCAGCGCCCGGCAGAAGGCCAGCCCGTCGCCGTCGGGCTGCACGGGCCGGACGTCGACCGTGGCGAAGTAGGTGGCCTCCGGGCTGACGACCGGCAGGCCGGCCCGCGCCAGCCCGGACACCAGCACGTCGCGACGCCGCTGCAGGTCCGCGGCGATCCCGGTGAAGTACGCGTCGGGCAGCCGGAGCCCGGCGGCGATCGCCGGCTGGAACGGGCCGCCGCTGACGTAGGTGAGGAACTGCTTGGCCGTCCGGACGGCGGACACCAGCGGCGCCGGGCCGCACACCCAGCCGATCTTCCAGCCGGTCGTGCTGAACGTCTTGCCGCCGCTGCTGACCACCAGGGTGCGCTCCCGCATGCCCGGCAGCGTGGCGATCGAGACGTGCTTGGTACCGGCGAAGACCAGGTGCTCGTAGACCTCGTCGGTGAGCACCAGCAGGTCCGCGTCGGTGGCGAGCGCGGCGACGGCGGCCAGCTCTTCGGGGGTAAAGACCTTGCCGGTCGGGTTGTGCGGGGTGTTCAGCAACAGCAGCTTCGCCCGCGGCGTGACCGCCGCGGTCAGCTCCGCGGGGTCGAAGGCCCACGCACCGGTACCGTCCGGCGGCGGCCGCAGCGGCACCGGCCGCAGTACGCCCCCGGCCATGGCGACCGCCGCGGCGTAGCTGTCGTACATCGGCTCGAACAACACCACCTCGTCACCGGGCTCCAGCAGCGCCAGCAGGGCGGCGGTGAGCGCCTCGGTGGCCCCGGCGGTCACCAGCACCTCGTCGGCCGGGTCGTAGGGCAGCCCGGAGAACCGCTGCTGGTGCTCGGCGATCGCCTCGCGGAGCTCGGGGTGGCCGGGGCCGGGCGGGTACTGGTCGTACGGCGTCCCGATCGCGGCGCGGGCCACGTCCAGCACCGCCGCCGGACCGGGTTGGTCGGGAAAGCCCTGGCCCAGGTTCACCGAGCCGGTGGCCAACGCCAGGGCGCTCATCTCGGCGAACACCGTCGTCCCGAAGCCCTGCAGCCGGTCGGCCAGGTACGGCGCACGGGTCACCGGGCCATCTTGCACCGGGCCGGCCGGGTGGCAACCGTCAGGGCCGGACGGCGGCCCACAGCGCGCACGGGAGCACCGGGCGTAGGACGACCTGGCAGCCGGCGAACAGCGCGATCCGTCTGCCACCCGGTCCCGTCGGACGAGGCCTGCCGCCGGTCAGTCGGTCAGGATCGTCTCGCCCTTGACGAACCACGCGACGCCGAAGGCGATGACCGCCAGCGACTCCAGGTAGAACACCGGGTGCACGGCGGCCATCCAGCCGTCGTCGGGCAGTGCGCCGGTGACCGCGGCCAGCGCCACCGAGATCAGGATCGTCGCCCCGCACACCCGATAGACGGCGTTGCGCTGTCGTTTGCGCGCGGTCGGCGGCAGGTCGGGGTGCGTGCGGGTGAACAGTGCCAGGCAGAACCAGGCCAGGGTCAGGAAGAACGTCGCGGCGCAGATCAGGTGCACGACTCCCACCGGGTCGACACCGCCGGATGCGCCGGCCGGGGTGGAGGGGAACAGCGCCACGCCGACCGCCGCCAGCCCGGCGACCGTCCCGGCGACGGCGTCCGGCCGGTCGTACCGGTACGAGGCCAGGAAGACCGCCATCGCGCACAGGCTGCCGACCAGCACGTCGCGCATGCCGGAGTAGTAGTAGTCGCTGATCGTGGGATGCAGGCCCGACCCGTCGACCACCAGCCCACCGACGGCCAGGGTGAGCGGCAACGCCAGACCGATGACGCCGACGGACCGGCGCAGCGCCAGGTAGGACAACACCAGCCCGGCCCGCCGCTCGCCCATGCCACTCTCCCCCGTCGCGCTCCGCTCCCCGGCGCAGTCTGCGGCAGTCGCGGCGGCGATGCCGGCCGCACGGGACCTCGTTTCCTCGAGGAGCTGGCCCGCCGGGTCAGTGCTTCTTGACCACACTCCGGGCCAGCCGTTCCATGCCCGAGGGGGCCTCCGCGTCGGCCTTCTTGGCCGCCCGCTTCTGCTTGAGCGAGACGGCCGACTTCTTCGACAGGGATGCGCGAGGCGACTTGTCGACCATGGGGACTCCCTCATACGGAGCCGATCGGCTCCAGGACGGCTGACGCTACGCCGGCCGGCGGTCCGCGCGGGCCCGCCCGGGCACGCGACCCGCCACCATCAAGCGGCTCGCCGGTCGACTGCCCGGCTGCGCCCGTCCGGCGTAGCGTGCTGGACACGGTCCCCTCGTACCCCGGTCCGCGCCGGACCGGGAGCTCCTCAACACCGCCGGACAGCCGGCGGAGTCAGGCCGCTGCCGCCATGACCGTCCCCACCACCACCACCACCCCCGTCCTCGAGCCGGCCCCCGTCGACCAGACCGGATGCGCGGCCTGCCCGCACCCGCTGACCGAGCACGACCCGATCGGACTGCGGTTCTGCCGGGCGACCTCGTCCGGCACCGTCAGCCGGGGCTGCGTCTGCCGCTCCGCCTGATCGCCGGGCCGGCCGGCCCGGGCGACCCGGCAGGGGCCGGGCGCGGTCGCCTGATCCCCGGGCGCCCCGATCAGCCGAGGAGCAGGCGGGCGACCGCCAGGGCCCCGGCTGGTCCCGGCCGGTTCCCCGCGGCGCGCAGCCACGCCGCGAGCGGACCGCCCACGGCCGGTGACAGGGTCGCGATCCACTCACCGGTGTGCGCCCGGACCTCGGCGACGTGCTCGGTGGAGCCGTCGCCGAACCGGGCGACCACCTGGGGCCGGCTCCCGAGCAGACCGGTCAGCTGCCACGATCCGGCGGTCGTCCGGGCGGCGAGCGACTCGATCCGGTCGGCGGCGGCGAGCAGGACCGCGGCGCCGTCGTCGGGGGCGTCGTCCACGGGGAGAGTGTGACCGGCACGGCGTCGGAGGAGGTAGGTGGAGTTCCATGACCGACCCCGAGCACCGCGACGTCCCCGCCCGGCGGGCCGAGGACCCGGATGGCGGCGACCCGGCCTGCTGGGCCGCTCTCCTGTGCCAGGAGTGCGGCAGCGTGGTCGAGGAGCTGCCGACGGCGACCTGCCTGCGGTGCGGCGCGCCGCTGCCGGAAGGATGAGCCCGGTCAGCCGTGCGACGCCCCGCCCAGGTTGAGCAGGACGACGCCGACGACGACCAGCCCGGCCGCCACCTCAGCCGCGATCGCGCCGGCGAGCATCAGGTAGGCCATGGCACCAGCCTGCCCGGCGTGCCGGGCGGCCGGGTCAGCGATCGGCCGCGTGCTGCCGCTCGGCGCGGCGCTGGTCGACCAGCGCCCGCAGCGCCCGCTGCCGCCGCGCGGCCTGGGTCGCCAGCGTCCGCTGGTGGTGCCGCGCATACGGGTCGGCCTCGTCCGAGAGCTGCTGGGCGGCCAGCAGGATCGCCGAAGGGCGGCCGGCGGCGGGCACGCTGACCACCAGCCGGTCTTCGCCGCCGTCGATGACCGGCTCTGGGGCGACCGGCAGCGGTGGCCCGACGACGTTCGGCTCGGCGCCGTCGGGGGTCCCGAGCGGGAGGACGGGGGGAGCACTCAGCATCGCGGCCCCCGTTCCGGACATGGCGCAGACCCGGGTGCACCGGACCGGGGCCGGACCGAGATCCGGCCGGCGGCGCAGGCCGGCCCCCGGGCGTCCCGGGACGGGGTCGACGGTACCTGGACCGGCGCCCCGGCCACCTCGGTGAGCCGACCGGTGGCAAACGTCGAAGACGAAGCCGCAGACGCCGTCCTCGACCGGGGCAAGAGAGCCGTCGCCCACGAGCTGAGAATGGCGCTCCGGCGGCGTCGACCCGTGGCCGACGGCGCGGGGACCGGACGGTGCCGGGCTCCTCGGGCCGGGGCCCCCCGTCACGCGTCTTGGACCAGATCAGCGAGACGGCGCTGGACCGGCAGGCGTCCCGGAAGCTGCTCGAGGAGTTCCTCGCCGCACGCTGAGCGGCCACCGCGGGGGCGGGACGGCCGGTGTGCCACCGTTCCGCGCATGGTGAACGTCCTCTCGATCCAGTCCCACGTCGCGTACGGACACGCGGGCAACGCCTCGGCCGTCTTCCCGCTGCAGCGCCTGGGCGTCGAGGTGTGGCCGGTACACACGGTGCAGTTCTCCAACCACACCGGCTACGGCGCCTGGCAGGGGCGGGTCTTCGACGGGCAGGCGGTCGAGGAGGTCGTCACCGGCATCGCCGACCGCGGCGTGCTGGGCAGCTGCGACGCGGTGCTCTCGGGTTACCTGGGCTCCACCGACATCGGGCACGCCGTCGTGGGCAGCGTCGCCGCGGTGCGGGCGGCCAACCCCGAGGCGGTCTACTGCTGCGACCCGGTGATCGGCGACGTCGGCCGCGGGGTCTTCGTGCGCCCGGGCATCCCGGAGTTCCTGCGCGACGTCGCCGTCCCGGTCGCCGACGTGGTGACGCCGAACCACTACGAACTCGAACTGCTGTCCGGCAGCACAACCGGGTCGCTGGCCTCGGTCAAGGACGCCGTCGCCGCCGTCCAGGCGCTCGGCCCCCGGGTCGTGGTCACCACCTCGCTGGTCGCCGAGGACACCCCCGACGACGCGGTGGACCTGCTGGCATCCGAGGGCGGCCGGCACTACCGGGTGCGCACCCCGCGACTGGACCTCTCGGTCAACGGCGCAGGCGACGTCATCGCCGCGCTCTTCCTGGCCCACTGGCTGGACACCCGCTCGGCCGCCGACGCGCTGGGCCGCGCCGCCGCCTCGGTCCACGGCCTGCTCCGGCAGACCGCGGACGCCGGGTCCCGGGAGATCCTGCTCGTGGCCGCCCAGCAGGAGTACGTCTCCCCGACCCGCACCTTCCCCGTCGAGGAGGTCTGACCGTGACCGACCCGTTCCCGACCCTGGTCGAGATCGCCGCTCAGGAGGAGGAGCTGCAGCTGCGCAGCTTCACCAACGACGACGCCTGGGACGTCGGCTGCGCCCTGGTCGACGCCGCCCGCGCGCAGGCTGCGCCGATCGCCATCGACGTGCGCCGCAACGCCCACGTGCTCTTCCACGTCGCGCTGCCCGGCGCGACGCCGGACAACGACTCCTGGATCGAGCGCAAGGCCCGCGTCGTGCACCGGTTCGGGCACAGCAGCCTCTACGTGGGGCAGCGCTCGCGCGAGGCCGGCACGACGTTCGATGACCAGTACGGCCTGGACCCGCAGCGGTACGCCGCGCACGGCGGCGCGTTCCCGGTCACCGTGCGGTCGGTGGGCCCGGTCGGGGTGGTCGTGGTGTCCGGGCTGCCCCAGGTGGCCGACCACCAGCTGGTCGTCGGCGTGCTGCGTGCACACCTGAACTGACCTCGGTCCCGGCTGACCGGCGCCCGCCTCTCACCCTTCCAGGAAAAAGGGGAAGTCCTCCGCCCGGCGCCTGAGCCCGCCGACCGAGTGACACCTCAGCGTTGACCCGCCGCCTGACCCATCACGCTGAGGTGTCACTCGACGGACCGGCCGGCCCCCCGCGGGTCGACCCGACAGGCGCGCCCGCACCGTGAGCTGCGTCGCCCTGGCGGGCGCCGGGCGGGCAGCCCGACCTAGCGTGAGCCGGTGCACCTGTTCCGGACCAAGTCCGTCGAAACGATCAACGCGGACACCGGCGGCGACGGCGGGCTGGGCACGCTCCGCCGGCACCTGAGCGCCCGGCACCTGGTCGGCTTCGGCATCGGGGTCGTCATCGGCACCGGCATTTTCACCTTCACCGGCGTGGAGGCGAAGAACACCGCCGGCCCCGCCGTGGTGATCTCCTTCGCCATCGCCGGCGTCGTCGCGCTGCTCGCCGCCCGCTGCTACGCCGAGCTCGCCTCCGCCGTGCCGACCGCCGGCAGTGCCTACTCCTACGCCTACGCCACCGCCGGGGAGCTGTTCGCCTGGGTCATCGGCTGGGACCTGTTTCTGGAGTTCGCCCTGGGGGCCGCGGTCGTCGCCCGGGGGTGGTCCGGGTACGTGGGCAACCTGCTGGACCTGCCGCCGTGGCTGTTCGGCGAAGAGTCCTCGGTCAACCTCGGCGCGGTGCTCATCGTCGTCGTGCTCGCCCTGGTGGCCGTGCTCGGCATCCGGGAGACCGTGGTCTGGCTGGCGCTGGGGCTGGTCTTCTACGCCGGCTACGGCTACCGGCACTCCCGGGTCGGTGCCCGTGCGGCCGAGCCTGCGGTAGAGGCCACCGCGTGATGCTGACCGGCGAGTACGGTCCGAGCACCGTGCCGTGGGTGCGGGAGGAGGTGGAGCTGATCGAGCGCACCGGCGTGGCCCGCGACGGGCGCCGTGTCGTCGTCCTCACCACCCGGGGCGCCCGCACCGGCCTGCTGCGCAAGACCCCGCTGATGCGGGTGGCGCAGGGCGGGACCTACGCCGCCGTCGCCTCGATGGCCGGCGCTGACCGGCACCCCGCCTGGTACGCCAACGTGCTCGCCTGCCCCGAGGTCGAGCTCCGCGACGGCGACCAGGTGCACGACCTGGTCGCCCGTGAGGTCACCGGCCCGGAACGGGCCCGCTGGTGGTCGCTGGCGTGCACCGTGTTCCCCTCCTATGTCGGCTACCAGAGCCGGACCCGGCGGCGGATACCGCTGCTCGTCCTGGAGCCGGCCGCACCGAACGGGGAACGGGTCCGCGACGTCGTCAGGCGTGCCCCGTAGCGTTGCGGGCATGAGTCACGCACACCCCGAGCTCCGGACCCCTCCCGCACTGCCCGAGGGCGGCCTGCGAGTGATCCCCCTGGGCGGGCTGGGCGAGATCGGCCGGAACATGACCGTGTTCGAGCACGCCGGCAAGCTGCTGATCGTCGACTGCGGCGTGCTGTTCCCCGAGGAGCACCAGCCCGGCGTCGACGTCATCCTGCCCGACTTCACCTCCATCCGGGACCGCCTGGACGACGTGGTCGCGATCGTGCTGACCCACGGCCACGAGGACCACATCGGCGGCGTCCCCTACCTGCTGCGGGAGCGACGCGACATCCCGCTGGTCGGCTCCAGGCTGACGCTGGCGTTCATCGACGCCAAGCTCAAGGAGCACCGGATCAAGCCGGTGGCCCGCGAGGTCAAGGAGGGCGACGAACTCTCGCTGGGGCCGTTCGACTGCGAGTTCCTCGCCGTCAACCACTCGATCCCCGACGCGCTCGCCGTGGCGATCCGCACCGCCGCCGGTCTGGTCCTGCACACCGGCGACTTCAAGATGGATCAGTTCCCCCTCGACAAGCGGATCACCGACCTGCGCGGCTTCGCGCGGCTGGGCGAGGAGGGGGTCGACCTCTTTCTCACCGACTCCACCAACGCCGAGGTGCCGGGCTTCACCACGTCCGAGGGCGAGCTCACCCCGGCCATCGACACGGTGTTCCGTACCGCGCCCAAGCGGGTCATCGTCTCCAGCTTCGCCAGCCACGTGCACCGGATCCAGCAGGTGCTGGACGCCGCGCACCTGCACGGCCGGAAGGTGGCCTTCGTCGGCCGGTCGATGGTCCGCAACATGGGCATCGCCCGCGACCTGGGCTACCTCAACGTGCCCAAGGGGCTCGTGGTCGACATGAAGGTCCTGGAGAAGCTGCCGGCGGACAAGATCGCCGTCATCTGCACCGGGTCGCAGGGCGAGCCGATGGCCGCGCTGTCCCGGATGGCCAACCGCGACCACGTCATCCGCATCGAGGAGGGCGACACGGTGCTGCTGGCCAGCTCGCTCATCCCCGGCAACGAGAACGCGATCTACCGGATCATCAACGAGCTGACCCGCTGGGGCGCGAACGTCGTGCACAAGGGCAACGCCAAGGTGCACGTGTCCGGCCACGCCAGCGCCGGCGAGCTCGTCTACTGCTACAACATCGTCAAGCCGCGCAACGTCATGCCGGTGCACGGCGAGTGGCGGCACCTGCGCTCCAACGGCGACCTGGCCGTCCGCACCGGCGTCGACCCCAGCCGGGTCATCCTCGCCGAGGACGGCGTGGTGGTCGACCTGGTCGGTGGCCGGGCGAAGATCACCGGCAAGGTGCCGGCCGGCAACGTCTACGTCGACGGGCAGACCGTCGGCGGCGCCACCGAGGGCACGCTCAAGGACCGGCGGACGCTGGCCGAGGAGGGCGTCATCACCGTGGTCGCCATCGTCGACGCCGACACCGGTCAGCTCGCCGAGACCCCGGACTTCCTCGCCCGCGGGTTCGTCTCGGAGGAGGCGACCTTCGACGCGGTGGTCCCGCTGATCGAGAAGGCCCTGGCCAGGGCGGCTGAGGAGGGCGTGGGCAGCGCCATCCAGCTCGAGCAGCTGATCGCCCGCGCGGTGGGCAGCTGGGCCAACCGCACCTACCGGCGCAGCCCGATGATCATCCCGGTGGTCATCGACGCCTGACGGTCCCGGGTCGCTCAGATCGGGCCATCGGTGACCGCGCGCCCATCCCGCTGGTGCGGCCCGGCGACCGGATCGGGGAGCAGTACCTGCGCTGCCCGCCGGAGAAGGTCGTCGTGGTGGTCGAGACCGACGCCCCGGACCGCAACACCGGGTTCACCGAGCCCGACGAGGCCTCCACCCGGATCGCCGGGCACCAGATCGAGTTCCTGGAACACGAGGTCGCCCGGGGCCGGTTTCCCGCCGGTCTGCTGCCGCTGCAGTCCGGGGTGGGCAACGTGGCCAACGCCGTCCTGGCCGGGCTGAGCGCGTCGGGGTTCGAGGGCCTGACCGCCTACACCGAGGTGATCCAGGACGGCATGCTCGGGCTGCTGAAGTCGGGAACGCTGACCCTCGCCTCGGCGACCGCGTTCTCGCTGACCCGGACGCCGTCACCGGGTCGAACGACACGTCCGTGACTGCCGGGACCGGATCGTGCTGCGGCCCCAGGAGATCAGCAATCACCCCGAGATCGTGCGGCGGCTGGGGGTGCTGGCGATGAACGGTGCGATCGAGGCCGACCTTCACGGCAACGTGAACTCCATCCACTTGATGGGCAGCCGCATCCAGAACGGCATTGGCGGGTCGGGCGACTTCGCGCGCAACGCCTACATCTCGATGTTCATGACGCCCTCGACGGCGAAGGGCGGCGCGATCTCCAGCATCGTCCCGATGGTCTCGCACGTGGACCACACCGAGCACGACGTGAACGTCATCGTCACCGAACAGGGGCTGGCCGACCTGCGGGGGCTGGCGCCGCGCCGTCGGGCTGCCCTGGTCATCGAGAAGTGCGCACCCGGACTCCCGGTCGATGCTCGAGGACGACGTCGACCGGGCCCTGTCCGGCGCCGACGGCCGGCACACCCCGCACCTGCTCGACGAGGCGCTGGGGTGGCACAGCCGGTTCATGCGGACCGGCAGCATGCTGTCGCAGCAGCCCTGACCGGCGGCAGGGCGTCGGCCGGCGCGGCTCAGGGCACGAGCACGAGCTTGCCGTGGCTGTGTCCCTGCATGCCCTGCCGGTGGGCCGACGCCACGTCCTGCAGCGGGAAGGAGCCGGCGACCACCACGGTGAGCTGCCCGTCCGCGACCGCCCGGGTGAGCTCCAGCCGGGCCGCAGCACGGACCCCGGTGCCCGGGTCGGCGCCCGGCCCGTTGCCCAGCAGCGCGATGCCTTCGGACAAGGCTCGGCCGAAGGCGGCGATGGTGGCGATCCGCGCCCGATCGGCGACCAGCTCGAGTGAGACGTCGACGGCCTCGTCGGTGCCCACCGTGTCCACGGCGGCGTCCACGCCGTCGGGGGCCAGCGCACGGACCCGGTCGGCCAGTCCGTCGCCGTAGGCCACCGGCTCCGCGCCGAACCGGCGGACGACGTCGGCGCCGTCCGGACCGGCGGTGCCGATCACCCGGGCGCCGCGGGCCAGGGCCAGCTGTACGAGCATGGACCCGACGCCGCCGGCCGCACCGTGGACCAGCACGACGTCCCCGGTCCTCACGCTCGCGGCAGTCAGGGCGTGCACGGCTGTGACGCCGGTGAGCATCAGCCCCCCGGCCTCCTCCCAGCTCAACTGCGGCGGCTTGGGGACGAAGGCCGTCGCCGGAGCGACCACCCGCTCGGCGTACGCGCCGGGCACCCGGAAGCCGATCACCTCGTTCCCGACCGCGAGCGGCCCGGCGGGCCCTTCGGCGCCCTCCCCCACGGCGGCCACCACCCCGGCGGCCTCGCTGCCGAGGCGGAGCGGCAGCCGGCCCGGGTCGGCTCCCATCGCCCCGCTGTAGGTCTTCCAGTCGATCGGGTTGACGCCGGCCGCCCGGACGTCGACCAGCACCTCACCCGGCCCTGGGTCCCCGACTGGCTGGTCGGCCACGGACAGTACCTCCGGCCCACCAAAGGCGGTGGCCAGCACGACTCTGCTCATGCCCGGCCAACCCGGGCGCGCGAGGAGCTGTTCCGGCTCACTCGGCGGCGGCCCCCGCCGGGTTGCCCTGGCCCTGCTCGCTGCTCGGCGCTCCGACCCAGACTGTCTTGGCGTTCATGAACTCGCGCATCCCCAGCTCGGTCAGCTCGCGGCCGTAGCCGCTCTGCTTGACCCCGCCGAAGGGCAGCTGCGGATAGCTGGTGGTCATGCCGTTGATGAAGGCCATGCCCGATTCGATGTCGCGGACGAACTGCGCCCGCTCCCCCTTGTCCTCGCTCCAGAGGTTGGAGCCCAGGCCGTAGGGATGGCTGTTGGCGATCTCGATCGCCTCGTCCAGGGTGTCGACGGTGTACAGCGCGGCCACCGGGCCGAACACCTCTTCGGCGTGCATCGCCATCTCCGGGGTGACGCCGGTGAGCAGGGTGGGCTCGTAGAACCAGCCGGGCCGGTCCGGCCGCTTTCCGCCGACGACGGCGGTGGCGCCCTTGTCCACGGCGTCGGCGACGTAGCGCTCGACGTCCTCGCGTCCGGCCTCGGTGGCCAGCGGCCCCACCTGGGTGTCGGGGTCCATCGGGTCACCGACGGTCAGCGCACCGATCTTCTCGGCGAAGATGCGGGTGAACTCCTCGGCCACGTCCGCGTGCACGAAGAAGCGCTTCGCGGAGATGCAGCTCTGCCCGTTGTTCTGGTTGCGGGAGGTGACCGCAACGCCCGCCGCCGTCTCCAGGTCCGCCGACGGCATGACGATGAACGGGTCGCTGCCGCCGAGCTCCAGCACAGTGGGCTTCAGCGCGTCCCCGGCGATGGCGGCCACCGACTGGCCGGCCGGCGCGCTGCCGGTGAGGGTGGCGGCGACCACCCGGTCGTCGCGCAGCACCCGCTCGATGGTCGAGGAGCCGATCAGCAGCGTCTGGAAGACGTCGTCGGGGAAGCCGGCCTTGCGGAAGACCTCTTCCATGTACAGCGCGGTCTGCGGCACGTTGCTGGCGTGCTTGAGCAGGCCCACATTGCCGGCCATCAGCGCCGGGGCGGCGAAGCGCATCGCCTGCCACAGCGGGAAGTTCCACGGCATGATCGCCAGGACGACGCCGAGGGGCTGGTACACGACGTAGGCATCCTGCGCGCCCACGGCGGCCGCGTCGCCGCGGACCGGCTCGAGCATGGCCGGGCCGTGCTCGGCGTAGTACCGCAGCGCCTTGGCGCACTTGCCGACCTCTGCCTTCGCGGAGGCCAGCGTCTTGCCCATCTCGGTGGTCATCAGCTCGGCGACGGCATCGGTGTCGGCGTCCAGGACGTCGGCCGCCGCGCGCAACCATCCGACCCGCTGGTCGACGGTGGTCAGCCGGTAGGACGCGAACGCGGCCGCGGCACGGGCAATCTTGTCCTCGAGCGCGTCGTCGGAGAGCGGGTCGTAGGTCTTGAGGGTCTCGCCGGTGGTGGGGTTGGTCGTCGCGATCGCCATGAGCTCTCCCCTGCCCCACCGGCCGCGGGCGAAAACGGCCCCGCGGCCGAGCCGTCCCGGGCCATTGCCCCGGAGTGTGACGCAGCTTACGTTCGGGGGACACCGTCACACCTCGAGGAGAGCTCATGGACAGGCTGCGGTTCGGCATTTTCCTGGCCCCGTTCCACCCCGCCGGGGAGAACCCCACGCTGGCCCTACAGCGTGACCTGGAGCTGATCGAGCACCTGGACCGGCTGGACTACGACGAGGCCTGGATCGGGGAGCACCACTCCGCCGGGACCGAGATCATCGCCTCACCGGAGATCTTCATCGCCGCGGCCGCCGAGCGGACCAAGCACATCAAGCTGGGCACCGGCGTCACCTCGATCACGTACCACAACCCGCTCTGGGTGGCCGAGCGCATGGTGCTGCTGGACCACCTGACCCGGGGCCGGGCGATGCTGGGCTGCGGCCCGGGGTCGCTGCCCACCGACTCGATGATGCTGGGGCTCGACCCCACCGACACCCGTGAGCTGCTGCCGGTCGACCTGGACATCATCATGCGGCTGCTGCACGGGGAGACCGTCACCGCGCAGACCAAGACCCACACGCTGGTCAACGCACGTCTGCACCTGCGGCCCTACACCCAGCCGCACTTCGAGATCGCGGTGGCCGCCGTCGCCTCCCCGACCGGTCCCAAGATGGCCGGCACGCACGGGGTCGGGCTGCTGTCGATCGGCGCCACGCTCACCAAGGACGGGTTCGACGCCCTGAGCCACCACTGGAACGTCGTCCAGGAGCGGGCCGAGGCCAACGGCAAGACGGTCGACCGGTCCGCGTGGCGGCTGGTGGGGCTGATGCACGTGGCCGAGACCCGGGAACAGGCCTACAAGGACGTGGAGTACGGCATCGAGACCTGGTTCCGGTACTTCCAGAAGACGGCGGCCTTTCCGCAGATGGCCGTCGAGGGCGGCGACGTCAAGGAGATGATCGACTTCATCAACGAGGCCGGCGTCGGTGCGATCGGCACGGTGGAGGACGCCCGCGCCCAGGTGCAGCGGTTGTGGGAGCAGTCCGGCGGGTTCGGCGCGATGCTCCTGCTCGCCCACGAGTGGGCGAACCCGCAGGCCACGAAGCGGTCCTACGAGCTGATCGCGCAGCACGTCATGCCGCACTTCCAGGGCGGCGCCCTGACCCATGCGCAGGCGACGCTGCAGGCGAAGGAGTTCGCGTCTGGCAAGCGGGAGGACTACGCCGCGGCCCAGATGCAGGCCGTCGCCACGATGACCGAGCGGTACCGGCAGGAGATGGCCGCCAAGGGCTGAGCAGCCAGACTGGACGGGACGGCGACCGACCCGGGTCGCCGTCCCGTCCAGCGCTAGCCGCGCTTCGCGTCCAGCCGCTCCAGCAGCTCGTCGGCGGCACGCTCGATCTCCGGGTGGTCGTTCTGGCTCGCCCGCTGCTTGGCGTGGATCAGCGCCGCCCGGTTGACCCGGCTGAAGTCGCCGTAGGGGAAGCGGAACCGGGCCTTGGTCTGCTCACCGGCGTCCGGGTCGACCGCCAGGTACCAGGAGCTCCACTCCTCGCGGCCGGCCTCGTCGATCTCCTCGTTGCGCTCCTCGGTGGACGGCGCGGCTTCCGACCACTCGGTGGTGTCGTCGAACTCCCCGGCGTCGATCAGCTCGCGGGCGTGCCGGACGCCGGCCTCGTTCACTCGGTAGGTGGGCATGCGTCCGTCCTACCCCGTTCACAGTGGAGTGGCGCCCCGGCGGCCACCACGAGGACCCAAGCACGAGCGGCGGGGTGCAGGCGGAGCTGGCGGCCCTGGAGGGCAGCCGGGTCTGACCCGCTGAACGCACGGACACGCGTCGGGCCGGGGAGTCGCTGCTCTCCGACCGGACGCGTGTCCGCCTACTGCTGCCCGACGTCCCTCCCTCGACCCGCTCCGCAGCCGTCTACTGTGAGTAGACTGCGAGCATGGCCGACACCACCACTGTCAAGGTTCAGACGAGTACCCGTGACCTGCTCCTGGAGCTCGGGGCCGCCCGACGCCAGAGCGCGGATCAGGTCATTCTGGCCGCACTCGCGGCCATGCGACGGGACGAACGCCGGCAGCTTGCCGCCACCGAAGCGCGCGCCATCAAGGAAGATCCGGTCGATCTTGCCGAGATCCGGGCGATCCAGGAGGACAAGGCCGTGCTGCATGCGGGGTGAGGTCTACCGACTGCCAGCCCGAGGGAGAGGCCACGAACAGAGGGGACGCCGGTTCGCCGTCGTCCTGCAGCCGGACTGGCTCCGTCTCCGCACCTGCATCGTCGCCTTCACCAGCACCAGCGCGCGCAGTACCAGCTTCCGGCCGTCGGTCCTGATCGCCGACCAAGAGACCCTGGTCATGTGCGATCAGCTCGACACCGTCGACCTCGATCGCCTCACCGAGCCGATCGGATTCCTGTCCATCCAGGAGATGCAGCGGGTGGACGAGGCCCTGGCGTTGGTACTGGACCTGTAGTCGGCGCACACGCGACCAGCGGCATCGACAGCGAGTGATGGATCCGGCTCAGCGCCGCCGCGAGCTCCTTCCGGCGCCGGCCGTCGTCGCCGCGGCGACGATCCGGCCGTAGGAACCCGGGAACAGCCGGGCGGCGCCGTCCAGCACGACGGCGCTGCCGCCCATCAGCAGTCGCGGACGACGTCGCTCCACCGCGCACGACCAGTTCGGCGGCCTTGGCCGGGTCCATGGTCAGCAGCTTGGCGAACTGCCGCTTGCCCGCCTCCCCTCGTCGGCGGGCACTCCCGAACCGACCCGCCGACTCGGCGATCCGGGTGCGGTTGCCGCCCGGGTGCACGCAGGTGACCCCGACGCCGTCCCCGGCCAGCTCCGCGCGCAGCGCCTCGGTGAACCCCCGGACGGCGTACTTGCTGGTCGAGTAGGCGGTCTGCCCGGCCGGCGCGATGAGCCCGAAGAGGCTGGAGACGTTGACCAGGTGCGCCCCCGGGTTGGCCTTGAGCACCGGGAGCAGGCCGTGGGTCAGCCGGACCACCGCGCGCAGGTTGATCGCCTGCACCCACTCGAACTCCTCCAGGGTGACCTGGTCGAAGCGCCCGCCCAGCGCGACCCGGCGTTGTTCACCAGCAGCGTGAGGTCGGGGTGCCCGGCGGCGATCTGCTCGGCGGCGCGCTGGGTGGCCTCGGCGTCGGCTAGGTCGACGACCAGGGTGTCCACGTCGGCCGCGGGATGGGCGAGGCAGAGCCGGGCCGCGAGCGCCGCGGCGAGCGCCTCACCGATGCCGCTGGCCGCACCGGTCACCGCGGCGGCCCCGCCGGGAACTCGTAGCGGTCCATCACGCGGCCGGGACGGTCGCCGGGGCGGTGGCCGGACGGCGCCGCTGGAAGGTCATGCCCTGGTCGGTCAGCCGGCCGTGCCGCATTCCGACGACGTCGCGCAGGTAGTGCTGGTACAGCCGCCACGGCGCCCGGGCCCTCTGTCTGGGGAGCATGTCCAGGCCGCGTTGCACGTAGCCCGAGGACAGGTCGAGGAAGGCGCCCGTCGCCGCCTCGTCGCGAGGCCCGACCGGGGTGGCCGAGGCGTAGCCGTTGCGGTCCAGGTGCTTGAGCAACCGGACGACGTAGCCGCTGACCAGGTCGGCCTTCAGCGTCCAGGAGTTGTTGGTGTAGCCGATCACCAGGGAGAAGTTCGGCACGCCGGAGACCATCACCCCCTTGTAGGAGACGGTGTCGGACAGGCCGACCGGGCGGCCGTCCACGGTGAGCTTCATGCCGCCGATGGCGCGCAGGGCCAGCCCGGTCGCGGTCACGATGACGTCGGCCTCGAGTTCGTCGCCGGACTCCAGCCGGATGCCGCGCTCGGTGAACCGCTCGATCCGGCCGGTCACGATCGAGGCCTTGCCACTGCCCAGCGCCGAGAACAGGTCGCCGTCGGGGATGAGGCACAGCCGCTGGTCCCACGGGGCGTATGGCGGGGTGAAGTGGGTGTCGACCTCGAAGTCGTGCGGCAGCGCCTTCAGCATCCCCTCTATCACGAACGCCTTCATCGCCTCCGGACGACGTCGGCTGAACTGGTAGGACGCGGTGGAGACCAGCACGTTCTTCCAGCGCACGATCGGATAGGCGACCTTGCCGGGCAGCCGCTTGCGCAGCGCGGCGGCCAGTGGGTCGGTGCCCGGCAGGGACAGGACGTAGCTGGGGGTGCGCTGCAGCATGGTCACGTGCGCGGCCTCGGCGGCCAGGCTCGGCACCAGGGTGACCGCGGTGGCGCCACTGCTGATGACGACGACCCGCTTGCCGGCGCAGTCGAGGTCCGCGGGCCAGTGCTGGGGTGCACGACCCGGTCGGTGAACAGCGCACTGCCCTCGAACCGCGGCTCGTGGCCCTGGTCGTAGCGGTAGTAGCCCGAGCACACCGACAGCCACGAGCAGGTGAGCTGCTCGGACTCCCCGGTGTCGGTGCGGCGCACGGTGACCGTCCAGCGCGCGCCGTCGGTCGACCACTCGGCGGACACCACCTCGGAGTGGAAGCGGATCTTGTCAGTGACGCCGAACTCCCGCGCGGTGTGGCGGATGTAGTCGCGGATCGACGGGCCGTCGGCGATCGCCTTCGCCCCGTTCCAGGGCCGGAAGGCGTAGCCGAGGGTGAACATGTCCGAGTCCGACCGGACGCCGGGGTAGCGGAAGAGGTCCCACGTCCCGCCGATCGCCCCGCGGGCCTCCAGGACGGCATAGCTCTTGTCCGGCGCGTCGCGCTCCAGGTGACAGGCGGCGCCGATGCCCGACAGGCCGACTCCGACGATGAGGACGTCCACGTGCTCGGGTGCCATGGCAGATCCGTTGTCCGGCGTCGCCCGGGTGCCCGGGTGCCCGGGCCGCTCCGCTGCGGCCCCTCCTCACCACGCTATCGACGCCCCGTCGGCTCGGTCGACAGCGTGTTGAGCACGGAGGCCTGCCGCCGGTAGGCTGCCAGCGTGCCCGGACCGTCGACCGCCCGCCCGCCGGCTACGCGCGGCCGCCGCACGGCCCGGCCCTCCGGCGACGAGCGGGAGGCGGCGATCCTGGCCACCGCCGAGCGGCTGCTGGGCGAGCGCCCGCTGTCGGCGATCTCCGTCGACGACCTGGCCCGCGGCGCAGGCATCTCCCGGCCCACCTTCTACTTCTACTTCAGCTCCAAGGACGCCGTCCTGCTCACCCTGCTCGACCGGGTGGTGGCCGAGGCCGATGCGGCCTCGGCGACCGCTTTCGCGCAGCGGCCGGCCGACGCCCGGCAGAGCTGGCGGGCCATGATCGACGCCTACTCCGCCACCTTCCGTTCGCACCGCTCGGTGACGCTGGCCGCGGCGGAGCTGCGGTTCACCAACGCGGACGTCCGCGCGCTATGGGCCCGGGTGTCGGAGGACTGGGTGGCCGCCTGCACGCAGGCCATCGAGGCCGAGCGGCGCCGTGGCGCGGCCCCGCCCGGGCCGCCTGCGCGTGACCTGGCGATCATGCTCAACCAGCTCAACGAGCGGGTCCTCTACGGCAGCGTCAGTGGCGACGGTCCGGCGGTGGCCGAGGAGGACGTCGTCGACGTGCTGCTCGACGTCTGGCTCAGCGTCATCTACCGCCCGGCCGGCCGCGGGCGGTCCGCGCGCCGACCGCCCGCGCGGAGACTACCGGGCGCCGCTGCCCGCCAGCCGGTCGACGGCCTTGAGGTTGAGTTCCAGCCCGAGCAGCCCGTCGATCATGGTGCTGCCCATCCCCCGCTCGGCCATCACCCGGGGCACCGCATCCGCGCCGAAACCGTCCACCATGCCCCGGCCGGCGAGGTCGGTGAGGTTCTCCGACACCAGCTCCCGGAGGTCGGCCCGCTGCAGGTGGCCGCGCCGGATGGCGTTGTTGGCGTTGCTCGGGCTTGCTGCCCGCGCCGGGCAGCCAACCCAGCCGCTGCGCCTTGCGCACGGCACGGCGCTGCAGGACGAGGGGCGTGCGCAGCAGGGGGGACGCCGGCACACCCGCGCCGTCGAACGTCGTCGAGGGGAGCCGGAACAGCCGGGGGTACGCCCGCCGCAGGATCGTCATGTAGAGGCGCTGTTCGTGGCGGTACCGGATCGGCAGGGCGAGCATGAAGTCCACCCACGGCCGGGCCAGGAACGGTGAGCACATGGTGTGCCCGCGCAGGAACCGGGTCCTGATGTAGCGGTTCTGCCGGAGGGCGAAGTCCAGCTGGTCCGGGTACGGGAGCAGGCTGTCGCTGATGAACGGGGCGGCGGGCATCGTCGACTCCGGCCGGAAGTCCGGGCTGGTGTACCGCTCCGCGCGCGGGAGCAGGTGCTTGGTCAGGAACGCGGCGACCGCCGCCTCCCACGTCCACCGCTCCTCGACCCCGGGCACGTGCCCGCCGCTGACGACCCCGCCGCACAGCCCGTCCCAGAAGGTGTGATCCGGGCCGATCCGCTGGTGCAGGCGGTAGCTCAGGTACCGCTGGCCGAAGGGGTGCGGCAGGGGCACCTCCCGCGCCAGCACCGAGTCCACGAGCCCCTGCGTCGTCCACTCGACGGAGGAGGACTCCACGACCTCGTGCCGCACGCCGGCGGCCCGGGCGAGGCCCGCCGCGAAATCGAAATCCTGTTCCCCCGGGGCGCCGAAGGTCGCCGTGAGCAGCTCGGCCGGGCGGTACACCTCGAGCAGACCGCCGAGGATGGCGCGCGAGTCCAGCCCGCCGCTGAGGAACACCACCTGGTCGCTGCGGGTCTCCGTCACGGCCGCGCACGGCTCGAAGGCCGCCCGCAGGGCGCGGATGCCCTCCCGCACGAGGGCGGACTCCGACACTGACCGGATGCTGCGCCGGGGCGCCTTCGACCAGTCGCCCAGCAACGCCAGCGGATCGTCGTCACGCGGCAGCTCGGGCACGAAGCCGAAGGCGAGGTACTGGTCCCGCTGGCGGCAGTCGAAGCCGCCTTCCCGGGAACCATGGATGGGCCGAGCGGTCACGGGCGTCTCCTCGCGTGTCCCCGGGCGGTGCCAGGCGCCGGAACCCTAGCCGCTCCGGCGGCTGCCCCGCGGCTCCACGCCGGTCTCCGCCAGCCGGTCGACGGCCTTGAGGTTGACCTCCACCCCGAGCAGCACGCTGAGCCTGGTGTCGCTGATCGTCCGTTCGGTCATCGCGCGGGCGATGGCGTCCGGGTCCAGGCCGGGGACGACGCCGCGGCCGGCCAGGTCGCCGAGGTTGCCGAGGATCAGCTCGCGGATGTCGGGCCGGTGCCGGTGACTGCGCCGGATCGCGTTGTTCGCGCCGCTGTCCGGCTTGCCCCCGGTCCCCGACCTGCGCTGGATCTTGCGCACGGCGCGACGCTGCAGCACGCGGGCCGGCCGCAGCCACGGCGGCGCCGGCACACCGACGCCGTCGAACGTCGTCGTGGGCAGCCGGAACAGCCGGGGGTGCGCCTTCCGCACGATCGTCATGTACAGCCGCCGGTCGCGCCGGTAGCGGATCGGCACGCTGAGCATGAAGTCCAGCCACGGCCGGCTCAGGAAGGGTGTGCGGATGGTGTAGCCGCGCAGGCGCCGGGTGTTGATGTAGCGGGTCTGCCGGACGGCGAACATGAGCTGGTCGGGATACGTCAGCACGGCGTCGCTGACGAACGGGGCCGCGGGCATCGTCGACGCCGGCCCGAAGCCCGGGCTCGTGTACTGCTCCCAGTCCGGGAGGAGGTGCAGGTCCAGGAACCCCGCGACCGCCTCCTCCCAGGTCGCCCGGTCGTCGCCCTCGTGCGTGTTCGCGCCGCCGGTCACGTCCCCGCACAGGCCGTCCCAGAAGGTGTTGTCCGGGCCGATCCGCTGGTGCAGGCGGTAGCTCAGGTACCGCTGGCCGAAGGGGTGCGGCAGGGGGATCTGCCGGGCCAGCACCGAGTCGACGAGGCCGTCGGTCGTCCAGTCGACGGCGGAGGACTCCAGGACCTCGTGGCGGACGCCGACGGCTCGGGCCACCGTTGCCGCGACGTCGAAGTCGTGCTCACCGGGCGCACCGAAGGTCGCGGCGAGGACCTCCCCGGGCCGGTAGTTCTCCAGCAGGGCGCCCAGGATGGCGCGCGAGTCCAGCCCACCGCTGAGGAGGACGACCTGGTCGCCGGGCCCCTGTGCCGCGACCGCGCACTCTCCGAGGGCGGCTCGCAGGGCGCGCACGCCCTCGCGCACCAGTGCCGCCTCCGACACCGACCGCTCACCGCGCCGGGGCGGCCGCGACCAGTCGCCCAGCAGCGCCAGCGGGTCGCCGTCCGGCGGCAGCTCAGGCACGAAGCCGAAGGTGAGGTACTGGTCCCGCTCCCGCTGGTCGAGCGGCGGAGCCCCAGCACCCCAGCCGGGCCGGTCGTCCACGAGCACCTCCCTGCGTCCCTTGCCTGACACCAACTCCCGGACGCTAACCGCTCGGGACGTCCACGCCCGGCACCGGGGCTCTCCTCACCCTGAGGGACCACCGCGAAGCTGCCGCCAGCGCCAGGTGCACCTCAGCGACAGGCGCGCTCCGGCCGGCACGACCACCGCCGCCCCGATCGCCGGGGCGGCGGGCGGCCCCCTCTGCGGCTCCAGGCGCAGCTCGCCCGCCCGCTCGTCGAACAGCACCCAGTGCTCGGCCGAGAAGTCGACCACCAGCTCCAGGGCGCCGGGCCAGCGCAGGCCGGGCGGGGCGTCGAAGGCGGTGGAGCACTCGTCCCAGGGACCGGGACGGCGGTCGGTGAGCGCCCCGGTCGGCAGGCCGTCCGCGCCGCACACGTACTGGCGGCCGCCGGACAAGGAGCCACTCGGCGCTGCCGCCGCGGGCCAGCGTGCGCGGGAACCAGGGGTGCCAGCCCAGGGTGACCGGCGCCGAGTCGGCGGCGACCAGGGTGAGCTCGTACGGCCAGCGCGGCGGCGGACAGCTCCGACTGCTGTTCGACCCGGCCGGCGGTCAGTACCCCAGCCCACCGGCGGCCACGATGGCGTCGACCTTCCGCAGGGTCGCGGACGCCACGGGCAGGTGCGGCAGCACCGCGGGCACCTCCTCCAGCAGCAGCCCTGCGGCGAGCAGCGCGGCGAGGAGCTGCGCGGCCTGGGCCGGCGGCACCGGGACGGTCACCTCGGCGGCCCGCAGCGCCGCCTGCGCCAGGAACAGCGACCCGGCCAGGTCGTCGTTCGGGACCGGGGCGGGGGCGGACGCGGCGGCCGCGCGGGTGACTGCCTCGGCGGCCCGGACCAGCGAGAGCGGCAGCCCCTCGGCCTCCACCTCGACCAGCGGTGCCGCGCCCAGCGCCGCGAGCACCAGGTGCTCGGCGTCGATCCGCAGCGGCGCCTCCCACTCCCCCAGCCGGACCACCTCGACCAGGTCCGCGCCGTCCTCGCCCAGTTCGTCGAGCAGTTCGGCCCAGTCGGCCCTCCGGGTGTCCCGGGCGCGCTCCGCGGCGAGCACGCAGGTCTGCAGCACGAACGGCTCGACCACCTCGGCGTCGAACCGCTCGGCGTAGACCGTGCCGTCAGGAGCCAACGCGTTGAGGGCGTCGGCGAAGCTGCCGGGCCGGGCGTCGCCGAGCTCCAGCCGGCCGTCCTCCTCGCCGGACAGCGGCTGGCCGTGGGCCGCCCGGACGCCCATGGTGACACCGGTGGCGACCAGCCGGCCGCCCCGCCGCAGGTGGTGCGGCTGGTCGGACAGGCCGACGCTCCAGGCGCACGCCTCGGCGATCAGCGCGGCGGCGCGCTCCCGCAGCACCTCGCGGGACAGCAGGGCCATGAGGTCGACGTCGAACACCCCTCCACAGTGCCCCGCCTCGCCGGCCACTGCACGTGCCCGCCGCGCGAGGCCCACAGCTGCTCCCGGGCTGCGGCACAGGCTGCGAAGCCGTAGCATCGCGGCCACCGCCTGTTCGACCGACGTCCTGGGGGAAGTCCATGCCCGCCGTGCCTCGTACCACCCACCGTCCGCGGCGTCGCACGGTGGCTGTCGCCACCGCGGCGGCGTGCACGCTGCTCCTACCGGCGAGCGCCCTGGCCGCCGGGCCGGACGGCACCGGCTCGCCGAACCCAGCGGACGCGGCCGCCGGCTCGGGCACCCTGCCGCTGCGTGACCTCGACCTCGACGCGCTGACCATCCCGGAGCTGCAGCAGCGGATGGACGAAGGCTCGCTGGCCGCGGTCGACCTGATGCGCGCCTACCTCGGCCGCATCGGCGCGGTCAACGACGAGCTCGGCGCCGTGCTCAGCATCAACCCGCACGCGCTCGCCGAGGCTGCGGCCAGCGACAAGCAGCGGAAACGGCACGGCGCACGCAGCACATTGGAGGGCATCCCGGTCCTGCTCAAGGACAACGTGGACACCGCGGAGCTGCCGACCACGGCGGGCTCGCGGGCGCTGCTGGACAGCCGGCCGGACGACGCGACGATCACCCGGCGGCTGCGCGAGGCCGGCGCGATCGTGATCGGCAAGGCCAACCTCTCTGAGTGGGCCAACTTCCGCGGCTTCGACTCCACCAGCGGCTGGAGCGGTGTGGGCGGCCAGACCGCCAACCCCTACGTGCTGGACCGCAACCCCTGCGGCTCCTCCAGCGGCTCCGCCGCCGGCGTGGCCGCCTCGCTGGCCCAGGTGTCGATCGGCACCGAGACCGACGGGTCGATCGTCTGCCCGGCCGGCCAGACCGGGGTCGTCGGCATCAAGCCCACACTCGGCCTGGTCAGCCGCACGGGCATCGTGCCGATCTCCGCCGAGCAGGACACCGCCGGCCCGATGGCCCGGCACGCCATCGACGCCGCGCTGCTGTTGGAGGTCATCTCCGGCGAGGACGACGCCGACGCTGCGACCAAGGAGATCCCCGCCGACCTGGCCACCGACTTCTCCGATCTGGCCCCCAACGCGCTCAAGGGCGCCCGGATCGGGGTGTGGACGCTGACCCCGGAACAGTCCCAGGCGGTCGACGACGTCACCGAGGGCGTATTCGCCAACGCGCAGAAGGAGATGGAGGCGGCCGGCGCCACCGTCGTCCCGGTGCAGCTCGCCTACCAGGACGAGATTGGCGCCGGGGAGACCCCCGCGCTGCTGGCGGAGTTCAAGCGCGACCTGAACGCCTACCTGGCGGCCACGCCGGGCGACCACCCCGCCGACCTGGCCTGGCTGATCGAGTTCAACGAGCAGGACCCGGTGGAGCTGGCCTACTTCGGCCAGGAGCTGTTCGAGCAGGCGCAGGCCGCCACGGTGCCGGCCGACGACCCCGACGTCCAGAAGGTGCGCGACGACATCCGCCGGCTGGCCCGAGCCTCGATCGACGAGGCGCTGGCGCAAGGCCCGGGCAACAAGGACGACCTGGACGCGATCGTCGGGCTCACCAACACCCCGGCGTGGGTCACCAAGTACAAGACCCTCGACGGCGTCGGCGACGAGTTCACCTACAGCACCTCGGGACCGGCGGCGGTGGCCGGCTACCCGAACATCACCGTGCCGGCCGGCTTCTCCGGGCCGCACGACGCGCTGCCGATCGGGATCTCCTTCTTCGGCACCCGGTGGGACGACGCCGACGTGCTGGACATGGCCGCGTCGTACGAGGCGGCGACCGGCCACCGCCGGGAGCCGGGCTACCTGCCCACCGTCGGTGTGGACGCACCGGCGGCCCCGCCGGCCGGTTGACGTGCTACCGGGGCGGGTCCCGAACTCAGGACCAGCCCCGGTAGCCGCACTGGCAGCTCAGCCGAGCAGCGCGCGGCGCAGTTCCTCGGCGTCGGTTCGTACGGTCTCCAGCAGCGGCGTCAGGTCCCGCTCGGCGAGCTGGCCGCCGGACAGCACCGACATCGGCACCGGCTCATGGCCCTCGGTGCACAGCCGCGCCGCGACCTCGAACGACGCCCGCAGCAGGGCGCCGTCGACCGCGGCGAAGTCCTCCACGTGCCGGGGCGGCAGCACCATGCTGGCCGGGAAGCCCCACTCCTCCAGCGCCACCGAGGTCAGCCGCAGGGCGCTGATGCCGTAGCGCTGGACCTCGGCGGCCCGCCGGGCGGCGCCCGACGCCGTGCCGGCGGTGAGTTCGGCGTAGCCGTCGGTGTCGTTGTGGTGCAGTAGCGCGACCCCGAGCTGGGCGAGCAGTCCCAGGCACAGCGCGTCCTGCGGCCGCTCGCCGAACTTCGGGGCCAGCGTCGCCGCGGACAGCGCCACCGTGGTGCTGACCTCCCAGAAGTCCTCGGGCAGCCGGAACTCGTCGTGCAGGTCGGTGAGCGCCACGGTGGCCATGGTCCGCACGGTGGTGAAGCCGACGACGGTCACCGCCAACTGCAGGGACGTCACCCGCCCGCGCATGCCGAAGTATGCGGAGTTCGCCAGCTTCATCACCCGGCCGGCGAGCGGAACGTCCAGGGAAAGGATCCGGGACAGCTCCTTCGCGCTGGCCGAGTCGGCGTTGGCCGCCGACACCACCTGGGCGGCGACGGGCCGCTGGGCGGCCATCGTGTCGATGCCGGCCAGCACCCGCTCGATGTCGAACACCGGGACGGCGGCGAGGGTCGGCGACACGTCGGTTGCAGCTCCGGCGGAGGCGGCGGTCATTGGACGGTGCCCACACGGTCGGCGAACCACGCGGTCGTGATCGCGCCGCTCATCGGTTGCGCGAGTCGGAAGCCCTGCAGGTAGGTGGCGCCCAGCCGGACCAGCTCGGCCGCCTGCTCGGCGGTCTCCACGCCCTCGGCCACGGTGTGCAGCCCCAGGCTCCCGGCCAGCGCGATGACCGCCGTGGCGATCTCCGCGTGCCCGTCGGCCAGCTCGGCGACGAAGGACCGGTCCACCTTCAGGCAGGTGACCGGCAGGTGCCGCAGGTAGGCCAGCGAGGAGTAGCCGGTGCCGAAGTCGTCGATCGCCAGCTCCACGCCCAGGTCGCGCAGCTGCAGGAGCACGGCGCGGGCCGAGGCCGGGTCCTTCACCAGCGCGGACTCGGTGATCTCCACCGACAGCCGGCCGGGCGCCAGCCCGTGGCGCAGCAGCGCCGCCTGGACGTGCGCGCACAGGTGCTCGTCCAGCTGGAGGGCCGAGACGTTGACGTTGGCCCGAGCCGGTGCGGCGGCCCCGAGGAGCTGGTCCCACTCGGCCAGCTGCCGGCACGTCTCCTCCAGCACGGCCAGGCCGAGTGCTGAGACCAGCCCGTTGTCCTCCGCCAGCGGGACGAAGGTGGCCGGGCTGATCGCCCCGCGCTGCGGGTGCTCCCAGCGGGCCAGCGACTCGACCGCGACCGGCGTGCCGTCGGCGGTGCTGAAGATCGGCTGGTAGAGCAACGTGATGTCGCGCCGCTCGATCGCCTCACGGAGGTCGGCGACCAGCCGCAGCTTGTCCCGTGCCTGGGCCCGGGCCGCCTGGTCCAGGACGGTGATCCGCCCGCGCCCCCCGGCCTTGGCCTGGTACATCGCGATGTCGCAGTCGCGGATGAGCTCCTCGGCGCTGGCGTGCTCCTCGGTCTGCACGGTCACCCCGATGCTCGCCAGCGGACGGTGGTCGACGTCGCCGAACTGCACCGGCTGGCGCCGCGTCTCCCCGATCCGCTCGGCCATGGCGACCACGTCGTCCTGGTCGACGTCCTCGCAGACGACGACGAACTCGTCGCCGCCGAAGCGGGCGACCAGGTCACCGGGGCGGACGACCGTGCGCAGCCGGGCGGCGACCTCGACCAACAGCTCGTCACCGGCGGCGTGGCCCAGCGAGTCGTTTACGACCTTGAAGTTGTCCAGGTCCAGGAAGATGCACGCCAGCCCGGTGCTGCCCGGGGCGAACCGCTCGCCGACGTATTCCGCGAGCAACGTGCGGTTGGGCAGCGCGGTCAGCGGATCGTGGTTGGCCTGGTGGGCGAGCCGTGCCTCGAAGGCCAGCCGCTCGGTGATGTCCTCGATGGTCCCGACGAAGCCCGCGCCCACACCCGGGGTGAACAGGTGCGCGAAGCGGATGACCGTCGTCCGGACGGCGCCGTCCTCGCGGACGAGCCGGGCCTGCGCCTCGGCCTCGCCGCCCTGCAGGACGGCGGCGGCCTGCTCGATCACCTCGTCCAGGTCGTCGGGGTGCACGGCGGCCAGCCAGCTGGTGCCCAGCAGCTGCTCGGCCTGCCGGCCGACCAGGCCGCAGAACGCGTCGTTCACGTGCGCCAGTCGCATGCCCTGCTCGGACAGCAGCGTGGGCACCGGGGAGCGCTCGGTCAGCGTGGCGAAGCGACGCTCGTGTGCGTCGGCGGTGGCGCGCAGGGCGCGTTCCCGCTCGGAAGCCGTGGCCGCCAGCCGCAGGGTCCACAGCCCCCGGCCCGGTGACGGGGTGGCAGCCACCAGCGCGTCCACCAGAGCGCCGCTGGCGGTCCGCATCGGCAGGGTCATCTGGACCGAGCGCTCGCGACGCAACAGGAGCTTGAACTCCCCGCCGCTCAGCGAGGGCAGCAGCTCACCCATGGTGAGGGACTGCAGGTCCTCCAGCGCGTAGCCCAGCAGCTGGACGGCCTTGTCGTTGGACCAGCGGACCCGGGGCTCGCCCCGCTCGACCTGGACGGCAAGCACGGCCATCGCCTCGCTCATCGCCACCCCGTGGAAGACCGCGGTGACGATCTCCGCGGCGGGCAGCGGTTGCCCGAGCGGCGCGACCGACGTCGCCGTCAACGCCCACCTCCGTCCCCCTCCCCCGATCGGCTCGTTCCAACCTGCACCGTCCACATCGGGCACGGTGCCCCGGACTGAACCGGGGATTCCCGAAGTCCCCCCAACGGGGGCGGGGCGCGACACCTGCGGGGGCACCCGGTCCCGCCCGTGACGGTGCGTGACCGGAACTGGTATCCAACCGGGGAACGGCCGCCCTGGAGTTACTGGCGCGTACGGGGTGTGGGATCGTCCCGGGGACGACGTCGAGACGGCAGAGCAGCCGTCGGAAGTGGGGGTTCCATGCGGTTGCACCTGTCACCCGAGGACCAGGCCTTCCGGGAGGAGATGCGCACCTTCTTCACCACCCAGGTGCCGCAGTCCATCCGGGACCGGGTCGCGGCGCGCCGCGAACTGTCCAAGGACCAGTTGGTGGAGAGCCAGCGGGCGCTCAACGCCGCCGGCCTGGCCGTGCCGCACTGGCCGGTCGAGTGGGGCGGCCGAGGCTGGACGCCGCTGCAGCGCCACATCTGGCACGAGGAGATGATGGCCGCGGCCGTGCCGCCGCCGCTGGCGTTCAACACCTCCATGGTGGGCCCGGTCATCGCCTCCTTCGGCAACCAGGAGCAGAAGGAGCGGTTCCTGCCGGCCACGGCGAACCTCGACATCTGGTGGTGCCAGGGCTTCTCCGAGCCCGACGCCGGCTCCGACCTCGCCTCGCTGCGCACCACCGCCGTCCGCGACGGGGACACCTACGTCGTCAACGGCCAGAAGACCTGGACGACGCTCGGTCAGCACGCCGACTGGATCTTCTGCCTGGTGCGGACCAACCCCACGGCGGACAAACGGCAGCGCGGCATCTCGTTCCTGCTCTTCCCGATGGACAGCCCCGGGGTCACCCTGCGGCCCATCGAGCTGATCGACGGCGGCCACGAGGTCAACGAGGTCTTCTTCGAAGACGTCGTCGTCCCGGCGGAGAACCTGGTCGGTGAGGAGAACCGCGGCTGGGACTACGCGAAGTTCCTGCTCGGCAACGAGCGGGTCGGCGTCGCCCCGGTCGCGATGATCAAGCGGTTGCTGGCCCAGGCCAAAGAGCACGCCCGGCAGGTCACCGCCGGCGGCGCGCCGCTGGCGCTGGACCCGTTGATGGCAGCCCGCATCGCCGAGCTGGAGAACGAGGTGCTGGCCCTGGAGCTCACCGCGATCCGGGTGGTGGCCAACTCCGCCGACGGCAAGCCGCACCCGGCGTCCTCGGTGCTCAAGCTGCGCGGCACCGAGCTGCAGCAGGCGGCCACCGAGCTGCTGGTCGACATCGCCGGACCGTTGTCGCTGGCGTCCTTCGCCGGCGAGGGCTCTGAGGTGCCCGACTGGGCGCGGGTGGCCACCCCGAACTACCTGAACTACCGCAAGGCTTCCATCTACGGCGGCTCGAACGAAGTGCAGCGGACCATCATCGCCGGTTCGATCCTGGGGTTGTGAGGTAGGCGTGGAGTACAGCTACGACAACGAGCAGGTCGCCCTGCGGGAGGCCGTCAACGGCCTGCTGACCCGCGCCTACGGCGGCGACCAGCGGCGCGCGGTCACCGCCGCCGACCCGGGCTTCGACGAGAAGACCTGGGCCCGACTGGCCGAGATGGGCGTCCTCGGGCTGCCCTTCGCCGAGGCCGACGGCGGCATGGGCGCCGGACCGGTGGAGGTGTCCATCGTCGCCGAGGAGGTCGGCCGGGCGCTGGCACCGGAACCGTTCGTCGAGTCGGTGGTGCTCACCGGCGGCCTGGTGGCCGCCGTCGGCACCGCGGCGCAACGCAGCGAGGTCCTCGGCCCGCTGGCCGAGGGGTCCAGCGTGCTGGCGTTCGCCCACGCCGAACCGGGCACCCGGTGGAGTGCCGCAGCCCGCGACGTGCAGGCCACCCCGGCCGGTGACGGCTGGACGCTCACCGGGGTCAAGGAGCCAGTGCCACACGGTGCCCGCGCCGACCTCCTGGTGGTCAGCGCGGTCGCCGACGGCGCCACCCGGCTGTTCCTCGTGCGCGGTGACGCCGAGGGCCTCACCCGGCTCGGGTACCGCACCCACGACGGCAGCCGGGCGGCCAAGGTGGCCTTCGCCGGTACCCCCGCCGCGCTGCTCGGCGAGGGGAACGCCGATCGCACCGGAGCGATCGAGGAGGCCCTCGCCCGCGCCAGCATCGCCTACAGCCACGAGGCGGTCGGCGCGATGGAGGCGGCACTGGCCAGCACCACGGAGTACCTGAAGACCCGTAAGCAGTTCGGGGTGACGCTGAACAAGTTCCAGGCGCTCACCTTCCGGGCGGCCGACATGTACGTCTCGCTGGAGCTGGCCCGCAGCACCGTCCTGTGGGCCACCTTGGTCGCCGACGCCGCCGACGGGGACGTGGTCACCGCCGCCGACCGGGCCCGGCTGCAATCCAGCCGCGCCGGCCGGCACATCGGCAAGGAGGCCATCCAGCTGCACGGCGGCATCGGGATGACCGCCGAGTACAAGGTCGGCCACTACACCAGCCGGCTGACCGCGATCGACCACCAGCTCGGGACCGGTGACTGGGCGCTCTCCCGCCTGGCCGCCGGCGTGGACGGGTACCAGACGGTCGACCCGCTGGTCTGAGAAAGGACCTGCTCCCCGAGCCCTTCGCAGGCTCAGAGCATGCCAGGAGCAGGCCGCACGCCGGCGCCCCTCCCCTCTGCTGAGCGGAGGGGCGCCGCGTCAGCGCCCGCGATCGCCGCGACGGTCGGCCGGACCACTCCCGCTGCCGGAGGTCGGAGCCAGCCACCCCCACAGGTCGGACAGGTGCACGTGGGGATCCGGTGGTGGCCGGCGCTGCGTACGGTCCCGGTGGTGCCCGCCGGGGGTGGCCGTCGGTGGGGACTCGCTGCAGCGCGTGTGCGCCACGTACTGCGGCACGCTCACCGCACCGAGGCGTCGGCCCGCGGCGATGACGGTGTGCTGAGCCTCCCACTGGGCCATCAGCTTCTCGGCCTCGGAGAACAGGACCGGTTCGACCGCCGGCTGGCGCTTCCGGTCCGCTGGTCCACCAGGTGCGGGAGCGGTCATGGCTCCTCCTTCGAACGACAGTACGACCATGGTGGTCCCGGCCCTCCCGCGATGGCAAGGCCTCTGTGCGGGGATCCCCCGCCGGAGCCGGTGCGGGGCCGCCGCTCGGAATACCAGCGGGTCGGTGCTGTTCCACCGAGCAGTAGTTGCACTCTCAACCACCAGGAGCACGAGATGCAGTTCGGGATCTTCTCCGTCGGCGACGTCACCCCTGACCCGACGACCGGTCGCACGCCTTCCGAGGCCGAGCGGATCAAGGCGATGATCGCGATCGCGCTCAAGGCCGAGGAAGTGGGGCTGGACGTCTTCGCGATGGGCGAGCACCACAACCCGCCGTTCGTGCCCTCCTCCCCCACGACCATTCTGGGGTACATCGCCGCCAAGACCGAGTCGCTGCTGCTGTCGACGGCCACGACGCTGATCACCACCAACGACCCGGTGAAGATCGCCGAGGACTACGCCATGCTGCAGCACGTCTCCGACGGGCGCGTCGACCTGATGATGGGCCGTGGCAACACCGGCCCCGTCTACCCGTGGTTCGGCAAGGACATCCGCGACGGGATCAACCTGGCCGTGGAGAACTACGCGCTGCTGCGCCGGCTGTGGCGTGAGGACGTCGTCGACTGGGAGGGGAAGTACCGCACCCCGCTGCAGGGCTTCACCGCCACCCCCCGCCCGCTGGACGGCGTCCCGCCCTTCGTGTGGCACGGCTCGATCCGCAGCCCGCAGATCGCCGAACAGGCGGCCTACTACGGCGACGGATTCTTCTCCAACCACATCTTCTGGCCCAAGGAGCACACCCAGCGGATGGTGGAGTTCTACCGCCAGCGCTTCGAGCACCACGGCCACGGTGCCGCCGATCAGGCGATCGTCGGCCTGGGTGGCCAGGTGTTCATGCGAAAGAGCAGCCAGGACGCCGTCCGGGAGTTCCGGCCCTACTTCGACGTCGCCCCGGTGTACGGCCACGGCCCGTCGTTGGAGGAGTTCACCCGGGAGACCCCGCTGACCGTCGGCAGCCCCGAGCAGGTCATCGAGCGCACCCTCGGCTTCCGCGACTACGTCGGGGACTACCAGCGGCAGCTGTTCCTCGTCGACCACGCCGGTCTGCCGTTGAAGACGGTCCTCGAGCAGCTGGACATGCTGGGCGAGGAGGTCGTCCCCGTCCTCCGCAAGGAGTTCGCCGCTCTGAAGCCCGCACACGTACCTGAGGCCCCGACGCATGCCTCGCTGGTCGAGGCGGCCCGGCAGGCGGCGGAGACGACCGAGGAGGTGCCGACCCGATGATGCGCTCGACAGCACGGCGTAGCCGTTCCGCTCCTGCACCGGAGGTGGGTCGATGAGCACCCGCACCCTGGCCGTGGTGAGCGGCGGGCTGAGCAACCCGTCGTCCACCCGGCTGCTCGCCGACCGGCTGACCGCGGCCACCGTCGAGGCGCTGCGCGCCCGCGGGGACGACGCCACCGTCGAGGTTGTCGAGCTGCGGGCGCACGCCCGTGACCTGGCGGACAACCTGGTCACCGGGTTCCCGAACGGGTCGCTGCGGGCCGCCGTGGACACGGTTGTCGGCGCAGACGGCCTGATCGCGGTCACGCCGATCTTCTCCGCTTCCTACAGCGGCCTGTTCAAGACGTTCTTCGACGTGCTGGACAAGGACGCGCTGGTCGGGAAGCCGGTGCTGCTCGGCGCGACGGCCGGGACGGCGCGGCACTCGCTGGCCGTGGAGTTCGCGATGCGGCCGCTGTTCGCCTACCTGCGCTTGATCGCCGTCCCCACCGGGGTGTTCGCCGCGGCCGAGGACTGGGCCGGCGGCGGTACGGACAGGGCGCTTGCCGGCCGGATCGACCGGGCGGCCGGGGAGCTCGCCGACCTGGTCACCGGCCGGCCGGCCACCGCCCGGCCGAGCGACCCGTTCGCCGACACGCCGTCGTTCGAGGAACTGCTCAAGGGCAGCTGACCCCCTCAGGCCGGAACGCTGTCCGCGGCCCGCTCGAGATCGGCGACGACGATCTTGCGCATCTGCATCATCGCCTGCATCACCCGCTGGGCCCGGCCCGGGTCAGGGTCGCCGAGCAGCTCGGGGAGGCGCGCGGGTACGACCTGCCAGGAGACGCCGAACTTGTCCTTGAGCCAGCCGCAGGGGCCCTCCTCACCGCCCTTGGACAGTGCGGTCCAGTAGTGGTCGACCTCCTCCTGGTCGGCGCAGGCGATCTGGAAGCTGATCGCCTCGCTGAAGGTGTAGTCCGGCCCGCCGTTCAGCCCGGCGTAGGGCTGCCCGTCCAGTGACCATTCCACCGTCAGCGCGCTGCCCTCCGGAAAGGGCATGTCCGGCCCGTAGCGGGACACCGACGTGATCTGCGAGTGGGGGAAGATCGCGACGTAGTGCTCGGCTGCCTGCTCGGCGGTGCCGTCGAACCACAGGAAGGGCGTCGTCTTGGGCATCTGGTGCTCCTCTCGGTCCGGGTCCGGCCCGGCTGCAGGAGAGGACCCTCCCACCGACGGGAACTCATCGCGACCCTTTCCGCGCGCCGTCCGGGGTGCCGGTGGCGGGACGGCGCGACCGCCCGGGAGAAGATCGCCGGAACGCACCGACCTGCCAGGAGGGCGACGATGACCGCGCCGGCCAGCACCCCCGACGCCCCGGGGTGGTTCCAGCGCGCGCTGGAGGACCGGCCCGTCCACGGCGAGGTCACCGTCGACGGCGCCCCGGTGCACTACCGGGTGTGGGGCGACGAGAGCGCGCCGGGTGTGGTCCTGGTGCACGGCGGGGCGGCGAACTCGGGCTGGTGGACCCACGTCGCGCCGCAGCTGCCCGGCCGCCGGGTGGTGGCCCTGGACCTGTCCGGGCACGGCGACAGCGGCCGGCGCGAAGTCTACGACGGCCACCTGTGGGCCCGCGAGGTCGTGGCGGTCGCCGCCGCCGAGCAGCTCGACCGCCCCGCGGTCATCGGTCACAGCATGGGCGGCTGGGTGGCGGTGGCCGTCGGCGTCGACGCTCCGGAGGCGGTGTCCGGCATCGCCGTCATCGACTCCCCGCTCAACGACACCGCGCCGGACGAGGCGCGGCTGCGTGAGCGGCGCCGTCCGCACCGGGTGTACCCCTCGGTCGAGGAGGCGGTGGCACGGTTCCGCACCCTGCCTGCGCAGGACGTGCTCCTCCCCTACGTCCGCGAGCACGTGGCGCGCGACTCGCTGCGCACGGTCGAGGGCGGCTGGACCTGGAAGTTCGACCCGGAGTTCTTCGGCAACCGGCTGCTGCTGCGCAACCTGCTGCCCCAGCTCGCGCGCCCGATCACCCTGTTCCGCTGCGAGCACGGCCTGGTCAGCGCCGACATGGCCGCCGAGATGAGCCGGCTGGTGCCCGGCGGTCTGCCGGTCGCCGAGCTGGCCGACGCCGGTCACCACCCGATGCTCGACCAGCCGCTGGCGCTGGTCGCGGCCCTGCGCACCCTGCTGGCCGTCTGGCCGGCGGGAGGAACCTCCCCGGTGCGGTGAACCGGCGCGCCCGGATGTCCGTAGTCCCAAGAGGAAGCCCACCCACTCCTGGAGGTCCTCGTGCGCACCTTGTCCCGCACCCGGCTGGCCGCCGGGCTCAGCGCCGGCGTCCTGGCGCTGACCCTGTCCGCCTGCGGCAGCGACCCCGCTACCGATGCCGGCTCCTCGACCGCCGGCGACACCAGTCCCGCCACCTCCAGCAGCTCCTCCGACGCCACGGGCACCACCGTGACCGCGGAGGAGGCGGACTTCTCCATCACCCTGTCCGAGAGCACCCTTCCCGCCGGCACGTACACGTTCGAGGTGACGAACACCGGCGATGCCACCCACTCGCTGACCATCGAGGGCCCCGGCGGGATCGACATGACCTCCGACACCGTGCAGGGCGGAGAGTCCACGACCATGACCGTCACCCTGCAGCCCGGTGAGTACGAGGTGTACTGCCCCATCGGCAACCACCGGGCCATGGGCATGGACACCACCCTGACGGTGAGCTGAGCCGTGACCGGCCTCGGAACGGCGCTGCGCTGGGCCGGCGCGGTCCTGCTGGCGGGGATCGCTGTGGTGCACGGCCGTCTGTGGCTGGACGGCTACCGGACGATCGAGGTCATCGGCCCGCTGTTCGCGCTGGACACCGTTCTCGCCGCGCTGCTCGCGGGCGCGCTCGTCGTGGTGTCCCGCCGGCTGCTCCCGCTGGTCGCGCTGGCCGGCGCCGCCCTGGCCGCCGGCACCGCGGCGGGCCTGCTGTTCAGCACACAGGTCGCGCTTTTCGGGTTCTCGGAGTCGCTGAGCGCCCGGCACGCCGTCCTGTCGCTGGTGCTCGAGGTCGCGGCCACCGTCGTCCTCCTGGCGTTGGCGGCGACCTCGGTCCGGCAGCGGTCGGCGGAAACGGCGGCCGCACAGGCGGCGACGCGGACCTCCCGATGATGAGCCGGTGGGCGGCACACTGCAGGCCGAGCTCCGGGAAGGCGGCATGAGCGGTCGGGACGAGGCGCTGGTGCGGGCGCTGTACTCCGAGCACGCGGCTGCCCTGTGGGCCTTCGTCGTCCCGCTGGTGGGAGGCGACCAGGTCCGCGCCCAGGACGTGGTGCAGGAGACCATGCTGCGCGCCTGGCGCTCGCCCGACGTGCTCGACTCGGTGCGCGCGTCGGTCCGCCCCTGGCTGTTCACCGTGGCCCGGCGCATCGTCGTCGACGAGTGGCGGCGGCACCGCACCGACCGCGACGTCCCGCTGGACACCGGGCCGGAGACCGGTGAGGACGACCGGACCGACGCCGTGCTGGACACCTGGATCGTCGGCGAGGCGCTCAGCCGGCTCAGCCCCGACCACCGGGCGGTGCTCGAGCAGTGCTACTACCAGGGCCGGACGACGGCCGACGCCGCCGCGGTGCTCGGCATCCCGGCGGGCACCGTGAAGTCCCGGGCGCACTACGCGCTGCGGGCGCTGCGCCTGGCGCTGCAGGAGATGGGGGTGACCGCATGACCGGGCCGGACCGGTTCGAGCACTACGATGCGGCCTACGTCCTGGGCGCGCTGAGCCGGGAGGACCGGATCGCCTTCGAGACGCATCTGCCGACCTGCCCGCGCTGCTCGGCCGCCGTGGCCGAGCTCGCCGTGCTGCCCGGGCTGCTCGCCCGGCTGCCCGGGCTGCCCGCACCGGCGGACACCCCGCAGCAGCTCCCGGAGACCGTGTTGCCCGGCATTCTGGCGACCGTCCGTCGCGCACGATCCCGTCGCCGCGTGTGGGGCGCGGCGGCGGGGGTGACTGCGGCCGCCGTGCTGGTCACCGGGACGGCGGTGGTCACCGACCAGATACGCCCCGACTCGGCCACGTCCCCGGCCGTGGTGGGCGAGTCCGTGCCGCTGACCGTGGTCGGCGACGCGCCGGTGGATGCCGAGCTGCGGCTGGAGGGGGCGGCCTGGGGCACCCGGATCACCATGACCTGCCGCTACGACGGTCCGGCGGCCACCGGGCCCTACGACACCGGGATCACGTATCACCTGGTCGTGGTGTCGCAGGACGACAGCATCCAGAGCGTGGCCTCGTGGCAGGTGCTGCCCGGCCGGGATGCCCGCGTGGCCGGCAGCACCGACCTGACGTCGGACGAGATCGCCGAGGTCCAGCTCCGGGACGACGCCGGCACGGTGCTGCTGGAGGGCGCGCCGTCCCGCTGAGCTGGATGCCTGCTCCTGCCCGCCCGGGGTAGGGGCTGTCGATGAGCCGATACCGGGGCATGACCGACGCCGGGCGCGACGAGGTCGGGCGGATGGTCCTCGCCGCCTGGGACTCCTTCTGCGGGCAGGCGGCGGTCGTCGACCTGAGCCGGCCGACCCGGCTGCCGGGCTGGCGGGCGCAGGAGGTCTGCGTGCACCTGGGGGTCTGGCCCGAGCACGCGGCGCTCGCCGATCTCGTCGCCTCCGCCCGCGCCGGTGGCACCGGCACCCCGCCGGACGTCGACGCGGTCAACGCCCGGGTCACCGAGGCCCACCGCGACGCCTCCCGCGACGAGGTGCTGGCGGCCCTGCTCCGCAACCGGGACGCCACGGCGCGCTACCTGGCCGACGAGCCGCCCGAGCTGGACGCCGCCCCGACGGTCTCGACCATCGGGCGGCTGCCGATGCTCAGCGTCGTCCTCGGGCAGGCCTACGAGCTCGCCGTGCACGGCCTGGACCTGGCCGCCATCGATGCGCCCGCCGTGCCCGGCGAGGTGCTGCAGTCCGGGCTCGCCGCGCTGGCCGACGTGACCGGCGCGCTGGCCGCGGCGTCCGGGATCACCGGCGGCGCCACCCTGCTCACCCCCGCCGGCGGGTGGACGTTCGCCGCCGACGCCGACGGGTGGACCGTCGACCGGGTCGGCCCGGGCCGGGCCCGCGGCACCGTGGTCGAGGCACCCGCGGGCCTGCTGCTGCAGGCAGCGTCGGGCCGGGTCAACCCGGTGGCGGCGGTCGCCCAGCGGCGACTGAAAGTGCACGAACTGGCCGGGTTGTTGAAGCTGGCGCCGATCGTCAGCGCCGCCCCGGGCATCCCCGGCGGCCCGATCCTGCAGCTGGCGGCGCGCACGCTCGGCGGCGCGGGCGGCCTGCTCGGCCGACTGTTCCACGGCTGAGCCCACCCCGCTGCCGCCGGCGCGGCGGCAAGATGCCGGGATGGACGTGCTGAGCAGCCGGGTGCTCCTGCGGACCGCCCACCCCGTTCGCAGCCAGGCGTTCTACCGCGACCGGCTCGGTCTGGCGGTGTACCGGGAGTTCGGCCCGCCCGGGCACCCGGGGGTGGTGTTCTTCCTGGGCAACGGCCTGCTCGAGGTCACCGGCTCCGCCGACGCGGCGCCTCGCGGTCTGGTCCTGTGGCTGCAGGTCCGCGATGTGGCCGCCGAGCACGAACGGCTGCGCGCCGCCGGGGTGCCGGTCACCCGCGGGCCGCAGCGCGAGCCGTGGGGGCTGATGGAGATGTGGATCGAGGACCCCGACGGGGTGGCGATCGTGCTGGTGGAGGTGCCGGCCGACCACCCGCTGCGCCGCGACCAGCGCTGAATCGGCTCGGGGACGGCCGCGGAGACGCCGTCCGCTGCGGGCGCCCCTGCGGTCAGGTCCGGGGCCGTCGGTCAGGCCGTGGCGCCCTTGCCCGCGGAGCGTGCGACGGTGGGTGCGTCGGCGCCCTTTTCCCCCAGGTGCCGCTCGAAGGACGGCGGGATCACCAGGTCGCCCGGGTTCAGCTGTTCGATCGAGCTGTGGCCCAGGCCGATCAGTGCCGAGCCGAGCCCGTCGCGCATCAGGTCCAGCACGTTCTCCACCCCGGCCTGGCCGTTGGCGGCCAGGCCCCACAGGTACGCGCGGCCGATCATCACGGCCTTGGCGCCGAGGGCGAGCGCCTTGGCCACGTCGCCGCCGCGGCGGATGCCGCCGTCCAGCAGCACCTCGATCTGGTCGCCGACGGCCTCGGCGACCGCGGGCAGCGCGCGGATGCTGGCCGGGGTGCCGTCGAGGTTGTTGCCGCCGTGGTTGGACACCGAGATGGCGGTGCACCCGGCGTCGACGGCACGCTTCGCGTCGTCCACCCGCATGACGCCCTTGAGCATGAACTCCCCGCCCCACTGCTCGCGCAGCCAGGCGACGTCGTCCCAGGAGGGCATCGGCGAGGCGTTCCACATGCCGTAGGCGCCGAAGAAGGTGGGCGCCTGCTCACCGGGGTCGGCCACCATGTTCGGCACGGTGAGGTCCGGGATCTTCCCGGTCCGGGCGAAGTCGAGCAGCCAGCGCGGCTTGAGGAGCACCTGCGGTGCGTAGCGGCGGGCCGCCTCGAAGTTGATCTTCTCGGGAATGAACGGGCTGCCCCAGTCCCGGCCGTAGGAGAACGACCAGTCCAGCGTGGCGATCAGGCCGACCGCGCCGGCGCGGCGGGCCCGCTCCATCCGGGCGGTCATCGCGTCCCGGTCGCCGACCCAGTACATCTGGAAGAAGGTCTGCGGGTTGGCGGCCACGACGTCCTCGATCGGCTTGCTGGCGAAGGAGGACAGGCCCATGGCCACTCCGCGCGCAGCCGCGGCGCGGGCGACGGCGACCTCCCCGCCCGGGTGCACGGCCTGCACGCCGGTCGGGCTGATCAGCACCGGCATCGACACCTGCTGGCCCAGAACCGTGGTGGCCAACTGCCGCTCGTTGCTCAGGCCCGCGGTGTGCGGGGCGAAGCCCAGCTCGGCGAAGGCGGCGGTGTTGTCGTCCACGGTCAGACCGCGCTCGGACCCGGCCACCAGGGCGCCGTAGACGCCCTTTGGCAGCCTGCGCTTCGCCCGCCGCTGGGCCTCGGCCACCGACTCGAACCACGCATTCGCCATCCGGCACACTCCCGCTCTCGAGCAGCGCCGGGTGGTCCGGCGGCGTCCTGCTGTGGCACTGAGTGCCACCCTAGTGTGGCGCAGATCTCGGACGGTCCCCGTCGGGCCGACGGCGCGGAATGCTCAGGCGTCGCGGATGGCCGAGACGTCGAACTCGATCTGGATCTTGTCGCTGACGAGCACGCCGCCGGTCTCCAGCGCGGCGTTCCAGGTCAGCTCCCACTCGCTGCGCCGGAGCGCGAGCGCGCCCTCGAAGCCGACCCGCAGGTTGCCGAAGGGGTCCAGCGCGGAGCCGGTGAGGGTGAAGCCGACGGCCACCTGTTGCGTCGCGCCACGGATCGTGAGGTTCCCGGTCACCCGGTACACGTCGTCCTCCACCTGTTCCACGCCGGTGGAGGTGAAGACGATCTCGGGGTACGTCGCGACGTCGAAGAAGTCCGCGGACCGCAGGTGGGCGTCCCGGTCGGCGTTGCCGGTGTCGATGCTGGCCGCGTCGATGCGCAGGCTCACCCGGCTGGCCGAGGGCTGGGCGGCGTTCAGGTGCGCCGCCCCGGTGAACGCCGTGAACGCCCCGCGCACCGTGGTGACCATGGCGTGCCGGGCCCGGACGCCGATGCGAGTGTGCGCGACGTCCACCGTGTAGTCGCCGGTGACGTCGGGAAGCGCACTGGTCGCCGCGTCGAAGTCGCTGGCCCCGCCCTCGCGTGCCCGGTGCTTGCCCACGGTCAGTGCTCCCTCAGCCGGTGGTCCACGAGTCCATGGTGGCCGACGGGCGCACCCGGTGGAGCAGACGGGTCCCCCTGAGCAGCTCCGCGGAGCCGGGACTCAGTACCAGCCGGTGGACTTCGAGTGCGACCAGGCGCCGCACGGGGAGCCGTACCGGCTGTCGATGTAGATCAGCCCGGCGTCGATCTGCCGGTACCCGTCGGAGGTCTTGGCGATCCCGGTGCCGGCCCAGGTCGAGTCCAGGAACTGTGGGATGCCGTAGGCGGTGCTCCCGCGGTCCTGCGCCGTGGGGTTCCAGCCGCTCTCCTTGCCCCACAGGCTCTCCAGGCAACTGAACTCGCTGGTGTCGCCACCGAGCTGGGCGAGCGCGTAGTCCTGGAACGACCCGGACGACCCGGACGACCCGGACGACCCGGACGACGCAGCGGGCCCGGCTGCGGCCGGCGCGGACGCCGGCGCCTCGGACCGGGTGGCCGCCTTCGCGGCCGCCGCCTCCCTCTCGGCCGCGGCCGCGGCCGCGGCCTGCGCTTCGGCGGCGGCCTGGGCCTCCGCCTCCGCCTTGGCTGCGGCGTCAGCGGCGGCGTCCGCGGCGGCCTGGGCCTCCGCCTCGGCCTTCTGCTGGGCCTCGACCGCGGCCTGGTCAGCGGCGGCCTGGGCCTGCGTGGCGGCATCCTGGGCGGCCTCGCGCTGGCTGCGGGTGGCGGCGAGCTCACCGAGTCGGTCGGTCAACTGTTCGTCGACGATCGCGTCGGTCGACTGCGCGCTGAGGTCCAGCCGCGAGGCGACGGTGGTGGGCTGCTGGGCGGCGGTGTCCGCCGAGGCGGCCGGCTCACCGGCGTTCAGCACGTTGAGCAGGATGGCGCCCGCGGCGGCCGCGGCGAGCAGCATCGCCGGACGCTGCACCCCGGACGGCGGACGGCGGCGGCGCCGGGCGGCCGGGGCCTCGTCGACGGACTGCTGGTCGAGCAGTTCGGTCGGCTCAGTGAGCAGGTCGGTGCGGTGGTCCATGAAGTGATGTGCTCCGGGAGAGAGGGCGCCAGGGTCCGGCCGCGCTCGAAGGTGAGGCGGCACAGGGCGGGGCGTACGGGCTGACGGGGCCGGTCCGGCTCGCGGCGTCTCCTCGGCCTGCGCAGCGCTGATGCTGCGGGCGGGAGGGCCTCCGGCGCGGACGGCGCCCTGGTCAGGTGTGCAGCGGGGCGGAGCGGTCTCCGCGCCGGCGGCTGCGAGGTGGTGCGGCGGTGGCTTGGCGCGCCATGCGGCGGCTCTCCGTTCTTCCAACGGCCGCCTACCGAGTTAGCTGACGGATTCGGGCAGGAAGACGCCCTACCTGCTCCCGAGCGGTGCTCGCGGGCAGGATTCACCCCAGTGCTGCGGTGGGTCCCCGGCTCGCTGCGCGGTGGCGCAGCGACTCGGCGGCACCCGGCGCGGGCTCCCCGGATGGGGATGTGACGTCCGGCCGGACTCAGCCAACGTAGATGCCGTTACCGGGACGTGACAATCCTCTGACCGACATTTCGTCGTGATGTGCCCCGCGTTGCCTTCGGTGCACGGGTGTGGAACGGCCCCGAGGCGGTACAGCGTCGGGCTGGGACGTCAGGGCATCCGCCAGACCGTGGTGCGCCGCGGTTGCGCCTCATCGACGTCCGAGACGTCATAGGTCGCCACCGCGACCAGGCCCTCCCCGGGCAGGTACTTGCGGCCCGGGTCGCCCAGCAGGACGGTCGCCCCGCGGGTCCACGCCGTCCACAGGAACGGCAGCACCCGGCTGGTCATGTCGCGGTCGTAGCAGACGTCGCCGGCCACGACGACGTCCACGTCGGGCGGGTCGCCGTCGAGCACGTCGCCGACGACCGCGACCCCCGACACCCCGTTCACCTCGGCGTTGACCCGGATCGCGGTGTGCGAGCAGGGGTCGACGTCACTGGCCAGCACCGAGGTCGCGCCGGCCAGCCGCGCGGCCACCGCGACCAGGCCGCTGCCCGACCCCAGGTCCAGCACCCGGCGGCCGGCCACCGTCGCCGGGGAGTCGAGCAGGTACCGGGCCAGCGCCTGCCCACCGGGCCAGGCAGCCGCCCAGAACGGCGGGGCGTCTCCCGCGCCGACGCCCTCGGTCTCCATCGCCTCCCACAGCGCCACCACGTCGTCGGCCACGTGCAGCTGGACCTCCGGCACCAGCGGCGGGCAGGTCAGCCGGGTGTGGGCGACGAGGAAGGACGCCGGGACGTCGGGGAGGCACGGCACCGGCCCAGTCTGCCCGCCCGGCCGGGAGGTCAGTCCTCTCGCTCAGTGCTTGCGTGCGGTCCGGACGACGGTCACCGGGCACGGCGAGTGGTGCACGACCTGGTCGGTCACCGAGCCGAGCAGCAGGCCGCTGAAGCCGCCCCGGCCGCGGGAGCCGACGACGACCAGCTCGGCGCCCCTCCCGGCCTCGATCAGCGCCCGCACCGGCGCGGCGTGCACCGCGTGGCAGATGACCGAAGCGGCCCGGTCGGGGCCCAGCGCCGCGGCCACGTCCGACCGCAGGTCGTCGAGGACGGCCTGCTCGTAGTCGGCCATCGGCGGGACGTAGCCCACCCGCCACGTCGGCGGCCGGGGGGCGGAGGTCATCCGCCAGGACCGCACCACGTGTAGCCGCCAGTCCGCGCGTTCGGCCAGCCGCGCCGCCCACACCAGTGCCTCGCTCGAACAGCTGGAGCCGTCGTGCCCGACGACGACACCGCCGCCGACCTCCGCCCGGATCGACACGTCACTGTCGTCCACGCCCTCATCGAGCGGGACCTGGCCGAGCTCGGCGGCGACCACCTCGGCGCGACCCGCCGGCCCGCCGGTGCCCGGCCCCGTCCGCCCCTCCGTTTCGCCCATCGCCGCGCCCGTCCCCTGGTCCGTTGCGCCGTCGCTCACGCTGCTCATCCTCTCCTGCCGGGCGGCGGACCGGGGAGTTCCGGCTCCACTGGTAGCTTCCGCGGCCGTGGCGGACGGGAACGACGGACGCCTCGGGGGCAGCTTCCTGCGCCTGTGGGCGGCGAGCACGACCTCGGCGCTGGGCAGCGGGCTCGCCGCGGTCGCCACTCCCCTCCTGGTGGCCACCCGCACCGACGACCCGCTGCTGGTGTCCGCGGCCACCGCGGTCGGCTGGTTGCCGTGGCTGCTGTTCGCCCTGCCCGGCGGCGTCCTGGTCGACCGGGTGGACCGCCGCCGGCTGATGCTGGCCATCGACTGGGCGCGCGTCGCCGCGCTCGTGGTGCTGGCCGCTGCCGTCGCGGCGGGGCGGGCCAGCACGGCGCTCCTGTTCATCGTGCTGTTCGTGGTGGCCACCGGCGAGGTGGTGTTCCGCTCGGCGAGCCAGGCGCTGGTCCCCGCCGTGGTGCCCGCCGTCCTGCTCGAGCGGGCGAACGGCTGGTTGTTCGGCGGCACGATGCTGATGCAGCAGATGGTCGCCGGGCCGCTGGGCGGCTTCCTGTTCGTCGTGGCGGCGAGCATCCCGTTCGCGGTGAACGCCGGCACCTACGCGGCCAGCGCCCTGCTGCTCACGCTGATCGGCGGGACCTACCGGGTGCCGGTCCGCGACGGGCGCACCGGCGTCCCCACCGCCGTCCCGGCAGCGGGGGGCGGCCCGTGGCTGCGGGCGCTGTGGGCCGACGTCGCCGAGGGCTTCCGGTGGCTGGCCGGCCAGCGGCTGTTGCGCACCATGGCGGTGTTGATCGGCCTGCTCAACGTGACACTGACGGCGGCGACCGCAGTGCTGGTGCTGCTGGCCCGCGACCGGCTGGGCCTGGGCTCGGTGGGCTACGGGCTGCTGTTCACCGCCATGGCGGTCGGCGGCCTGCTGGGCGCGGTCGCCGGAGACCGGGTCATCGCCGCGCTGTCAGCCACGTGGACCATCCGGATCGGCCTGATCATCGAGGCCGCCACCCACCTGGTGCTGGCCACCACGCGCAGCGCCGTCCTGGTGGGGGCGGTGTTCGTCGCCTTCGGGGTGCACGGCGCGCTGTGGGGCATCGTGGCCAGCTCGCTCCGCCAGCGGCTCACCCCGCCGGAGATGCTCGGGCGGGTGGGCAGCACCACTCTCTTCCTCGCCGCCGGCGGCAACTGCGTCGGCGCCCTGCTCGGCGGCGTGCTGGCCGGCGCGTTCGGGCTCACCGCCCCGTACTGGGTCGGCTTCGCAGTCGCGGTCGGGGTCGCGGCGACCACCTGGCGAGTGTTCGACCGGTCGACGGTGGCCGCGGCCTACGCAATGGGGGCGCCGGCGACCCCCGCATCATCCGGTGCGTGATCGACTCCGGACGCGGGTAGGCGGCGAGGGACTGAGCGCCGACCCCGTCGACGCAGACACGAGAGGGTGGACATCCGTGGAGCACTTCACGATCGCGACCGTCGCCGAGGAGAGCGCCGACTTCCGTCGGGTGCTCTGGACCGGCGAGCACACCCAGCTGGTCATCATGACCATCCCGCCGGGCGGTGAGATCGGCGAGGAGGTCCACGAGGACACCGATCAGATCCTCACCTTCGTCAGCGGCACCGGCCAGGCCGTCGTCGGGGGCCAGAAGAAGAACGTCGCCCAGGGCGATCTGGTCGTTGTCCCGGCCGGTAAGAAACACAACTTCCTCAACACGGGGGTCAACCCGCTGGTGCTCTACACGGTCTACGGGCCGCCCGAGCACGCCGACAAGGCCGTGCACGAGACCAAGGAGATCGCCGACGAGCTCGAGGAGTCGGGCAAGGACGAACCGCCGACGCAGTGACGATGACGCAGCCCGGCATCTTCGCCCTCGGCACCCCCGAGCACTGCTACCTGGAGCTGGACCTCGCACCCGGCGCCGGGGCCGAGCAGCTGGTGCGCGGCATCGCCGGGCTCACCGGCCCGCTGTCCTCCACCGGTGGGGTCAACCTGGTGGTGGGGTTCCGCCCTGAGCTGTGGGCCGAGGTCGCACCGGCGGACGCCCCGGCCGACGCGGCGAGCTGGACCGAGGACCTGGTCGGCGCCGGGCAGTACCGGATGCCGGCCACCCAGCACGACGCGTGGGTGTGGATAGCCGGCGGGAACCGGACGGCGGTGTTCGACAACGCCCGCGTGGTCCTCGCCGAGCTGGCCGGCACCGCCCGGGTCGGTGCCGAGGTGACCGGCTGGCTGTACCGGCACGACCGCGACCTGACCGGCTTCATCGACGGTACCGAGAACCCGTCGCTGCTCTCGGCCGCGCAGGTGGCCGCCGTTCCGGACGGCGAGCCCGGCGCCGGGGCGAGCATCGTGCTGTTCCAGGTCTGGCGGCACGACACCGCGACCTGGGAGTCGCTCGGGGAGCACGGGCAGGAACAGATGATGGGACGCACCAAGGCCGACAGCATCGAGCTGGACGACGACGAGATGCTGCCCAGCGCGCACGTCGCCCGCACCACCGTGGAGGTGGACGGCGAGGAGCGGCAGATCTTCCGGCGCAACGTCGCCTACGGCGGGGTCACCGACCACGGGACGGCGTTCGTCGGCTTCGCCCGCGACCAGTGGCGGATGGCCGAGATGCTGCGCCGGATGGCCGGCGCGACCGACGGCGTCCGTGACGGGCTGACCGGCTTCCTGACCCCGCTGACGGGTGCGTACTACACCTGCCCGTCGGTGGACGCCCTGGCGCGGTTCGCCCCGCCCGAGGAGGACTGAGCGGACGCGCGGGTCAGGCCGCGGAGCTCCGGCGGACCGCGGCGCCGTACCAGCTGGTCAGCAGGTGGCTGCGCACCGACGCCGGCAGCGCGCCCCAGCGGAGCAGCGCAGCCCGTGCCGGGAGGGTGCTCGCCGTGGCGAGCTCGGCCAGCTCACGGACGCGTTCGGGACGCGGGGTGAACGGGCCGCGCTCGGGCACACCGGCGGCGAGCTGGCTGTCGAGGGCCGCCGAGATGTCGGCCTGGTGCGTAGGGTCGAACCAGCGGGGGCTCCTCGGCGAGCCCTGCGAAAGGTCCTGACGGGTCACAGGCTGCTCATCGGCAGGCGCCGGGCGGGTCGGTACCTCTCGGGTCGGGATCTGCCTGTGCGGTACGTGGCCAGCGAGCGCGACTGGGCCCGATCGGCGTGACCGACGTCGTCCGGAAGGTCACCGGCCTGCCCGCGTCGTGGTGGTTGTCCGGCGGCTTCGCCATCGACCAGTTCCTCGGCTTCGACAGCCGGCCGCACGGTGACATCGACGTCACCGTCGTCCGCTCGGACTGCCCGGTGGTCTACGACGCCATCGCTGGGCGGCTGGAGGTCTGGATGGCCCGCGACGGGGACCACTCCCCCGCCGCGTCGATGGAGGTGGACGACACCGTGGACAGCCTCTGGGCCCGCGCGCCCGGTAGGGGTGCCTGGCTGCTGCAGGCGAACCTGGAGGACGTCGCCGGCGGCAACTGGACGTACCGGCGCGACCCCCGGGTCCGTCGACCCGTCCGGGGGGTGACCTGGCACTCCGGGCGCGTGCCCTGTGTCGCGCGAGGCGTTCAGCTGTTGTGGAAGGCCGCCGCGCCGGCGGGGGAGGGACAAGATCGACTATGACCATGTCGTCCCCCGACCGACGGCGGACGAGCGAGCCTGGCTCGGTTCGGCGGTGCGGTTGGCACACCCCGCCTCGCCGTGGGCATCGCGGGCTGAGCTGGCGCCGCGAGCAACATGCCCGCAGGGGCAAGCCGTCCACTTGTCCGGGGTACCCCCTACGCTCCCGCCGCGTGATCCTCGAACACGCGCTCCTGACCGTGCGGCCGGAACGGCAACCGGACTTCGAGGCGGCCTTCCATGAGGCCACCGGGCTGATCTCCGGGATGCCCGGCTTCCAGTCGCTGATCCTGTCGGCGTCCGCGGAGCAAGCGGACACCTACCTGCTGCTGGTCGCCTGGGACACCCTCGAGGACCACACCGTGGGTTTCCGCAGCTCGGTGGAGTACGAGCGCTGGCGGGCCCTGCTGCACTCCTTCTACGAGCCGTTCCCACCGTGCAGCACTTCTCCCCCCTCCTGTCCCTGCGGTCCTGAGCACCCTGACCCGCGCGGCCCAGCCGGCCCGTGCTGCGCGCGAGGCCTGACCGGCGCGGCGCAGCCGGCTCATGCGGCGTCGGGTAGGAACAGCGTCCATGAGCAGCGCTCCGACCGGCATCGGGTGCATCCACGGTCGGCGCCCGGACGACCTGCCGGCGTGCGTCGAGACGCTGACCCGGGTGCATGTGGCCGCCGGCTACCCGTCGGTGTGGCCGGCGGATCCCGAGGCCTGGCTCGACCCGCCGGGCCTGCTCGCCGCCTGGGTGGTCCGGCGGGGTGCGTCCGATGATGGTGGGTCCGTGTTGGGTCACGTCGCGATCACCGCCGACGTCGACCCGGTCTTCCCGGCCGCGACCGGCCGGCCCTTGGACCAGCTGGCCGCGGTGACCCGGCTCTTCGTCGACCCGGCCGAGCAGCGCTCCGGCGGCGCCCGAGCGCTGCTGGCCCCGGCGACCGCTGCCTCGGCCGAGCTCGACCGCCGGCTCGTGCTGGACGTGGTGGCCGACGCGGGCCCGGCCCTGGCCCTTTACCAACGGCTGGGCTGGGAGCAGGTCGGGACGCGGACGGCGAGCTGGACGACGCCGGACGGCCGCCGACCCGAACTCCGTCTCTTCACCTTCCCGGCCGCGTCCCGATGACCACCGTGCCGTCCACCTCCGCCGACCGCGCCACCCGGGCGACGAGCCCGGCGGCGGTCACCGCCGCTGCCGTCCCAGGCGCCTGACGCTCGCTGGTCTCGATCAGCAGCGACCCACCCGCCGTGAGCCAGCGCGGCGCCGCGGTCGCCACCCGGCGTTGCACGTCCAGCCCGTCGACGCCGCCGTCCAGGGCGACCCTGGCCTCGTGGTCCCGCGCCTCCGGCGGCATGGTCGCGATCGCGTCGGTCGGCACGTACGGCGCGTTGGCCACCAGGACGTCGACCCGGCCGAGCAGCGACCGCGGCAGCGGCGCGTCCAGGTCACCCTCGAGCACCCGGCCGACACCGGCCGGGACGTTCCGCCGGGCGCACCGGACGGCGACCGGGTCGACGTCGGCCGCGTACAGCTCGACGCCGTCCAGCCGGGCCGCCAGGGCCGCCCCGACCGCGCCGGTGCCGCAGCAGAGGTCGACCACCACCGGGTGCGGCGGGGCCACCGCGGCGGCCTGCTCGACGAGGAACCCGGTGCGGCGCCGGGGCACGAACACCCCCGCCTCGACTGCGATCCGCAGCCCGCAGAACGCCGCCCAGCCGAGAACCTGCTCCAGCGGCAGCCCGGCGACCCGGCGCTGGACCAGCGCCGCGAGTTCCGCCGGCGTTCCCGCAGCAGCAGCCAGCAGCTCCGCCTCCTCCTCGGCGAACACGCACCCGGCCGCGCGCAGCCGGGCGACGACGGCGGGCAGCGACGCCGGAACGGCGGCCATCACGGAGCCCGCCGTCCCGGCGTCGCTGCGGCCGACCGGGCCCGGCGCACCCACCGGGACTCGGTGCCCTCGGCGGTCGCCTCGTCGCCGGGGTTGAACAACGCGCAGCGGTCCAGGGACAGGCACCCGCAGCCGATGCAGCCGTCCAGGTTCCCCCGGAGAGCCTCGAGCTCGGCGATCCGCTCGTCCACCCGCCGTCGCCAGCCGGCGGACAGCCGGAACCAGTCCGCCCGGTCCGGCGCCCGGTCCGCCGGCAGCTCGGCGAAGGCGGCGGCCACCTCGGCCAGCGGCAGCCCGACCCGGGCGGCGGCCGTGACAACCGCCAGCCGGCGCAGCACCGACCGGTCGTAGCGGCGCTGGTTGCCCGGCGTGCGCCGCGCGCTCAGCAGTCCCCGGGACTCGTAGTACCGCACGGTCGGCACCGACAGCCCGGTCCGCCGGGCGACCTCGCCGATGGTCAGCTCACGGTCCATCCCGGCAGTCTCGTCCGTGGCGGCCCTTGACCTCAAGTCCACCTGAGCTGTTGAGGTCGTCGCATGGGCGGACTGCTGGACGAGGTGTACGAGCGGCTGCGCCGCACCGGCCCGGAGTTCGACGGATGGCTGTCCAACCACGGGCCGATGGCCGCGGACGCCCTCCTGCGGCTGGGTCCGGACAGTGAGGTGCACGTGCACCGCTGGGTCGACCGGTACCTCGAACGGCTGGAGGACGCACCGACAGCACGCTGTCCGATCAGCGCGGGGTCCTGGCCGGAGGTGCTCGGCGACGCCTCGCGGCTCGGCGACTGGCTGGCCTTCTTCGACCGCGAGCTGGCCGAGCGGCCGTGGCCGGATGTGCTGGCCACCTGGTGGCCCCGGCTGCTCCCGGGCGCGGTGGCCGCGGCCACCCACGGGCTGATCCGGACCGGCCACGCGGTGCGCGCTCTGCGGGAGGAGGAGACGGCACCCAGGGTGTCCGAGCTGGCCCAGGCGCTCGGCTACTGGGCCGCCCGCTGGCAGCCGGTGCCCGGCGACATGCCGCCCCGGGGCGCGCGAGCGCCCGGTCCGGCGCTCGACGCGCTCCCCGTCCTGGGTGGCATCGGCGACGTCCGCCGGCGGCTGGCCGACCTGGGTGCGCGGCCGGACTGGGCACCGGCGCTCGCCGGGCTGGCCCCTGTCCCAGCCGCGGAGGTCCCGGCGGCGCTGGACGCGCTGGTCGACGCCGCCGTCGTCCGATACGGCCGGTGGGCGCACGGCAGCCCGGTGATGCTGGTGCACGCGGCCACCGCGCCCCGCGCCGCCGCCCTCGTGCTGCCGTCCCTCCCCCTGGACCTGTGGCCGCCGACGTTCCGGGCCGCGTGGGTGACGTCGGCGGCGATCACCGCCGCGTACCGGCCGGCCGGCGCGCTGCCCGAGCCGCCGTCCGGGCTGGACCCGGCGGAGGCGACCGAGGCCGCAGTGCGGTCAGGCGACGAACACGCGGTGAAGTTCGCCGAGGTGGCAGGAGAATCCGCCGCCCGCGGGGTGCCCACCGCGGTGGGCACCGCGCAGCGGGCCGCGGAGCTGATCGGCCGGACCGGCGGCTGAGCAGGGCGGAGCGCCGGTTCAGGGCTGGCGGTAGACGGCGTCCGGGACGTCGGTGATGAACATGTGCCCCGGCGCGTGGGTGATCGCGAATGGCGGGCGGGACGCCATCAGAGCCGCCTGCGGGGTGACCCCGCAGGCCCAGAACACCGGGACGTCGCCCTCGGCGAACTCGACCGGGTCGCCGAAATCCGGCCGGGACAGGTCGATGCCCAGCGCGGACGGCGAGCCGACCTGCACCGGCGCCCCGTGGACCTGCGGCATGCGGCCGGTCACCTGCACCGCTGTGGCCACCAGCTCACCCGGGACCGGCCGCATCGACACGACCAGCGGCCCGGACAGCCGCCCGGCCGAACGGCACTCCCGGTTCGTCCGGTACATCGAGACGTTGCGCCCCTGCTCGATGTTGCGCACCGGGACGCCGGCGGCCAGCAGCGCGGCCTCGAAGCTGAAGCTGCACCCGATCAGGAAGGCGACCAGGTCGTCGGTCCACAGGTCACAGACGTCGGTCGGCTCGTCGCTGAGCTTCCCGTCCCGCCAGACCCGGTACCGGGGCAGGTCGGTCCGCAGGTCGGCGTCCGGCGCGAGCACGGTGCGGGGAGAGCCGGCGTCGGTGACGTCCAGCAGCGGGACCGGCTGCGGGTTGCGCTGGCCGAACAGCAGCATGTCCCAGGCCCAGTCCCGGGGCAGCACCACCAGGTTGGCCTGCGTGAACCCGGGCGCCCAGCCCGACGAGGGCACGGCCAGCCCGGCCCGGTACTGCCCCCGGGCATCGCCGGGATCGGCGGCGGGGACGAGGGCAGGAGCGGTCACGGGTTCCTCCTTGGACGTTTGCGGTAGGCCTGCACCAGTTGGGCCTCGGAGTCGTGCAGGTAGACCTCGAGCTCCTTGGCCGCCCGGTCGGTCTCCCCGGTGACGAGCAGGTCGAGCAGCGTGCGGTTGCGGCTGACGTAGGGCGCGTAGAGCCGCTGCGGGGCGGCCACGGTGTGGAAGGCCAGCCGGAGCTCGGCCAGCAGCCGCGCCGCGGTCTCGTCGATCCGTGCGCTGTCGGCCAGGGCGACCAAGTGCTGGTGGAAGCGCATGTTCGCCGTGCCGACGGCGACCCAGTCACCGCGACGGGCGGCGTCCTCACCGGCGGCAACATCGTCGTGCAGCGGCCGCAGCCGCACCGGGTCCAACCGTTCGAGCCGCCGGACGACGTCGCACTCGATCGTCCGCCGCAGCCGGTAGAGGTCGACCAGGTCGTCCTCGTCGAGTTCGGGCACGAAGACGCCGCGGTGCAGCCGGTGCACGAGCAACCCCTCGTGTGTGAGCAGCCGGAACGCCTCGCGCAGCGTGTTCCGGGACACGTGCAGCACCTCGACCAGCTGCTCCTCCGACAACCGGGTCCCCGGCGGCAGGTCCCCCTCGATCACCCGGTGGCGCAGCAACTCGGCGACCCGCTCCGCGGTGCTCGAGCGGTCGAAGGTGCGCACCTCGGCGGCCACGGTGCGCAGCCAGCCGGCGTGGGCCGGCGGCTCGGGGAACGCTGCCATACCGCCATCCTGCTCCGCCGCCGCGGGTCGGGGCAGTTACTCGTGCGCCGATCCTCTTGAGGGATTGTTGAACAACTCTCTAGATTCGTCCGCCAGGAGCACCTCCCTCGGGTGACTCCCACCGCCGACGCGGGCAGACCCCACCCAACCCACCCGGGAGCAGGCATGGCACACGAGCCCGACGGCCCTCAGCAGACCGGCGTCCCGCCGGCGGGCCCCCAGCCCGACGGCAAGCTGACCACCAGCACGCGGTCGACCCTGCTGGGCGCGATGTTCCTGATGGCCACCTCGGCCATCGGCCCGGGGTTCATCACCCAGACGACGACGTTCACCGTCCAGCTCGGAGCCGCGTTCGCCTTCGCGATCGTCATCTCGATCCTCCTCGACATCGCCCTGCAACTGAACGTCTGGCGGGTCATCGGGGTCTCCGGACGGCGCGCCCAGGAGCTGGGCAACCTGGTCGCCCCGGGCCTCGGCTGGGTGATGGCCGCCTTCCTGCTCATCGGCGGGCTGGTGTTCAACATCGGCAACGTCAGCGGCGCCGGCCTGGGCACCGACGCGATGTTCGGCCTGGACCCGAAGATCGGCGGGGCGATCTCCGCGCTGATCGCCATCGGCATCTTCCTGAGCAAGAAGGCCGGGGTCGCCGTCGACCGGATCGTTGTCGTCCTAGGCCTGGTCATGATCGCGCTGACCACCTACATCGCGGTCACCTCTGGCCCGCCGGTCGGGCAGGCGCTGCGGAACGTCGTGCTCCCCGAGCAGGTCGACACCCTCGCGATCACCACGCTGGTCGGCGGAACCATCGGCGGCTACATCGTCTACGCCGGGGCACACCGGCTGCTCGACTCCGGGGTGACCGGCCCGGAGCACGTCCGCGACATCACCCGGGGATCGATCACCGGCATCCTGATCACCGCGGTGATGCGGGTCGTGCTCTTCCTGGCCATCCTCGGCGTGGTCGCCGGCGGGGCGGCGCTGGACCCGAACAGCCAGGCGGCCTCGGCGTTCGGTGCGGCCGCCGGCGAGGTGGGGCTGCGGGTCTTCGGCATCGTGCTGTGGGCCGCGTCGATCACCAGCGTGATCGGCGCCTCGTACACCTCGGTGTCGTTCGTGACGTCCCGGACGAGGACCAGCGACCGCACCCGCACGTTGCTGGTGTGCGGCTTCATCGCCGTCACCACGCTGGCGTTCGTGCTCATCGGCGCTGCCCCCACCACGCTGCTGGTCTTCGCCGGCGCGTTCAACGGGTTGCTGCTGCCGATCGGCATCGCGGTGCTCCTGTGGGTGGCCACCCGGCGCACCGACCTGCTGGGCGGCTACCGCTATCCGCGCTGGCTGCTGGCCATCGGCTGGGTCGCCTGGCTGCTGACCCTGTACCTGGCGGTCAACTCGGTCCGCCCGGTGATCGAGCTCTTCTCGTGAGGGAGGCTGTCGGCATGGACCTGAACTCCGACCTCGGTGAGGGCTTCGGCCAGTGGACCCTCGGGGACGACGACGCACTGCTCGGCGTGGTCACCAGCGCCAACGTCGCCTGCGGCTTCCACGCCAGTGACGCCTCGATCATGCGGCGGGTGTGCGCGAAGGCCGTGGAGTCCGGCGTCGCGATAGGCGCCCAGGTCGGCTACCGGGACCTGCCCGGCTTCGGGCGCCGGTTCATCGACGTGGAGCCCGAGGCGCTCAGCGCCGACGTCGTTTACCAGATCGGCGCGCTGGAGGCCTTCGCCCGGATCGCCGGCGACCGGGTGCGCTACGTGAAGCCGCACGGCGCGCTCTACAACGCGATCGTGCACCACGAGGAGCAGGCGGCCGCGGTGGTCGCCGCCGTCGTCGCCTACGACCGCAAGCTGCCGGTGCTCGGCCTGCCCGGCTCGGCCTGGCTGCGGCTGGCCGGCGAGGCCGGCCTGACCGTGGTGCACGAGGCGTTCGCCGACCGGGCCTACACCCCGCAGGGAACGCTGGTGTCACGGCGGCTGGACGGCGCGGTGCTGCACGATCCGGCCGAGATCGCCCGCCGTTGCGTCGCGATGGCGGCGGGCGAGCCGATCACCGACGTCGAGGGCGGCGAGCTGACCCTGCAGCCCGGTTCGATCTGCGTGCACGGCGACACGCCAGGAGCGGTGGAGATCGCCGGGCAGGTGCGGGCGGCGCTGACGGCGGCGGGGGTCGCGCTGGCCCCCTTCGCAGTCTGATGCGACTGCTCCCCAGCGGGAGCGCCGCGCTGCTGGTCGAGCTGGCCGACCTCGACGCGGTCCTGGCGCTCTACGCGGCACTGACCGACCGGCCGCCGGCCGGGGTGGTCGACGTCGTCCCGGCCGCCCGCACCGTGCTGCTGGTGACCGACCCGGCGGTCACCACCCTGGCCGCGGTGGCCGCGGTGGTCCGGACGACGGTCCCGCGGCCGGGCACTCCGGCGGGCGCCGAGGTGGTCCAGCTGCCGGTGCGCTACGACGGCGCGGACCTCGCCGAGCTGGCCGGCCTGCTCCGGCTCACCCCCGGCGAGCTGGTCCGCCGGCACACCGCCCGGGAGTGGACCGTGGCCTTCTGTGGCTTCGCGCCGGGCTTCGGCTACCTGACCCAGCCCGGCGGCGACTGGGACGTGCCACGCCGGGCGACGCCACGCACCCGGGTGCCGCCGGGCTCGGTGGCGCTGGCCGGGGAGTTCAGCGGCGTGTACCCCCGCCAGTCCCCGGGCGGCTGGCAGCTGATCGGGCGCACCGACGTCGCGGTCTTCGCCGTCGACCGGGAGCCGGCCGCGCTGCTGCGCCCGGGCACCCGGATCCGCTTCACCGAGGTGACCGGGTGACCTGCGCCGGCCTCACCGTGTTGGCGACCGGGCCGCTGACCACCGTGCAGGACCGCGGCCGTCCCGGGCAGGCCGCGCTCGGGGTGGGCCGCTCCGGCGCCGCCGACCGGGCCGCCGCCGCGCTGGCCAACCGGCTGGTCGGCAACCCGCCCGACGCTGCGGTGCTGGAGGTGACCTTCGGCGGCCTGGTGGTGCGGGCCGACCGCGACCTGCTGGTGGTCACCACCGGTGCGCGCTGCGCGGGGAGCCCGGCGCACAACGCCCCGGCCGCGCTGGCGGCCGGCGCTGAGCTGCGGCTCGGCGTGCCGGCGAGCGGGCTGCGCACCTACCTCGCCGTCCGCGGGGGGATCGACGTCCCGCCGGTGCTGGGCTCCCGCTCCACCGACGTGCTGGCCGGTCTCGGGCCGGCCGTCGTCGCCGCCGGCGACGTGCTGCCCGTGGGCGCGAGTCCCCTGCCGCTGCCCGGCGTCGACCTGGCTGCGGTCGCCGAGCCGCCGGCCGGGGAGGTGACCGTCCCGGTGCTGCTCGGCCCACGGGCCGACTGGTTCGACGTCGGGGCGTGGCCCGCGCTGACCGGCACCGCCTACACGGTGACCAGCGAGAGCAACCGGGTCGGCCTGCGGCTGGCCGGGGAGGCCCTGACCCGGCTGCGCACCGGCGAGCTGCCCAGCGAGGGGATGGTCCGCGGCGCGCTGCAGGTGCCACCCTCGGGCACCCCGGTGCTCTTCCTCGCCGACCATCCGGTCACCGGTGGCTACCCGGTGATCGGCTACGTGGCCGACCCGGACGTCGACCGGTGCGCCCAGCTGCGACCGGGGCAGTCCCTGCGGTTCCGCGCCGGGGGCCGGCCCGGTCGGTGAGCGCACCCGGTCAGTCCGCCACCGCACCCACCCGGCCGGGGCGGCCCGGCCTCGGTTCGAGGGCACGTCCGCTCGCGAGCACGGTCCCGGCGAGGGCCACCTGGGCCCCGGCCAGGGCGAGGCCGCTCCACATGCCGGCCTCCGCCCAGGTCCAGCCGCCGGCCATGTGCCCGGCGTGCCCGGAACTCCCCCCGGCGGCGGTGAGCAGCAGCAGGTGCACGAACAGCATGCCGCCGTACATCACGGCGGTGCTCCGCCACACGGCCACTCCGGGGTGGCGCCACAGGGCGCGGACGCACGGCAGGCAGGCCACCGCCATGGCGACGAGCACGGCCCTCTCCCCCGCTTCCCCGTGGCCGCCGACCGCGGCGGTCGCCACGTGCACGCCGACACACAGCGCACCGGTCGCGGCGGCCGTCCTCCCGAGCGTCCCGGTGGTGCCGTCCCCCTCGGCCCTCACGCCTGCCCGACCGGCGGGCCCGCCTCTGACGACCGGTCACGACCTCCGTCAGCCCCGCCCGGGGCCGTGCCGTGGCCACCGGAGTGCAGCCCGTGCGGAGGCACCGGCTCCTCCTCGATGGACCCGACCTCCTCGGTCACTTCCGGGGTCCGGACCCGGACGCTCAGGTACCACGCCAGCCCCAGCAGCAGGGCACCCAGGAAGATCCACGGCAGCAGGTTGTACGGCGAGGGCGGAACCGGGATGACGTTCTTGTAGAAGACGTACAGCAGGGCCAGCACCACGATGACGGCCAGCACGACGGACGCGCCCTTCAGCTCGTCGCGCCGGCGCAGGAAGGCCGGCAGGGCGACGGCCATGAGCAGGTAGGCCAGCATGTACCCGAAGGTCCCGAGGGTGCCGGTATAGGCGTAGATGTTGAACGCCGACGTCCCGGTGGCGAACATGATCACCGGGACGGCGGCGACCACCGGGGTGATCAGCCAGATCGCCACGTGCGGCGTCTTGTGCCGGGGGTGTGCCCGCCCCAGCGCCGGCGGCAGCACCCGCTCCTCGCCCATCGTGTAGAGGACCCGCGCCGCGGCGTTGATGCTGGCGATCACGACGGCGAAGAACGACGCGGTTACCCCGAGGTCGATCAGCCAGGTGACCCCGCCGAGCCCGTTGGCGGTGGCCAGGTCGCTGATCGGCGCACCGCTGGCGGCCAGGCCGTCGGCGCCGCCGAAGCCCAGCACCGTGGAGTAGGACGCGAAGATGTACAGCAGTCCGGCGAGGACGGCGCTGCCGAGCACCGCCCGCGGGATGGCCCGGTGCGGGTTGCGCGCCTCGGCGCCCAGCGAGGCCGCGCTCTCGAAACCCACGAAGCCCAGGACCGCCAGCACGATGCCGAACGTCACCCCGTCGAAGGTGACGCCGTCGAGCCGGAACTGGGACGTGTCGACCGAGAACCCGTTTCTGGCCAGCACGACGACCAGCACGAGCAGCACGGCCGAGACCGAGACGATCTCCAGGACCAGCCCGAGCCGGGTGGAGAGCTTGATCCCGGCGACCGCGAAGGCCCCGGCGGCGAGTGCGGCCACCACGAAGATGACCAGCACCGCTGCCGTCGAGGTACCCGGGAGCCCGATCGTCTCCAGGAAGTTGCCGAGGTAGATGCCGGTGCCGGCGATACCGACCATGGCGATGCACGAGTACCCGATCACCAGGCCCCAGCCGGCGGCGAGCGCCCCGCCGGGCCCGAGCCCCCGCGCGACGTAGCTGTACAGCGAGCCGGACGAGGCGAAACGCCGGGCGAACTGGGCGACGCACAGCCCGATGAGGACGACGACGACCATCGCGGCGAGGTAGGACAGCCACGCACCGCTGCCGGCGTACAGCACGATGAGCGCCGGGCCGGTGGCCATGACCGCGCTGGGTGCGATGCCGGCGACCGACTGGGCCAGCACCTCGACCTGGGTCATCGACTCGTGCGCGAGCCCGGAGTCCGAGCGCGCCACCGGCACGTCGTCCGCGTGGCGGGTCACTCCGCCGCCTGCTCGCGGGCGCTCTCCCCGACGGTCTCGCCGCCGGCGTGGCAGGCCGGCTCGGACCGCGGCATGTCCAGCGCCGGGTTGCCGTCGAAGAAGCTGACCGGCTTGAGGTGGAAGCCGGCGAAGGTGACCGGCATGACCGGCCAGTCCTCGGGCCGGACGACGTGGTGGGCGCCGAAGGAGTACCAGACGACGACGTCGGTGTCCTCCAGCGGCCGGTCGGCCTTGGCGTACTCGAGCAGCCCACCCGGACGCTGGCTCTGGTTGGGGTAGTCGCCGGCGGCGTACAGCTGCTCCGGGTCGTAGGCGGTGACCCACAGGTGCTTGTAGGCGAACTGGGCGCGGTCCCATGCCTGGGAGCCCTCCTGCTGGAGCGGCAGCACGTTGTCCCCCGGCATCAGCTTGTAGCCGGCCGGCTGGCCGAGCTCGTTGACCGAGGAGGGGTTGACGATCTGCCAGGTGCGGGCCACGAACGGGTTGATCAGTCGCTGGGCCTCGCTCTCCCGGGCCAGCAGGGTCTCCTGCGTCACCCAGGCGTTGCCGTAGGGGTTGTCCTCGCCCGGCGGGAGGGCCGCGGCATCGACCTCGTAGACGGAGTTGCGCTCGCCGTCCACCTGCATGTCCAGCCGGACGTTGAAGAAGTGCTGGTGGTGCGGGCCGTACAGGCCAGGCGCCACCAGGGTGCCGAAGCGCGGCTGCTCACCAACCGGCACGGCGCCGGTGGAGATGACCCCGGTCAGCTTGACCTCGAACTGGATCGTGCCGTCGGTGTAGAGGTACCAGAAGAACCCGTACTCGTAGTTGCCAACGGTGGCGAAGCAGGAGATGACCAGTCGACGGGACCGGCGGACCTCCATCTTCTCCGTCCGGAAGTCGGTGTGCTTCCACCCGACGCCGAAGTCCTCCTCGTGCATGCAGATGGCGTTGGGGATCGTGATCGGCTGGCCGTCCTGGTCGTTGGCGACGGCGTCGAAGTAGCGGATCTCGCCCAGGCAGTCGCAGCCGAGCTGCAGCGGGTTGAGCAGCAGGCCGACGCCGTACTCCCCCTCGTCGAACACGTTCTTGATCCGGTGGGTGGGTGCGGGGTCGGCGTACGGGATGTACATCTCCGACAGCGACGCCCGGTAGACGACCGGGCGTAGACGCCCCCGGTCCTCGTAGCCGACCTGGTGCAAGACCAGCCCCTCCCGCGGGCTGTAGCCCACCTGCAACCGCCACTTCTGCCAGCTCACCGCGTGCCCGTCGACGGTGAAGCTGGGGCCGTCCGGCTGGGTGATCTCGATCGGTCGGACGTCGTCCCGGACGTGCGTGTGGGCCGGACGGTTGTCGTCGTCGAACATCAGCTCCGGCATGTAGTTGCCCGCCTTCTTCGGCAGCGGCACCACCCCGTGGTCGCGGACGTCGATGACCTCCATCAGGTCGAGGTCCACCAGGACGACGAGGCCCTCCACCGGGCGGGCGTAGCCGTTGTCGTCCTCCCGGGACCGGACGAACGTCAGCGGCCGGATCAGCCGGCGACCCAGGGGGTCCTCGATGTCGTAGCCGGTGGCCCAGGGGTCGATCATCGCCAGCGAGAAGTCGGTGACGCCGCGCTTGCGCATGGCCTCCTGCCAGCGGGGGTCGGCCCGGGTGATCTCCTCGGTGGCGAAGAACTCCTCCAGCATCACGCCGGGCTGGACGCCCTCGACGACCCGCCACGACGTGACGACGCCCGAGGACAGCGACACGACCGTCTCGATCGCCTGCTGTGCGGCACGGTCGTAGAGGACGGCGAACGCGGCCCGCTCCAGGGGCGCCCCGTCGCCGCCCTGCTGGGCGAGGACCTCTCGCTTCGGCGGCTCCTGCAGGGTGATCGAGACGAACCGGACGCGGGGGCCGAGGTCGCGCTGCTCGCGCAGGATGGCCGACGTCCGGCCGATCTCGTCCGCGCTCAGCGGCTCCAACGGGGACCGGTTGGTCGCCGTACGGACGTCAGGGAACTGGATTGCCACGTGGGTCTCCTCGAGTGGGTGCCTGACCGAGTGGGCCGCGGAGCGCGCCCGGTGCGGCGGACCGTATACGGTGCACGGAAGCTCGCCAAGGCCTAGCGGTGAGCTGCATCACACTGCTAGGAAGGATGGTTCCGTGTCTCTGCGCCGCATCGAAGCCAGCTCGCTCGCGGACCTTGCCTACGAACGGCTGACCGAGGCGCTGCTGGCCGGCGAGCTCGCTCCGGGAGACCGCCTGGTGCAGGACGTCCTCGCCCTACGGCTGGGCATCAGCCGGACGCCGCTGCGCGAGGCCCTCCAGCGGATGGAGCGGGAGGGCACCATCCGAGCGGCGGGCGGGCGTGGGTACGTCGTCCCGGAACTGACCCGCGCGGACATCGGTCACCTCTACGAGGTCCGCGAGGCCGTCGAGGGGCACGCCGCCCGACTGGTCGCCACCCGGGCCACCTCCGCCGTCGACGACATCGAGGCGGCGCTGCACCACCTGTCCGGCGCCGCCGGACCGAGCGGACGGGACGCCTTCCAGGCCAACCGGCTGGCGCACCGCGCGGTCGTCGAGGCGGCCGGGAACCCGTTCCTGCTGGAGCTCTTCGACGATCTCTGGGGTCGCAGCGTGACCCTGCAGGCCTGGGGCGACTACTACGCCTCGGTCCATCCCGGCATCGACCTCGTGACCGACCACGCCGACGTGCTGGCCGCCCTGCGCAGCGGGGACCCCGACCGCGCGGGAGCGGTCATGGTCGAGCACGTGCGCGAGGGGCTGACCCGGCATCACGACCACCGGACACCCGCGGCCGGCGTCGCTCAGGAGCTCGGCGGCTGACCCCGTGCTGCCGCAGACTGCCGGGATGAACGGGCTCGCCGACGGGATCAGGGATCTGGGCCGCGCGTCCGGCCCGCACGGCGAGGTGCTGCTGCGCCGGCGCACCACGGACGACGGTGAGGTGCACCTGGAGCTCGTCGTCGACGGGGTCTTCGCCATGGACGACGTGGACACCTCCACCGAGCGGCTGCTGGCCGCCGCGGCGCTGAGCCGGTGCACCGGCGACGGACTCCAGGTGCTGGTCGGCGGGCTGGGGCTGGGCTGGACGGCGGCCACCGTGCTGACCGACCCGCGGGCCGCCGGGGTCGACGTGGTGGAGCTGCAACCCGCGCTGGTCGGCTGGGCCGCCCGGGGGCTGCTGCCCAGTCTGGCCGGTGTGTCCGACCGGCGGCTGCGGCTGCGGGTGGGCGACGTGGCGGCCGCGCTGGCGGCCGGGCCGGGCCGGTGGGACGCCGTCCTGCTGGACATCGACAACGGACCCGGCTTCCTGGTGCACGAGTCCAACGCGCCGCTGTACCGACCACCGGGGCTGGCGACCGCGCTGACCGCGCTGCGGCCCGGCGGCGTGCTGGCGATCTGGTCCAGCGACCCGGCCCCGGAGCTGCTGGCCGACCTGGCCGCGGTGACCGGCGCCGTCGACGCCGAGCAGGTGCTGCTGCCGGTGGAGCGCGACGGTCGCCGCTACGAGTACGCGGTCGTGCTGGCCCGCCGGGCGGGCCAGCGGTCGGGTCAGCGGTCGGTCGGGGGCACGGGCCGGGGATAGGCCGAGCCGCCGCGCAGCCGGGCGCCGACCGCGACGCGCAGCGGAACGAGCACGATGCCGTCGCGGGCCAGCCGGGCGCGCAGCTGCTTGCGGTGCCGCACCACGCCGACCAGGCCGATCGCCCAGAATACGTACTGCACGGCGAACGCCGCCCGGAAGGCACCGAGGTCGTAATCGCTGGCCCCGCCCGGGGTGAGGGCGTCAAGCACCGCACCGATGGCCAGGATGGTGCACAGCGAGGCCATGAAACCGCCCACGTTGACCACCCCGCTGGCGCTCCCCGAGCGCTCGACCGGGTTCTCGGTGCGCGCGTAGTCGAAGCCGATCATCGAGCCGGGCCCGTTGGTGCCCAGCACCATGACCAGGACGACGAGCAGCCACAGCGGCGCGCGGCCGGGCAGCAGCAGCACGACGGTCCAGATGGTGGCGGTGGCCCCCAGGATGCCGAAGACCAGGTTGGAGCGGCGCAGCGGCCAGCGGCCGACCAGCTTGCCGAGCAGCGGGCCGAACCCCATGCCGACGAGCACGAAGAAGGTGAGCAGCCCGGCCGCGGTCGCCGGGCTGAGCCCCTCACCCAGGGTGAGGAACGGAAAGCCCCACAGCAGGGCGAAGACGGTGCCGGAGAACTGGGTGACCAGGTGGGTGTACAGCCCGATCCGGGTGCCCGGCTCCCGCCAGGTCGCCACCAGGTTGGCCCGCACCTCAGCCATCCCGGCCGGCGCCGTCACCGCCGTGCCGGGCGGGGCGTCCTCGAGCGCCACCAGCACCAGGACGGCGACCAGCACGCCCACCGCGGCGGCGCCCAGGAAGGTGGCCGGCCAGGACGTGTCGCGCAGCAGGGCGACCAGCGGGTAGACGGCCACGATCTGACCGACCTGGCCGAGGATGCCGGTGAGCTGGGTGACCAGCGGGACGGTGCGCCCGGTGAACCACACCTGCACGACCCGCAGCACGCTGATGAAGGTCATCGCGTCACCGGCGCCGACCAGCACGCGGGCGACGACCGCGGTCGGAACGTCGGTGGCCAACGCGAGGACCGCCTGCCCGGCGGCCATGGTCAGGGCGCCGGCCATGATCATCGCCTTGGAACCGAACCGGTCCAGCGCCACCCCCACCGGCACCTGCAGGGCGGCGTACACCGCCAGCTGGAGGACCAGGAACAGGGCGATCGCCGAGGCGCCGGCGGAGAAACGCTCCTGCGCCTGGACCCCGGCCACGCCGAGCGAGCCGCGCTGGAAGATCGCCACCGCGTAGGCGAGCAGCCCGACGGCCCAGACGACGTAGGCCCGGCGCGAGGTCCGGGCGGTGGGCACGCTCGCCGTCGTCACGTCTGGAGAGGACACCACAGTGGCGCTCGTGCTTCCACCCGGGGGCGGTGAGTTCGCTCACCGCAGGGTAGGGACCGTCGATGAGCGTCCTGCAGCGGCTCGCCGGCCGTGCCCGCCCGGTCCCGCGCGGGACCCTCCGCGTCGTCGACCCGAATCCGCTGAACTGGCTCTACGTCACGTACAACACCGTCGAGGAGCTGGTCCGGGTCACCCGGCAGGGCAAGGTGCGGCCGGCGGCGATGCGCGCCTACCGGTGGCGGGACGGCGGCCGGACCCTGCAGGTCATCCTGCACGCCAACCAGTTCGCCGACGGCACCCGGCTGGATTCGGGCTCGGTGCACCGGGCCTTCACCGAGCAGTTCCGCTGGGAGTCCCCGCACCCGCCGGGCACGCAGTTCAACATCGACCGGCGGTCCGCCGTCGAGGTGGTCGACGACCGCACCGTGCGCCTGCACCTGCCCGAGCAGGACGGGCTGGTGCTCGGCAAGCTGCGTGCCACCCACGTGATGAGCGAGCGGTTCTGGCGCGACCTCGGCTTCGGCTACTCGCTGCACGGGACCGGCGAGGGTCACTGGTAGGTGATCGACGCACCGGGGCCGTGGGCCTCCGGACCGTTCATCCTCGTCGAGGGCCGCTCCACCATCGAGACCGAGGCCGTGGTTACCGACGGCGCCGACCGCACCTGGCTGCAGACCGAGGACCGCTCCCCCACCGTCCGGCTGCGCGCGAACCCGCACTACTGGGACCGCACCCGCGGGCCCCACCTGGCCGAGGTCGAGTTCCGCAACGATCTGGACCGGGAGGACGCCCTGGACCTCGTCTGCGACAGCGTCGGCGAGGTCGACCTCGTCACCGAGGTCCCGCCCGCGCAGGCCGACCGGGTCCGGCGGTCCGCCCACGCCCGGCTGGTGGCGGTGGACGCCGTCCGCGCGCTCGCCGGCGTGATCGACCGGGAGGCCGTGGGCCTGCCGCTGGCCGACCGCCGGGCGCGCCGGGCGCTCAACCTGGCCGTCGACCGGCGGGCTCTGGTCCGGGACGCGTTCGGCGGGCACGCCCGTCCGCTGGCCGGGCTCACGCCGCCGACCCGGCTGACCGCGCTGCACCGCTTTCCCGGCCGGCTGCGCGTACCGGCACGACCCGCGCCGGGCCGCCCGGCTGTGGCAGGCGGCCGGCGGGGCGCACCGTTCACTGCGGCTGGCCACGATGGAGGCCTTCGCCGACGCAGCCCACCTCGTCGCCGAGGACCTGCGGGGGGCGCTCGGGATCGAGGTGGAGGTCCTCGTGCTGCGCGGGGAGCAGCAACGGGACGTGCGTCGTCGGCTGGCCGGCAAGGAGCCCCGGAGCTGGGACGTGCTGCTGCTCGAGCAGGGCAGCCAGAGCGTCGACGTCCCGCCGCTGGAGCTGCACCGGGCCTTCGTCGGCCGGTCCGGGGAGTTCCGGGCCGGCCCGGTGGACCCACGGTTCGAGCGGTTGTTCGCCCGGCTGGTCCGGCAGACCGGCCAGCTGCGTCAGGTCCTGGCGGCCAACCGGCTCGACCGCCACGTGACCCGGCAGGCCTCCGCGCTGTTCCTGGTGGCCCCGCAGGTGCTGTACGCGGTCGGGCGACATGTCGACTTCGTGCCCTACGCGACGTCCTTCGAGCTGGCCGAGACCAGGGTCGGGCGACGGCACTGGTCCCGGCGCCGCTCCTGAGTCAGTCGGGACTCCGCAGGACGCTACCCAGCGGCCCCGCAGCCCGGCGGCGGATGTGACATGGACGTCGGCCACTGGACGGAAGGAACGGCCGGCACCCCGTCCGCCGGCGACTACTGTCCGACGCCGTGACAGCGGGGGTTGCAGGACAAGCACGGACCAGGACGGCGCCGCGGGGGCTCGTGCCGGTGCTGCTCTACCTCGGCATGCTCGTCGCCGTCGTCAGCAGCCTGGGTGCCCCGCTGGTCCCGGCGATCGCCGCCGCCAACGACGTCTCGATCACCAGCGCCCAGTGGTCGCTGACGATCACCCTGCTGGTCGGCGCGGTCGCCACCCCGGTGATCGGCCGGCTCGGTGACGGGCCGCGGCGGCGCACCGTCGTCCTGGTCGTGCTGGCGGTGGTGCTGCTCGGCAGCGTGCTCGCCGCGCTCCCGCTCGGGCTGGGGTGGCTGATCGCCGGCCGGGCGCTGCAGGGCTTCGGGCTGGGGCTCACCCCGCTGGCCATCGCCACCGCCCGCACCGTCCTGCACGGGGACCAGTCCCGCTCGGCCGTGGCGGCGCTGTCGGTGACCGTGGCCGCCGGCGTGGGGCTGGGCTACCCGGTCACCGGCGCCATCGCCGAGGTCGGCGGGGTACACGCGGCGTTCTAGTTCGGGGCGGTGGCCAGCGCCGGGGCGCTCGCCGCGGCGGCCGTCGTCTACCCGCCGTCGGGCGATGTGCCGTCCCGGCGGCTGGACGTCGCCGGCGCCGTGCTCCTCGGGGTGGGCCTGGCCACCGGGCTGCTCGCCCTCGGTGAGGGCGAGACCTGGGGCTGGTCGTCCCCGGCGGTCACCGGCCTGGCCGGAGTTGCCGTCCTGGCGCTGGTTGCGTGGGTGATCTGGCAGCTGCGGGCGCCCGCGCCGCTGGTCGACCTGCGGCTGGCGCGGGGCCGGGGCGCGGCCACGGCGCACGCCGCGGCGCTGCTGGCCGGGTTGGCCAACTACCTGCTGTTGTCGTCCGCGCCGCGACTGGCCCAGACGCCGGAGTCCAGCGGCTATGGCTTCGGCGCCTCGATCGTGGTCGCCGGCCTGGTGCTGCTGCCGTTCTCGGTGGCCAGCGTGCTGGCCAGCCAGGTGGCCCGGCGGCTGGACCGGCTGGCCGGCCCGCGCGCGGTGCTGCCGCTGGGTGCGGTGGTGCTGGGCGCCGGGCTGCTGCTGTTCGGCTTCATGCGGGGCGAGCTGTGGCAGCTGTTCGTCGATGCGGCGGTGGCCGGGCTGGGGGTGGGCTGCATCTTCGCGGCGCTGCCGGGGTTGATCGTGGCCGCCGTGCCGCCGGGTGAGACCGGCAGCGCGATGAGCCTGAACCAGGTGCTGCGCTACATCGGCTTCTCGGTCGGCAGTGCACTGAGCGCCACCCTCCTCGAGGTGGCCACGCCCGAGGGGGCGACCGTGCCGGCGAGCAGCGGCTACGCCGCGATCGCGCTCGTCGGCTGCGGTGCGTGCGCGGTCATGGCGGTGCTGACCGCTTTCGCACCGGCGCCGTCGGCTCCAGTTCCCGTCGGGAGTCGGTGAGGATTCGCCGCTGCCTCCTCACTGCGCCCGACGTCGCACTCCGCCCGCACGACTGGCGATCCCGAACGGGGCCGACGCAGGAAACCCCGATCCTCCGGCGGGGTTCCTGGCACCGGCCGGCGGGCGGTGATGGGATGCACCGTGCCTCCCGACCCCACCGGCCCAGCCGCGGACGCCGCCGCTCGGCCGGGCCGGCCGGCCGGTCCTCCGCCGGGACGCCGGCCGCTCGCCCTGGCCGCAGTCGCTTCAGCCGGCATCGTCGCGGTACTGGCCCTCGCCGGGCTCGCCGCCCGGAGCGGGTCGTACACGCGGGCGCTGCCGCCCGACCGCTCGGCCGCTCCGACGACCTACAGCCCGGCACCGTTCACGTTGCCCGGCCGCGTCGCGGCCGTACCGGCGACCACCGCACCAGCCGAGCCGGTCAACCCGGTGACCGGCTGGGTCCTGCTGGCCCTGATACTGGTCGTCGCGGCGGTCACGCTGGCCGTGCTGGTGCGGTTGGCCTGGCGGTTCTTCGCCGGCCGCGCCGTCCGCCGTCGTCCCGATCCGTCGCCGCTGGGCCCCGCGCCCCCGGTCGACGCCGAGCTTCCCGCCGCCGTCGAGCGGGCCCTGCTGGCCGTCGAGCAGCCCGACGCCCGCGAGGCCGTCGTCCGGGCGTGGTTGCTGCTCGGTGAGGCGGCGGCCGTCGCCGGCACCGCGGCCCGGACGTCGGAGACCGCCACCGAGTACGCCGAACGGCTGGCTGCGGTGCACCGGCTGCCGGTGCCGTCGGTGCACCGGCTGGCGGAGCTGTACCGGGAGGCGCGCTTCTCCGGGCACGAGGTCGGCGCCGCGCAGCGCGACGCGGCCCGCACCGAGCTGCAGCTGCTGCGCGGTGCGCTGGCCGGTCGGCCGGCCCAGGGGGCACGGTGAACTCCCGCTGGGCGGCTGCGACGGTGGCCGGTGGCGCCGTCCTGGGTGTGCTGGTCGTGGTGGGAGCCCGGCTCGCCGGCTGGGCGGTGCCGGTCTCGCTCGCCGTCCTCGCCGGGACGACGGCCGGGCTGCTGGCCGCGGTCGCCGCGCGGCTGCCGACGACCGACCCGCCGCCGTCCGCACCGGTTCCGACACCCGAGCCGCCGGCCAGCGCGTCCTTCGGCGACCTCGGCAGCCTCCGCTTCGCCGTCGAAACCGACAGCCGGGACGGCGACCGGTTCGAGGTCCGGCTGCGTCCCCGGCTGGCCGGGCTGACCGTCGAGCGGCTGTGGCAGCGCCGCGGCATCGACTGGCGCACCGACGCCGGGCGGGCCGCGGCCCGCGACGTGCTGACCCCCGCCCTGCTCGAGCTGCTCACCGCTCCCCCGCACACCCTGCGGTCCACCCCGCAGACCCTGCTCCGCTGGACCCGCGACCTGGAGGACCTGTGACCGGCCCCGTGCCCGACATCTCGACCGACCTGACCCCGGTCCGCACGGCCGAACTGGGCGCCGCCGTGCTGGACCGGGTCGGCCAGGCCGTGGTCGGCAAGCGCGACGCTCTGGAACTGGTGCTGGCCGCCGTCCTGGCCGGTGGCCACGTGCTGCTGGAGGACCTGCCCGGGCTGGGCAAGACGCTGGCCGCCCGCTCCTTCGCCCAGGCGCTCGGGCTGTCGTTCCGGCGCCTGCAGTTCACCCCCGACCTGGTGCCCGCCGACGTCACCGGGTCCTTCGTCTACGCCCAGCAGCGCGGGGAGTTCGAGTTCCGGCCCGGACCGCTGTTCGCCGGCCTGGTGCTCGCCGACGAGATCAACCGCACCCCGCCCAAGACGCAGAGCGCGCTACTGGAGGCCATGCAGGAGCGGCAGGTCACCGTGGAGGGGCAGACCTTCGGTCTGCCGGACCCCTTCTGCGTGCTGGCCACCGCCAACCCGGTGGAGTACGAGGGCACCTACGCCCTGCCCGAGGCGCAACTGGACCGCTTCCTGCTGCGCCTGTCCTTCGGCTACTCCCCGCCGGCGGAGGAGTGGCAGGTGCTCACCCGCCGACTGGCCCGTCGGCAGGAGGACGTCGTCCTGGCACCGGTCGTGGACGCCCCCACCCTGTTGGCGATGCGCCGCGCGGTGGAGGCGGTCGACGTCGAGGACTCGGTGAGCCGCTACTGCGTGAGCCTGGCCGCGGCCACCCGCGACCGGCCCGAGGTGCAGGTCGGCGCCTCGCCCCGCGGCGCGCTGGCGCTGGTGCTCACCGCCCGGGCGCTGGCCGTGCTGCGCGGCCGCGACTACGTCGTCCCTGAGGACGTGAAGGCGGTCGGGGTGGGCGCGCTGGCCCACCGGCTGACCCTGCGTCCGGAGACCTGGATGCAGCGCGTGAACACCGAGGACGTCGCCCGCGCGGTGCTGGCCGAGGTCCCCGTGCCGGCGTCCCGACTGGCGGGCACACCCCGATGAGGTGGGAGTCCACCGCGGCCGTCGCCCGGGTGAGCGTGCTGCCGGCGGGGCTGGCGCTGGTGGCGGTGCTGTTCCGGCAGCCGGACCTGCTGGTGCTGGCCGCGCCGCTGGCCCTGGCCGCGCTGCCCCTCGTCCGGCGACCGTCCGGCCGGCCGCGCCCGGTGCTCGAGCTCGGCGTGGACACCGTCGGCGAGGGCGCCGCGGTGCCGGCCGCGCTGTCGGTCGCCGACGCCGGCGGCGCGCAGACGCTGGCATTGTCCCTCGGCACGCCCGACTGGGTCCGCCCCGCCTCGGGAACCGCGGTCGCCACGGTCACCCGGCCCCGCGATGGCGCACCGGTCGGGGCGTCGGTCGCCCTGGTGGCCCGGCGGTGGGGCCACTCCGCCGTCGGCCCGGGCAGCGTGACGCTGTCGGCGTGCGGCGGGCTGCTGCGCGCCGGGCCCGGTGAGGTGCCGGCCCAGCGGGTCCGGGTCTTTCCGCTGGCCGAGCCCTACGCCGGCGACGCGCTGGTGCCCCGGGCCCGCGGCAACGTGGGCGTTCACCGGTCGCTGCGCGCCGGGGAGGGCAGCGAGCTGGCCGGTGTCCGGCCGTTCGCGCCCGGTGACCGGATGCGCCGGATCAACTGGCGCACCTCGCTGCGGTCCGGCGCGCTGCGCAGCGGCGAGCTGCAGGTCAACGCCACCACCACCGAACGGGACGCCGACGTGGTGCTGCTGCTGGACGCCCGGTTCGACGCCGGCACAAGCGACGGCGTGGACGGCCGGGCCAGCGGCATCGACATCGCGGTACGCGCCACCGCGGTGCTCGCCGACTTCTACCTCTCCCTCGGCGACCGGGTGGGCCTGATGACCTACACCGGTCAGGCGCGCCGGTTGCCCGCGCGGGCCGGCCGCGGACAGCGGGACCGGGTGCTCACCGGCCTGCTCGACACCTCCGCGCCCCGCGCCGGTGGCGGGGAACCGCGGCTGGCCGCGCCGGCCGGGCTCGACCCCCGGGCGCTGGTGCTGGTGGTCAGCCCGCTGGTCGGCCGATACGTGTTCGAGCAGGCCGCGGCGCTGGGCCGCGCCGGGCACACGGTGGTGGTGGTGAACACGCTTCCGGCCGACGCCGCACCCGAGGACGCCGGGCCCTGGACGGTGCCGGTCACCCGGCTGTGGCTGCTGGAGCGGGCGACCCGGATCGCCCAGCTGCGGTCCTTCGGCGTCCCGGTGGTGTCGTGGCGGGGCCGGGGCAGCCTGGACACCGTCCTGCAGCAGCTGACCCGGGCGGCGTCGCGGGGCGGTGCGTCCTGGGGCGGTGGCCGGCGGTGAGCCCCCGCGTCGCCCTCGTCGTCGCCGGGCTCGCCGCCCTGGCGCTGCCGCTGCCCTCGCCCACCATCCTGGGCATCGCCCTGACCGCGACCGGACTGGTCGCGCTGACCGTGTCGGCCACCTCGCCGGGGTCCAGTGGGCCGGCGGTGCTGATCGTCGCCGCGGCGCTGTCCTGGCTGACCTCCCCGCACGACGACTCGGTGCCGCGGCTGGTCATCCTCGCGCTGGCGCTCGCCGCCGTCCACTCCGCGGCCGCGCTGGCTGCTGTCGTCCCGTCGTCGGCCCGGGTGCCGGGCCGGCTGACGCTGCGCTGGGCCGGATGGACGGCGGCGGCGACCGCCGGTGGGGTGCTGGTGACCGCACTGCCCGGGCTGCTGCCGGCCGCGCCGCCGCCGGTGCTGGTCACCGGCGCGGCGGTCGGCGCCCTGCTTTCGGCCGTCGCGGTCGCCGCCGCGGTGACGCACCGGAATGGTGTTGGATCGGATCGTCCGCCGGACGCACGTGTGACGGGAAGAAAGCAGGTGCACGGGTGACGCCGGAAGCCAGCCTCTCCGCGGGGGGCAGCGACCTGCTCGACGGGCTCCCCGACGCGGTGATCGTGGCCGGCGACGACGGGCTCGTCCGGTACACCAACGCGGCGGTGACCACCCTGCTCGGGTACGACCCGGACGCCCTGCGCGGCCGACCGCTGACCGACCTGATGCCCGAGCGGTTCCGCTCGGCCCACGACTCCGGGTTCTCCCGCTTCCTGGCGACCGGGCGCGGCGAGCTCTTCGGCGTCACCACCCGGGTGGCCGCGCTGACCGCCGCGGGGGCCGAGATCGCCGTCGACCTGACCCTGTCCCGGCTGACCCCGCCGACGCCCGGGGGTGCCGGCGCCCTCGGCGGCGTCGTCGTCGGCGTCCTACGCGACGCCGGTCCCGCCGTCCTCCTGGAGCACCAGCTGCAGGTCAGCCGCTACCTCACCGCCACCCTGCGGGTCACCGCCGCGCTGGCCGACGCCCCCGATGCCGGAGCCGCCTTCGCGGGCCTGCTCCCCACCCTCTGCGAGCAGCTGGACTGGGACGCCGCCGTCCTGTGGCAACCGGAGGACAGCACCGGCCGGCTGACCTGCGCCGGCACCTGGCACGCGCCGGGCCGCCCCGCGCCCGAGCTGGACGGCCAGAGCCAGCGGCTCACCCTCTCCCCCGGTGAGGGTCTGGCCGGCCGGGTGTGGGAGTCCCACGAGGTTACGGTCGCGCTGGACCTGTGGACGGCGCCGAACTTCCCGCGCGGACCGGCCGCCCGGGCCGATGGCGTCCGCACCGGGCTGGCCTTTCCCGTGCTCGGCGGTGGCGCGGTGCTGGCCGTCTGCGAGCTGTTCTCCCGGGACTCCCGCGCGGTGCCACCGGAGCTGCTGGCGGTGCTCGCCGGCGCCGGCCGCCAGATCGGCCAGTTCCTGGACCGGTTGCGCGCCGAGGCCCAGTTCCGCGCACTGGCCGAGACCCTGCAGCGCAGCCTGCTGCCGGCCCGGCTCCCGGCGGTGCCCGGGGTGCAGCTCGGGTCCCGCTACCGGGCGGGCGGGGAGGACGTGCTCGCCGGGGGCGACACCTACGACGTCCTGCCGCTGCCGGACGGGCGCTGGATGGTCCTGATCGCCGACGTCTGCGGGCTGGGTGCGGAGGCCGCCGCGGTGACCGCGCTGACCCGGCACACCGCCCGCGCCGTCGCCGTGGCCGGTGGCGCCCCGGGTCAGGTGCTGGCCGCGGTGAACGCCGCGCTCCTCCAGGAGGACACCCCTGGACCGCTGCGGTTCGTGACCGCGTGCTGCCTGCTGCTGGACTCCGGCACCGCAGGTGCCGACGTCCGGTTGAGCGTGGCCGGGCACCCGCTGCCGATGCTCCGGACGGCGGACGGGTCGTGCACCGAGGTCGGCACGCCCGGCCGGGCGCTGGGCATCACGGCCGAGGTCTCCCACCCCGAGGCGGCCGTCCACCTCGGGCCCGGCAGCACACTGGTGCTCTACACCGACGGCATCACCGAGGCCCGGGACGCCGCAGGTGTCCAGTTCGACGAGACCGGCATCTGCGCGACCCTCACCGCTGCGGCCGGGCTGTCCGCGCAGGCCACGGCCGACGCGATCGACGAGGCGGTGGCCCGCCACCGCGGGGACCGACGGGGTGCGGGAGACGACCTCGCGGTGCTCGTCCTCGCCTGCTGAGCTGGGTCAGGCGTCGCCCGGCGACAGCAGTGCGGACATCGCCGGCAGCTCGAAGAACGCCGCGGTCGCCCGGGCGCTGGGCTGCCCGCCGTCCGGGTCGGCGCCGGCCGCCAGCAGGTGGCGCACCGTGTCGGCCGACTGCTTGAAGACCGCGGCCGACAGCGGGTCCTGCCCGCGGTCGTTGGTCCGGCTGTGGTCGGCGCCGTGCGCCAGCAGGGCGGCCACGGCGTCCGGGTGACCGTGGTAGGCCGCCAGGATCAGCAGCGTGTCGCCCTTGTCGTTGGTGAGATTGGCCGGTACCCCGGCGTCGAGGTAGGCGGTCAGCTCCTCGGTGTACCCGCCCCGCGCCAGGTCGAAGACCCGACCGGCCAGCTCGATCACGTCCGGGTCGATCGCCCCGCCCTGCTGCTCGCTCACGGCAGGCAGCGTAGGCGACCGACCCGGGGGCTCAGCGGGCGGCGACCCGGTCGGTGAGGGCGAGCACGTGCTGCCAGGCGTCCTGGCAGACGTCGGCCCACTCGTCGAAGGCCCGGTCGAAGAAGGAGTGCGGCGCGCCGTCGTAGACGACGTCGTCGACCTCGGCGCCCGCGGCGCGCATCGTCTCGGCCAGCGCGCGCTGGTCCTCGACCGGGGTGGCGGCGTCGGCGCCGGCGATCAGCATCACGGTGGGCTTCGCGGCGCGGGTCGCAGCCTCCCCCACCATGCTGGGCCGGCCGTAGAACCCGGCGCAACCGGCCAGGTCCAGCGAGCCGCCCGACTGGCGCCAGGAGTTGCTGCCGCCGAAGCAGAAGCCGACGGTCACCACCGGCAGGTCCGGGGCGGTGCGGCTGCGCAGGTACTCGATCCCCGCCACGATGTCGGCGTCGATGCCGGTCTCGGTGGTCTGCGGGATCTGGCTCTGCCAGTCGAACTCTTCCTCGCGGGTGCCGGTCCCGGCCAGGCCCGCGGTCCGTCCGAAGTAGTCGATGGCGACCGCGGCCAGGCCGGCCTCGGCGAACCGCTCGGCCAGCGCCACGTAGTACGGATGGAGCCCGCGGACGTCGGGAAGCACCACCACACCGCCCCGCGGGGTGATGGCCGGAGCGGCGTAGGCGGCGGAGAGCTGGTTGCCGTCGGTGGCGGTAAGGGTCAGCAGCCCCCGCTCGGCCACCTTCCCCGAGCGCGGCGGTGCGGGCGGGCGGCTGTCGTGGTCGTGGCACATGCCCGTCTGTCTACCGCCACACCCGGGCCGTCGCCCGGCGGGGTCAGGCCTCCTCGACGTCGACCGCGGACGGGTCGCCGCCGAACACCTCCGCCGCGACCTCGCGGCGCACGTCGGTCAGCCAGTGGTACTGCCGGTTGGCCTGGGTGATCAGCCCGTCCAGCAGCACCTTGTCGATGCGTGGCTCCACTTCGGCGGCGATCCGGAGCGTCTCGAAGCCGCTGCGCTTGCCGCGGACGGCGGAGGCGAGGAACTCGAACTCGAGCAGCGAGCTGGACGGGGAGCGGGTGGCCAGCCGGCCGTTGAGCTTGGCGCGGCTGGCCTTCTCCGCGATCCAGGCCGCCACCTGCTTGTACTGGCGCACCGGAACGCCGAGAGCGGCCATGGTGGCGCCCAGCGCGGACTTCTCCTCACGCAGCTCACCGAGCAGCTGGCGCAGGGGTTGCTCGTGCCGGGTGCCGCGGTGCGAGCCGATCATCCGGGAGACCAGCTCGATGCCCCCCGTGGAGGCGGCCAGGTGGTCGTTGGTGTAGACGGCGAGCAGGTCGGGGTGGCCAACGCCGCTCGTGGTCGGGTTCTCGGACACGGGATCTCCTCGCGGTGGGACGGCCGGACGGCATCCCCATTCTGTCTGGTCGCCGGGCGGGGGGCACCGCGAGCGAGGGCCGACGACGACCGAACTGATCTCATCTGTGAGATATCGTCGGCCGCGATGACGCTCACCGAGGAAGCCACCGCTCAGTCGCTGCGCCAGATCGGCAACCTGGTGCGGGACGCCCGCCGGCACCACGGCCTGACCCAGAGCCAGCTCGCCGAACGGCTGGCCACCAGCCAGAGCGCGATCGCCCGGATCGAGCAAGGCAACCAGAACCTCACCCTGGAGTTGCTCGGCCGGCTGTCCGCGGCGCTGGAGAGCGAGCTGATCACCGTTGGCCGGTCCGGGCCCACCCACCTGCGGGTGCGCGGCGGCACTCCCCTGTCGGGCCGGGTGACGGTCAAGTCGTCGAAGAACGCCGCGGTCGCCCTGCTCTGCGCCTCGCTGCTCAACCGCGGCCGGACGACGCTGCGCAACGTCTCGCGCATCGTGGAGGTCGACCGGATCCTGGACGTGCTGACCTCGATCGGGGTCTCGGCCACCTGGGACGAGGCCGGCCGCGACCTGACCATCGTCGTCCCCGAGCGGCTGGACCTGTCCGCCATCGACGCCGACGCGGCCCGCCGCACCCGCAGCATCATCATGTTCCTGGGCCCGCTGCTGCACCGCGCCGAGACCTTCGAGCTGCCCTACGCCGGCGGCTGCGACCTGGGGACCCGCACGGTCGAGCCGCACATGATCGCGCTGCGCCCCTTCGGCCTGGACGTCGAGGCGCGCGCCGGGGAGTACCACGCCACGGTCACCCGGCCGGAGTCCCGGGACCGCACCATCGTGCTCACCGAGCGCGGGGACACCGTCACCGAGAACGCGCTGCTCGCCGCCGCCCGCCACGACGGGACGACGACCATCCGCAACGCCTCTCCCAACTACATGGTGCAGGACCTCTGCCTGTACCTACAGCTGCTCGGCGTGTGCATCGAGGGCTTCGGGACGACGACGCTGGTGGTCACCGGCTCCTCCGTGCTGGACGCCGACGTCGACTACCCGCTGAGCGAGGACCCGGTGGAGGCGATGAGCCTGCTCACCGCGGGGATCGTGACCAACTCCGAGCTGACCGTGGCCCGGGCCCCGATCGAGTTCCTGGAGATCGAGCTGGCGATATTGGCCGAGATGGGCCTGCGGTTCGACCTGTCACCGGAGTACCCGGCCGACAACGGCCGCACCCGGCTGGTCGACGTGACGATCCACCCCTCGCAGCTGCGGGCGCCCATCGACAAGGTGCACCCGATGCCGTTCCCGGGCCTCAACATCGACAACCTGCCGTTCTTCGCGGTGATCGCCGCGACCGCCGCCGGCGGGACGCTGATCCACGACTGGGTCTACGACAACCGGGCCATCCACCTGTCCGACCTGACCCGGCTCGGCGCCGACGTCCGGCTGCTGGACCCGCACCGGGTGCTGGTCGAGGGCCCGACCCGCTGGTCGGCCGCCGAGATCGTCTGCCCGCCCGCGCTGCGCCCGGCGGTCTGCATCCTGCTGGCCATGCTGGCGGCCAGGGGCGAGTCGGTGCTGCGCAACGTGGACATCATCGCGCGCGGCTACGAGCAGCTGTATGAGCGACTGGTGGAGATGGGCGCCCGGATCGAGGTGTTCACCGATTGAGCAGTGCGGCATGCGAAGCATCCCGCACTGCTCAAGAAGCATCCCGCACTGCTCAATCGGGACAGGAAGGCGCTCGGCGCAACCCCTGACGTGGCCCTTCGGACCCCGTCAGGGGTTGCGGAGCAGGGTGGCAACCCCGGCGCAGCCGACCGCCCACAGGCCGCTGGCCAGCGTGCCGATGATGAAGCGCTCGGCGGCGACCGGCGCCTTCAGCTCGTTGAACCGGCCGAGCCCCTTCACCGCAATGAGAACGGCGAGCCCCTCCTGCCAGCCGGCGAGCAGGGTGCCGGCCACCGCGATCCGCTCGAGGACGCCGATCCACGCGCCGCCGCGGAGCACCTCCGGGTCCGACGCGCGGCGGCGGGACGGCCCCCGGTCGGGGTCGGCGACCCGGAGCACCGCGGTGGTGATCGGTCCGCCGCCCGTGGCCGCCGTGGCAACGCCCAGCAGCAGCCCGGTCGTCCGCACCGTGTCCGACGCCGGTGCCGCGCGCCACGCCAGCAGCGCGGCCGCGGCGAGCAGCAGGAGCAGCAGCACCGCGCCGACTGGACCCCGGACCCGCTCCCCGCGCAGCGCCAGCAGGGTCCCGGCGAGCACCAGGACGCCCTGCACGGCCAGCGTCGCGATGCTCACTGCTCGACTCCCCCCGTGCTCCGCTCCTCGGTCGCCGGCGCTCCCTGCGATGCTCGCGCGGGCGTCGTCGTCGCGACGCTCATCCACCCGCCAGGGCCAGCAACCGGACCGCGGTCGGCCGCAGGTCGCGCTCCACGTCCCAAAGGCCGGCGGCCAGCCGCTGACCGACCGCCTGCCGGGTGACCCCGAGCTCGGCGGCGGCCTCGGCCTGGGTGCGACCCGCCGTGACCAGGACGATGGCCTCCCACGCCTGGGCGCTGCGCCGGTCGACCAGCACCGCGAGGGCGGTCAGCACGGCCTGGGCATCCGCGGCCGCCGTCGTCGCGGGGCTCCGGACGGCGACCCGGGAGGGCCGCCGCTTGGCTGCCTCCACCGCGGCACGCGCGCAGATGAAGGCGGCGCCGGCGCCGGCCCGGGTGCTGGCGGGCAGCGGGGTCTGCACGGGCCCCGCCCCCACCCCGATGCTCCAGCCGCCGGCGCGCACCAGGTCCAGCACCACGCCGACGACCGCGACCGGGTCGTCCAGCACGCCCTGCAGCTCGTCGCCGGCCGTCCGCTCGAACCGGAGAACCGTGGGCGCACCGGACAGCGCGGACAGCGCGCCGGGCACGCGGTCGGGACCGCGGCGGCTGCCCTTCTGGTCGATGGTCAACACGAACGGCACCCCGCAAGTTAAGCACCTTGCCTGACGTAGAGCAAGGCTCAGGCCTTGTCGACCACGGAGGGTGGAAAGCCGCCGGTGGCGACCGGGCCCCAGCGCTCCACGGTGACGCGCACCAGCGACTTGCCCTGCCGCGCCATCGCAGCGCGGTACTCGTCCCAGTCGGGGTGCTCGCCGCTGATCGACCGGAAGTACTCGACCAGTGGTTCCAGCGCCTCGGGCAGGTCCAGCACCTCCGTCGCACCGTCCAGCTGCACCCACGGCCCGTCCCACTCGTCGGAGAGCACGCACAGCGACACCGCTGGGTCGCGGCGGACGTTGACCACCTTGGCCCGCTGCGGATAGGTGGACACGACGACCCGCCCCTCGGCGTCGACGCCGTAGGTGACCGGCGACAGCTGGGGGCTGCCGTCGCCCCGGCGGGTCATCAGCACGGCGCGGTGGCGGGGTCGGAGGAAGGCGAGCAGCTCGTCGCGGTCGACGCGGTCGGCGGTAGCGGTCGTCGGCATGCCGGCAACCTACGACCGTCTCCCGACACTTCCGGCGGCGCACCGCTCACCCGGTGTCCGGGGGGTGGGTGTGTTGGGATCGACGCATGCCTGACAGTCCCGGCGAGTCCGCCGTCCCGGTCCCCCACGGGAGCACCAACGCCGACACGGGCACCGCCACCACCAAGGCCCCCGTCCCCGGCCCCGACCGGGCGGAGAAGCTGCAGCGCGCCAGCCGGCGGGTGGCCACGGCCTCCGGCCAGCTCCTGCTCATCGTCGCCGCCCTCATCGTGGTCGGCTACGTGCTGGGCAAGCTCTGGGTCGTCCTCCTGCCCGTCGTCCTGGGCCTGTTGTTCACCACGGTGCTGTGGCCGCCGACCCGGTTCCTGCGTAAGCACGGCTGGCCGGCGGCGCTGGCCAGCATCGTCGTGCTGCTGGTCTTCCTGGGCGCCCTCGGCGGGATCATCGCGGTGATCGCACCGCAGGTCATCAGCCAGGTCGAGGACCTCGCCAACGGGGTCACCGGCGGACTGCAGCAGCTGCAGGAGTACATCGCGGGCCCGCCGTTCAACCTCGGTGACCAGCAGATCGGCAATGCCGTCGACTCGGTAATCAACAGCGTGCAGAGCAACGCGCAGAACATCGCCGGCTACGCGGTCACCACGGCCACCACCGTCGGCAACGTCCTGATCAACCTGGTGCTGGCGCTCGTCCTGGCGTTCTTCTTCCTCAAGGACGGCCCGCGCTGGACCCCCTGGCTGGCGGCGCAGACCGGCGCCCGCGCGGCACCGCACATCGCGGCGCTGTCGGCGAAGGCATGGACGACCCTGTCGGAATTCATCCGCCAACAGGCGCTCGTCGGGTTCGTCGACGCCTTCTTCATCGGGCTCGGCCTGCTGTTCTTCGGCGTGCCACTGGTGCTGCCGCTGACCGTGCTGACCTTCTTCGGCGCCTTCGTCCCGATCATCGGCGCCTTCGTGGCCGGCTCATTCGCGATCCTGATCGCGTTGGTCAGCAACGGGGTCAGCACCGCGATCTGGATCCTGGTCGTCGTGCTACTGGTGCAGCAGCTGGAGGGCAACGTCCTGCAGCCGATCATCCAGGGCCGCGGGCTGAACCTGCACGCCGCCGTGGTGATCCTCGCGGTGACCGCAGGCAGCAGCCTCGCCGGCATCATCGGGGCCTTCCTGGCGGTCCCGGTGACCGCGCTGATCGCCGTGGCCTACCGCTACGGCCGTGACCAGCTCGACGGGCTCGCCCCGGAGGTGGACGCAGACGGCACCAGCCAACAGCTCACCGGCGACTCCTCCGGCGCCCAGCTGGTGCGCCGGCCGGCCGAGGAGGAGGCCCCGGCCAACCCCGACGCCGAGGGCGTCGCGCCGGCGCTGGCCGGGGCCTCGGCCAGCGGTGCGCGCGGCTCCCGGACCGTGCTCGGGAATGCCCGGCGCCTGCTCCGGCTTCACCGCTAGAAGAGCTGGACCGACCGAGCGGGAGGACCCACAGTGCGCCAGCGACCGGAGGACCTCGTCGAGGTGCTCCCCGAGGCCGAGCAGCTGCTCGCCCGGGAGGCGGCGGTCGGCGAGCCCGCCGACCGGGGCGTTCTGGTACTGGTGCACGACCTCGCCGGTGACTTCGACGCCGCCCACGCCGGGGCGCTGGCCGGGTCGCACCTGCTGGCCAGCCTCCCGCACCAGGTCATCGCCCGTTTCGACGTCGACGCCCTGGTCGACTACCGCGGGCACCGACCGCGGATGGTCTTCTCCGGCGACCGGTACGAGTCGATCACCTCACCGGCGATCGACCTCTACGCCGTCGAGGACGACGCCGGCACCCCGTTCCTGCTGCTGCACGGCACCGAGCCGGATTACGCGTGGGAGCGGTTCAGCGCCGCGGTACTGCAGCTCGTCGAGGCCTTCGGCGTCACCTCGGTGGTCGCGCTGCACGCCATCCCGATGCCGGTGCCGCACACCCGGCCGGTCACCGTGACCGCGCATGCCACGCGCCGACAGCTGATCGAGGCCTATCCGGTCTACTGGGGCGAGATGCGCATCCCGGGCAGCGCCGGCGCGCTGTTGGAGCTGCGGCTGGGCGAGGGCGGGGTGGACGCCCTCGGTGTCGCCGCGCACGTTCCGCACTACCTGGCGCAGGCGACCTATCCCGCCGCCTCGCTCACCCTGCTCGAGCAGCTGCACCGGCTCACCGGGCTGCACGTGCCCACCGAGACGCTGCGCGAGGCCGCCGAAGCCAACCGCACCGAGATCGACGAGCAGATCGGCCGCTCGGTGGAGAACACCGCCGTGGTCGCCGCCCTCGAGGAGCAGTACGACTCGTTCACCTCTGCCCGGGAGTCCACCGACCTGCTCGGCTCGGCCGGCGAGGTGCCCAGCGGTGAGGAGATCGGCGCCCAGATCGAGCAGTTCCTCGCCGAGCAGGACCGCAAACGCCCCCGCGACTGAGGGCGGCCCCCCGCTGGACACGGGTCGGTGCGCAGCACGTACGCCACGAACAACACTGCGGGCCGCCCCCGGGGAATCCGGAGGCGGCCCGCAGTGTCCTGCCGGTCAGGCTGACGTCAGAGCGTGACCTCGGCGTGCTCGTTGGGCACGCAGTGCGTCATGGTCAGACCGGAGACGTCCCGCGGTGAGTTCTTGCCCAGGTTGGCAGCGCGCTGCTGCTCCTCCTCGGACAGCGTCTGGGTCTGCAGCGGCGGCAGTCCACGGACGTCGTCCGCACTGATCCCGATGCCCTCGCCGACCCGCTGGCCCAGCTCTTCCTCGCACATGAAGAAGTGCCAGACCATCCGCTCCTGGATCTCTCGACGGCACTGCGTCAGGGCGCCGACCAGGTTGGCGACCAGGTCGTCCTTCTCCCACTGCTCCGACAGCCGGTAGCGCTCACCGGCCTGCTGGTAGTCGTTGGTGATCGGGATCCGCTTGCGGGTGACCCGACCGGTGATGACCGGACCCTGTTCGTCGTGTGTCGGGTACTCCGCCTCGCGCAGGCCCCCGAGGATCGACGGCTCGTAGTTCACGTGCGGATTCTGGCCGGCGCCGAGGTCCACGCCGAGGGACATCTGGCCGTCACGCTGGTTGGTGGCGACCCGGGCGTTCCTGGCCTGGTTCACCGGCAGCTGCAGGTAGTTCGGCCCGACCCGGTAACGCTGGGTGTCGGAGTAGGAGAACGTCCGGCCGACCAGCATCTTGTCGTCGGAGAAGTCCAGCCCGTCGACCAGCACGCCGGTGCCGAAGGCGATCTGCTCGCTCTCGGCGAAGAAGTTCTCCGGCGCGCGGTCCAGCGTCATGGTGCCGATCTTGCGCAGCGGGAAGACCTGCTCCGGCCAGACCTTGGTGTCGTCCAGCGGGTCGAAGTCCAGCTCGGAATGCTCGCCGTCCTCCATCAGCTGTACGTGCAGCTCCCACTGGGGGTGGTCGCCGCGCTCGATGGCGTCGTAGAGGTCCTTGGTATGCGAACCGGTGGTCTGCGCCTGGACGGCCGCCCCGTCGGCGGCGGTGTAGGACTGCACGCCCTGCTTGGGCACCCAGTGGTACTTGACCAGGACGGTCTCGCCCTGGTCGTTGACCCACTTGTAGGTGTTCACCCCGAAGCCCTGCTGGTGCCGGTAGGTCGCCGGGAGACCACGTGGGCTGAACACGAGGGTGACCATGTGCATGGCCTCGGGCGTCTGGCTGAAGAAGTCGAAGGCGCGCTCGGCGACGTTGGCCTCGAAAGTGACGGGGTCCGGCTTCTGCGAGTGGATGAAGTCGGGGAACTTGATGGCGTCCCGGATGAAGAAGACAGCCAGGTTGTTGCCGACCAGGTCCCAGTTGCCCTCCTCGGTGTAGAACTTCACCGCGAAGCCGCGGGGGTCGCGGGACACCTCCGAGGAGTCCCGGCCACCGGCCACGGTGGAGAAGCGGACGGCGAGCTCGGTCCGCTTGCCCCTCTCCTGGAACAGCCCCGCCCGCGTGTACTTCGCGATGGGCTCATCGCCCACCGTGCCGTCGGCCTCGAAGTAGCCGAAGGCGGTGGTGCCGCGGGCGTGCACGACCCGCTCCGGGATCCGCTCGCGGTCGAAGTGGCTGATCTTCTCGAGGAACTGGTAGTTCTCCAGGGTCGCCGGGCCACGCGCGCCCACCGTCCGCTGGTTCTGGTTGTCGTAGACCGGATGGCCCTGACGGTTGGTCAGGACGGCGCGGTCGGCCTCACTGGCTGCCGGTCCCTGCGATGCGACGTCGGTCATGCTGTTGCTCCTCCTCGGATTGCGATCCCAGCTCCGTACCCGTGCTGCCTGCGCGCGACCTGACAGCCCGCGCAGAGTCCCCAGAAGACGACCTCGGCCTCATCGACGACGAACCCGGCCGCGTCCGAGGGGGTAAGGCACGGAGCCGCCCCCACGGCGCAGTCGACGTCGGCGACGTCCCCGCACTCCCGGCAGACCAGGTGGTGGTGGTTGTCGCCGACCCGCAGCTCGTAGAGCGCCGGCGCGCCGGCGGGCTCGATACGGCGGGCCAGACCTCCGCCGACCAGGGCTTTGAGCACCCCGTAGACCGCCTGCGGCGAGATCGACGGGTGCACGACGCGGGCGGCGGTGGCGATGGTGTCGGCGTCGACGTGCGAGTGCTCGGCGAGGACACCGAGCACGGACAGCCGGGGCCGCGTCACGCGCAGCCCCGCCGAGCGCAGGCGGTGCTCCCAGGTCGTCTCCATCGCCAGCCACTCAACCCGGTTGTCTTGACTGAGTCAAGAGAAGGGGACCCCGGCGGGGCGAGGCGTAGGAAGCTTTCCACCCGGTTTCCGGCCGAGAACCGGGTGGAGAGCTTCCTATGCCCGCGGGTGGCGGGGCGGCTCACGCGAAGACGATGGTCTTGGCGCCGTCCACGATGATCCGATCCTCCACGTGCCAGGTGACCGCCTGGGCGAGCACCTGGCGCTCGACGTAGCGGCCCACCCGACGCATGTCCTCGACGGTGGCGCGGTGGTCGATCCGGGCGACCTCCTGCTCGATGATCGGCCCGGCGTCGAGCTCCGCGGTCACGTAGTGCGCAGTGGCGCCGATCAGCTTCACACCCCGGTCGGCCGCCGCCTGGTACGGGTTCGCACCGACGAAGGCCGGCAGGAAGCTGTGGTGGATGTTGATCAGCCGCTCGGGGAAGCGGCTGCAGAAGTCCGCCGACACGACCTGCATGTACCGGGCCAGCACCACCAGGTCCGCGTCCCCGACCAGTTTCAGCGCACGGGCCTCGGCCTCGGCCTTGGTCTGCGGGGTGACCGGCACGTGGTGGAACGGCACCCCGTGCACGCGGGCCACCGGCTCGAGGTCGGGGTGATTGGACACGATGACGGCGATCTCGGCCCGCAGGTCCCCCGAGCCGACCCGGTAGAGCAGTTCCTGCAGCCCGTGGTCGGCCTTGGACACGAAGACCGCCAGCCGGGGCCGGTGCGCGGCCTCGGTGAGTCGCCAGGTCAGCTGCCACTCCCCCGCCAACGCGGCCAGCCCGGCCTCCAGGTCGGACCGGCGGGTGGCCAGGTCGGCGAGGAAGAACTCCAGCCGCAGAGTGAAGGTGCCGCCCGAGGGGTCGGAGGAGTGCTGCTGGGAGTCGATGATGTTGGCCCCCGCCTGGGCCATCAGCCCGCTCAGGACGGCGACGATCCCCGGCCGGTCCGGGCAGCGGACGACGAGGCGGCCGACGTCGGTCAAGCGGGCCTTCCGGAAGTCGGGGGCGGACACGCGGCGCATGGTGCCAAAGTGGCCACATCGGCCGGACAGCGGGTCAACCCGGGGGCAGGGCGCCCCGGCGCCGGGCCGCGATGTCGAACAGGTCGCCGAGCTCGTCGACCCGGGCGAGGACCGCCGCGGTGTCGAACCGAACGGTCGCCGGGTCGGCACCGTCGCGGACGGCGTCGAGTTCGGCCCAGCTGATCGGCGTGGACACCGTTGCGCCGGCCCGGGCGCGCAGCGAGTAGGGCGCCACGGTCGTCTTGGCCGTGTTGTTCTGGCTCCAGTCGACCAGCACCTTGCCCGGGCGCAGCGCCTTCTCCATCCGCCAGACGACGTCCTCGGGCGTCTCCCGGATGAGCCCCTGGGCCAGCGACTTGGCGTACCGGCTGGGGTGGTCGGCGTCCTCGCAGACGATGGGCGCGTAGACCTGCAGCCCCTTCGAGCCCGAGGTCTTGACCACCGGGTCGAGCCCGTCGGCGACCAGGCGCTCACGCAACCGGTGGCCGACCCGGGCGCACTCCGTCACGCCGGTGCCCGGGCCCGGATCGAGGTCGAGCACCAGCAGGTCGGGAAGCTCGGCCCGGCCCGCGGCGTCGAGCCGCCACTGCGGCACGTGCACCTCGAGCGCGGCCAGGTTGGCCGACCAGACCAGGTCCGGGACGGCGGTCAAAAGCACCATGTCCAGTGTTTCCCGGCCCTTGCTGCTGCCCGGTGAGGGAACGGTGGCCGACCGCACCCAGGCGGGGGCGTGCCGGCCGCTGTTCTTCTCGAAGAAGGCCTGCCCGTCGACCCCGTTCGGCCAGCGGGTGAAGGTGACCGGCCGGCCGGCGACGTGCGGCAGCAGCACCGGAGCGATCCGGACGTAGTAGTCGATGACCTGCGCCTTGGTGAACCCCACCTCCGGGAAGAGCACCTTGTCCAGGTTGGACACCTCGAGCTGGCGGCCCTCGATGTGCACGCGCTGGCGACTCACGGCTCGACCACCACGTCGGCCGGGACGACATCGTCCCGCAGGCCCCGCCACGAGGGGTGCCGCAGCCGGCCCTCCCGGGTCCACTCCGTGAAAGCCACCTCCCCCACCAGCCCCGGCTCCACCCACTGCGCGTCGCGGGTGACCTCCCGTGGCAGCGCGTCGGTGAACGGCGACGTGAGGCGTGCGGTGACCGCCGCGCCCAGGTCGGCCAGCATCTTGCCGGTGAAGCCCGTGCCGACGTGGCCGGCGAACACGAAGGCGCCGGTGTCGTCGTGCACCCCCACCAGCAGCGACCCGATGCCGCCGGCCCGCCGTCCAGCCCCGGGCCGCCAGCCGCCGACGACGACCGCCTGGGTACGGATGTTCTTCACCTTGCGCCAGTCCGGCCCCCGCCCGCCCGGCCGATACGGCCCGTCCAGCCGCTTGGCGACGATGCCCTCCAGCCCGTTCTCCAGGCTGGCCGCCTGCACCCCCGACCCGCCTCCGCGGAACCACGGCGTGGGGACCCAGCGGTCAGCCGCCAGCCCGAGGGCGTTCAGCCGCTCGCGGCGCTCCGTGTAGGGCAGCGAGAGCAGGCTCTCGCCGTCCCAGGCGAGCAGGTCGAAGACCAGATAGCTGACCGGCGCGGCTGCGGCCAGCCGGGCGACCTCCGGGCCGCGCCGGTGGATCCGGCCCTGCAGGAGGCCGAAGTCCGGGCGCCCGGCCGCGTCGAAGGTGACGACCTCGCCGTCCAGTACGGCGTCGTGCCCGGTCAGCGCCGCGGGCAGCCGGCCGAGCTCGGGATAGGTGCCGGTGACGTCGTTGCCGCTGCGGGCACGCAGGCTGAGCCGGCCGTTTCGCACGTGCGCGAGCGCGCGGACGCCGTCCCACTTGAATTCGAAGCCCCACCGCTGGTCGGTGTCGAGAGGCAGCTCGCCGGCGGCGGCCAGCATCGGGGTCAGGTCCTCCGGGACGCCGGGGGCGACCGGGGCACCCGAGGTCGGATCGGCAGGGCGCGCCGCAGGCGTCGGGTTCCCCACTGGAGGTGTGTGGTCCAGCTTGCGCACGTTCCAGGTTCCGTCAGGCAGCCGGAACAGCACGTACCGACCGGTCAGCCGGGCGCCGTCGAAGGCGACGGTGATGTGGTCGTCGGCCCACTTCTCGGTGGCGTAGCGGCCGGCGTCCCAGATGCCGACCTCCCCGCCGCCGTACTCACCGGCGGCGATGGTGCCGCTGAAGGAGGCGTACTCCAGCGGGTGGTCCTCGGTGGGCACGGCCAGCCGGTTCAGCCCGGGCTCGGTGGGCGGCCCCTTGGGCACCGCCCAGCTCTTCAGGACGCCGTCGCGCTCCAGCCGCAGGTCCCAGTGCACCCGATCCCCGGTGCGCCCACGGGGGGTGTGGTGCTCGTGCACCACGAACGTGTCGTCGTCCCCGGCCGGCAGCGGCTGCCAGGCCGGCGGGACCGGCTCGGCGGTGCGGGCCGGGTCGCGCTTGGCCCGGTAGCTGGCGAGCGGATCGGGGCGGGCGGGCATGCGGATGACCGGCGGTGGGGATCAGGCGGTCTTGCGCGGCCGGGCGGTCCGCTTCGCCGGCTTCTCGGCCTCGCTGGCGGCCGCCTTCGCCGCCGGCGCCTTGGCCGCCGCCTTCTTCGCCGGCGCCTTGGTCGGGGCGGCCTTCCTCGCCGCCGCCTTCCTCGCGGGGGCCTTCGCCGGGGCCTCCGCCGGGGCCTCGTCGTCCTCGGCCTTGTCGCCCGCCGGTGCCGTTCCTCCGGCCCGCTCGACGCTGCGGCGCAGCGCGCTCATCAGGTCGACCACCGCGCCACCGTCGGTGTCGGCGGTCTCCGGCACGGCCCGGACCTCACCGCCGGACTGCTTGGCCTCCAGCAGGGCGGTCATCGCCTCGCGGTAGTCGTCGGTGAAGGCGCCGGCGTCGAAGTCGCCAGCCATGGTGGAGATCAGCGACTCGGCCATCTGCAGTTCCTGCGGGCGCACCGGCACCTCGTCGTCAAGGAAGGCGAAGCCGGGACGGCGGATCTCGTCGGGCCATCGCATCGTGTGCAGCACGAGCACGCCCTCGCGCACCCGCAGCGCGGCCAGCGACTCCCGCTGCCGGATGGCGATCTTGGTGATGGCGACCTGGCCGGCGTTCTCCAGGGCAGTGCGCAGCAGCACGTAGGGGCGGGTGGCGACGCCGTCTGGCTCCAGGTAGTACGTCTTCTCGAAGTGGATCGGGTCGATCTGATCCTGGTCGACGAACTGCAGCACCTCGATCTCGTGCTTGGTGCCCAGCGGCAGCTCGTCGAGGTCGGCGTCGGTGAGCACGACCAGCTGGCCGTCGGGCAGCTCGTAGCCCTTGGCGATGTCGCCGTACTCGACCTCTTCGCCGTCGATCGAGCAGACCCGCTTGTACTTCACCCGGCCACCGTCGGTCTTGTGCACCTGGTGGAACCGGATGTCGTGGTCCTCGGTCGCCGAGTACAGCTTCACCCCGATGGAGACCAGGCCGAAGGAGACCGCGCCACGCCAGATCGACCGCACGACCGCCTCCTGTCCACGCAGAGCTGTCACCCGCGACAGCCCGACAAAATCGCAGGATAGGTCCGGACGCGGCCCTCTGGCGCGGTGAGGGCGCTGGTGGAAGCCGCATCCCACCCCGACGGGGCAGAGCGACCCCCGGGTCAGGACTCCGCGTCGCCGTCCGACTCCAGAGCGCCGTTCTGGATGGCGTCGTAGAGGAACTGCCCGACGTCGGCGCCGGCCACCATCGTCATCGTCAGGCCGACCAGGCGGGTGGCCCGCGGCGCACTTGCGTAGCCGAGCACCAGCGCGGTCGCCGTCCACTGGGCCAGGCAGAACGGGCAGGTGACGAGCTCCCCGATGGCGTGCTTGACCCCGCCGTGCACCCGAACCTCCTCGGCCACCTCGGCCTCGCCCGAGGTGCCCTGGTAGCTCGTGAACGGTGCCCGCAGCGGGCTGGTGACCGGGTCCTTCGCGATGGTGCGCGCCAGCCGGAAGGCCGCGACGGTCAACAGCACGGCATCGCCGAGCGGGATCCTGGTCGGCAGCTCCTTGCCCGCCGCCCGCACCGCCGCCGCGCCGGCGGCGGTCACCCCCAGATAGACGCCCATCGCGCCGAGCAGACCCGCCAGCGGGCGGGGCTCCCCGTGTGCGTACTCCTGCTGCTGGGTCCGGGCCCAGTGGCGGACCGGCCCTCCGATCCGCTGCACACCGTCTGGAATCGCCATGCCGCCCCGCTACCCCTGCCGACACGGAGCCATGCCCATGCGGAGCCATGCCCACCGCCGCGACGGGACTCACGCATGCCCGCCGGGCCCGCGGGTAGGGCGGTGATCACGACGCCGGTCATCCGACCGGCTCCACCCGTCGCACCTGGACGGTCGAGCGTGTGAGGAACCCCGCACGCAGAACGGAGGCACACCCCATGACCGAGCTGGACCCGGACCGGGCGGCGGTCGACTCCGCCGCGAACGACGCGGAGTTCCCCGACGACGAGCGTGGCCTCACCGGGACACATGACCGCCGCCGCCCCGGCACCAACGGAGCCGAGGGCCAGACCGCCCGGGACATCTCCTACGAGGACGATGGCGTGCCCGACATCGCCGACGACGACCACCCCACGGAGGCACTGGCCGAGGACCCCGAGTTCGCGCCGGTCCCCGGGGAGCGGGCACGCGCCAGCGTCGACGTCGGCACGACCGCCGAGGAGCAGGCCGAGGGCGAGTCGCTGTCCGGCCGGCTGGACCGGGAGGAGCCCGACGTCGGCGGACTCGGCGACGTGCGCGCCGCCGAGTCCGCCGAGTCCGCCGAGCGCACGGTCCCGCAGCTGGACCAGGACGTCGACACCGACCGCGGCGACGACTCCGGCACCGACACCGTGAAGGACGACGTGATCGCCACCGGCGAGGCGCCGACCGGCGGCGAGGGGCCCGAGGATCGGGCCATGCACGTCACCGACGGCTGAACCGGCCCGGGGGCTGCTGGCGGCTGAGTGGTGCGTTGATCAGCGCTCAACTACGTTGGGCGCTACGGTTGAGCAGCCAGCCGTCGGCCCGCCCGGACGACCGGGTGGGCCGTGTGCGTGTCCGGCGGTGTCCAGGGCGACGGTCGGTCGGTGCGGGGTGCAGCAGTACCCTGTCCGTCGAACGGGTACCCAGGAGCACCGCCCCTGAGAGGAGCTGCAGTCCGTGACCTCATCTGATCTGCCCGCCGAGGGAACGCGCGACGTGTCCGCCCCCTCCGACGTCGCCGAAGCGCCCTTCGACGACGTGATTACGCTGTCGACGTCCAACGATGGTGACGGCACGGTCACCGTGACGGTCGTCGGCGAGGTCGACACCTTCACCGCCCCCGTGCTGCGCGCCTCGCTGGACACCCAGCTGGAGCAGCAGCCCACCGAGCTGGTCATCGACCTGTGCGGCGTCCAGTTCCTGGGCTCGGCCGGGCTGGCCGTGCTCGTCGAGACGCAGAAGTCGGCCCGCTCGCGGGACGTCGGTCTGCGGCTGGTGGCGAACACCCGCGCCGTGACCCGCCCCCTGGAGGTCACCGGCCTGATCGACCTGTTCAGGATCGGCGACAAGAGCTGACCTCAGGCTCACCCGCACCAGGGCACGACGGCGCCCCGCCTCGGCGGGGCGCCGTCGTGCTATCCGACTCAGGCGCTCAGCAGGGCACAGACCGCGGCCTCGACGGTCCGCTGGGCGGTTCGGTCGTCGGGAGCCTGGGAGGCTTCGCTGAGGGACTCGGCGATGGTCTCGCCGTGCTCGAACCGATCGACCACCCGCGGGTCGACGTAGCTGGCCTTGCACACCGCGGGGGTGTTGCCCAGCTGCTCGGAGACCTTCACATAGGCCTGCCGGACCACCTTTTTGCGTGCGGTGCGGCTGGTCGGCGGTGGCGTCTCGGCCAGGGTGGCGGCCATCATCACCGTCGCCGTCCAGGTGCGGAAGTCCTTCGCGGTGATCTCTGCGCCGCTGATCTCCTTGAGGTAGGCGTTGACCTCGTCGCTGGTCACGTCATGCCAACTGCCGCAGGCCAGCGGGTAGCCCAGCAGGTCGTCGCCCTGCTCGGCCGGCCGCTCCAGCAGCTGGCGCACCACAGTGGCGGTGGGCCGGTCGACGAGCTCCAGCTCACGGTCGATGCCGCCCTTGGCCGTGTAGTGGAAGAAGACGCGTTCACCGCGGACCTCGACGTGCTCGCGGCGCAGCGTGGCCAGCCCGAAGGTGCCGTTGTCCTCGGCGTACTGCTCGCTGCCCACCCGGAACGCCCCGAGGTCGAGCAGCCGGACGCCGCAGGCCAGCACCCGCTCCCGGTTCAGCCCGCGGGTGCGCAGAGCCGTGACCACCGCGTCCCGGACGTCGGGCAGCTGGTGGGAGATCTCCAACACCCGCTCGTGCTTGGCGGCGTCCCGCTTCAGCCGCCACTGGTCGTGGTAGCGGTACTGCCGGCGTCCGGCCGCGTCGGTGCCCACGGCCTGGATGTGGCCGTTGGGCCACGGGCAGATCCACACGTCATTCCAGGCCGGCGGGACGGCCAGCGCCTTGATGCGGTCCACCCGGTCGTCCTTGAGAAGCACGCTGTCGCTGTCGTAGTAGGCGAACCCCCGCCCCGCCCGTCGCCGGGTCCAGCCCGGTGCGTGTACGTCGCTCCGCCGCAGTCTCACCCCGCTCAGATGTGCTCGGCCCAGCGGGCTCAAACCCCGCGGCGGTCGCCATTCCCCGCCCGGGACCACCGCGGGACGGGGATCGCAGATCGGAGGTTTGCCTCCATCCGCAGCCGCGCATATCGCGTCGGCACTGCGTTTCCCGCCGGGCGCCCCCGGGCACTCCGGGTTGTCGTGTCCCGGCGGGGCAGCGGCTCTCGGTCGTGCTCCGGACCGGGCCGGCCGGCGCGTGCGCGATGATGAACGGGCCCGTCCCCGCCCCGGGGGCGCGGTGCTGACGAAGGAGCAGACGACGGATGGTCGACACTACGGGCGCGCCCGCCGCCGAGCGGCGTGCGGAGCGGCTGGAACTGCGCGTCCCCACTTCGCCGACCCAACTGCCCGCGGTGCGGGCGATGGCCGGTGACCTGGCCATGCGGATGGACTTCGACCTCGACGCGGTGGAGGACCTCCGCCTCGCCGTCGACGAGGCCTGCGCGACGCTGGCCGCCGTGGCCCTGAGCGACAGTCCGCTGACAGTGGTCTTCGAGGCCTCCCGCGACGCCCTGCGGATCGACGCCTGGGTGCCCACCACGGAGGGCACGGACGTCTCGCGCGACGGCTTCGGCTGGGCCGTGCTGCACACGCTGGTCGACTCGGTGGACGCCGGCCCGAGCACGCAGGCCACGGTGCCCGCCGGGGACGGCAGCGCCTCCCCCGTCGCCTGCATCGCGCTGGCCAAGTACCTCCGTCGCCACTCTCCCAGCGCGGCCGTGGAGCAGCCTCACCACGACGTGTCGGTCGCACGGTGACCCGGTCGGCTGCCGCACGTCAGCCGGCCACGGACGACATCCCCGTCCTCGGTGCCGCTGAGAACGCCCGGCCGGCCGAGCCGGCGCCGGTCGCCCTCGACGCCGGCGTTCCCTCGGTCGCCGCCGGCGTTCCCTCGGTCGCCGCCGGCGTCCCCGAGGCCCGCCAGCCCGGCGACGCAGCGGCGGGCACGCCCATCCCCCTGCCGGCCGAGGTACCGGCCGAGGAGGCCGTCGATACGCCGGCCGCGGCACCGCCGCTGTCGGAGAACCGCAGCCGGGCAGAGCGCACCGCGCCGCTGTTCGCCGAGCTGGCCACCCTGGAGAAGGGCGACCCGCGGCGGGAGCGGCTGCGCGAGATCCTGGTCGAGGAGCACCTGCCGCTGGTCCGGCACTTCGCTCGCCGGTTCAGCAACCGCGGTGAGCCCTTCGACGACCTGCTGCAGGTGGGCACGCTGGGTCTCATCGCCGCCATCGACCGGTTCGATCCCACCCGCGGCGTGGAGTTCCTGTCCTTCGCGGTGCCGACCATCACCGGGGAGATCAAGCGGCACTTCCGGGACCAGGGCTGGTCGGTGCGGGTGCCTCGGCGGCTGCAGGAGCTGCACCTGTCGCTGAACGCCGCGGTGAGCGAGCTGGCCCAGAAGAACGGTCACGCGCCCAACCCGAGCGAGCTGGCCGAGCACCTGGGCATCCCCCGGGCCGAAGTCCTCGAGGGCCTGGCGGTGGCCAACGCCTACCGCAGCAGCTCGCTGGACGAACGGCTGTCCGGGGAGGAGGACTCCCCCACGCTGGCGGCCACCCTCGGCGAGGAGGACGCCGCGCTGGAGGGCGTGGAGTACCGGGAGTCGTTGCAGCCCCTGCTGGCCACCATCCCGGCGCGGGAACGGCGCATCCTGATCCTGCGCTTCTTCGGGAACATGACGCAGTCGCAGATCGCAGCGGACATCGGCATCTCCCAGATGCACGTCTCCCGGCTGCTTAGCCAGACGCTGGCCAAGCTCCGCGAGGGGCTGCTGAAGGACTGAGCACGCGGTCCTCCGCACGATGTACGGCCGGCTCCCCTTCCCGGGGAGCCGGCCGTCTCGTCGTCGGGCCTACTGCTGCAGTTGCGGCGGGTCCTCGAGTGGCGGGTACCCGGCGGACTGCTGCACGTCCCGGGTGACCTCCGACAGCGGCGGCGGAGTCGCTACCCCGGGCGTGGGCAGGCTGGGCTGGACGCCGATGCTCGTCATCTCGATCCTGGCCTCCGGCTGCTCAGCCGCCGGCGGGAGCTGCGACTCGAACCAGGTGCTGGTGTCCAGCGAGGTCGCCGGGGCTGGGGCAGCGGTGGCTGCCGAGCCGTTCGCGGAGCCATTCCCGGCTGCGGACGGCGCGTCGACGTCCATCCAGGACCGCCCCTCGCCGCCGTCCGCGCCACCGAGCCGGGACAGCCCCTCGAGCGCCTTGCTGAACTCGCTGGGGACGATCCACATCTTGTTGGCGTCGCCCTGGGCGATCTTCGGCAGCGTCTGCAGGTACTGGTAGGCCAGCAGCCCGGAGTCCGGCTTCCCGTCGTGGATGGCCTGGAAGACCGTCTCGATCGACTTGGCCTGGCCCTGTGCCTGCAGGAACAGCGCCGCGCGCTCACCCTCGGCGCGCAGGATCCGGCTCTGCCGTTCGGCCTCGGCCTCCAGGATGGCGGCCTGCTTCTTGCCCTCGGCCGACAGGATCGCCGAGGCCTTCTGCCCCTCGGCGGTCGTGATGGCCGACTGCCGCTGGCCCTCGGCGGTGAGGATGACCGCCCGCTTGTCGCGGTCGGCCCGCATCTGCTTCTCCATGGAGTCCTGGATCGACGCCGGCGGGTCGATCGCCTTGATCTCCACCCGGGCGACCCGCAGCCCCCACGGGCCGGTGGTGCCGTCGAGCACCTCGCGGAGCTGGGAGTTGATGCCGTCCCGGCCGGTGAGTGCGCCCTCCAGGTTCAGCCCGCCGACGACGTTGCGCAGGGTCGTGGTGGTCAGCTGCTCCATGCCGGTGATGTAGTTCGCGATCCCGTACACGGCCAGCCGGGGATCGGTGACCTGAAAGTACAGGACCGTGTCGATGCCCACCTGCAGGTTGTCGGCGGTGATCACCGGCTGCGGCGGAAAGGAGATGACCTGCTCGCGCAGGTCGATGGTGGCGCGGACCCGGTCGACGAAGGGCACCAGCAGCGCCAGCCCCGGCGAGAGCGTGCGGCTGTACCGACCCAGCCGTTCGATCACCTTGGCCTGGGCCTGGGGCACGATCGTCACGCTCCGGGCGAGGACGAGGATCACGAGCGCGGCGATCACGATGAGGGCGATCAGTGCGGGTGTCACGGGAGTCGGTCTCCGTCTCCTCGGAGGATGGTGCGGAGTTCCGATGATCCTCTCTTCTCACGGTGCCGGTCAGCCTCCCGGCACCGCGTCACCCGATCGCGGTGGTCGAGCTGGGGCAGACGGTCACTCCAGCGCGTCGGCGACGAGGGCGGTGGGGCCGTCCAACTCCATGATCCGGACCTTCTCGCCGACCTCGAACACCTGCCCCTCGTACTCGCTCCGGGCGCTCCAGACGTCGGCGCCCATGGTGATGCGGCCGCGCCGATGGTCGACGCGCTCGGTGACCACTGCTGTCCGGCCCACGTAGACGGCCACGCCGTCGATCTGCTCCGGGGTGCGGTTCACCAGGTGCCGCACGGCGATCGGGCGGATGAGCACCAGTAGGCCCACCGAGACCACGATGAAGGCCGCGATCTGGATCGGGGCCGCCAGGCCGACGAGCGCGACCGCCATCCCGCCCAGGGCGCCGCCGGCGAACATGAGCAGCACGAGGTCCAAGCTCGCGAGCTCACCGGCGGCGAAGAGCCCGCCGGCGATCAACCAGAGCAACCAGGCACCCACGTCGGCAGTCTGGCACGGCTGCGTGTGCGCGGGGCCCGACGCGCGCCCGGCGGGGTGGCGGCCGCGTCGTAGCCTCGACAGTCGTGCACGACTACCCCGCCGGCCGTTTCGCTGTCTGGGCGACCGCCTGGCTCACCGGACGGACCTCCTACGACGAGGCCCTCGACGCGCTCCTCGGCGACACCGCCCACCGGGTGGTCGGTCTCCCCGCCACCACCGAGGCCGTGCCGCTGGGCTGGGCGCTGAGCGCGCTGCGCGGCCTGGGCGAGCGGCGGCTGCGACTGGTGCTGCCGGTGCCCGGCGACGTCCGCGGGCTGTCCGCGGTGCCCGGGCTGGTGGCGCTGGCGCTGGAGGCCGGGCAGCTCGCCGTCGGCGACCGGGTGGCCCTGGTCCCCGAGGACCTGGGACCGGAGGCCGTCTCCTGGACCGCCGTCCCCCTGGACGGCGCGGCGCCGGCCGCCCCACCGGTGGAGGGCACCCTGCGGCAGACCTCCGGCGCGCTGGACCTGGCCGTCGGCGACGCCGCGCGGACGCTGGTGTCGCTGGACCTGGCCCGCTGGAACCCCGAGGTGCCCGCGCTGCTGGCGGGGCTGGCGAAGACGATCAGTGCGCCGGGGCTGCCGCCCGATCACGACCCACTGGCCCTGTCGATGCTCGGCCGGGCGCAGCGGCTGGCCCAGGTGCTGGACCTCGCCGTGGCCGACGCCCCCGGTGCTGCGGTCACCCATGCGCAGGCCGCGGCCCGCGACGACGCGCTGCGCCCGCTGGCGGACGCCGTCCGGGAGGCGACCGTGGCCGCCTACAACTGGGTTCCGCGATAGGGCGCCCACTTCTGCGCTGTTGCCCCTGCTCTTGCGGTGTTGCAGCACTGCAAGAGCGGCAGTAACACCGCAAGAGCAGCCTCTCCGAGCTCAGGCGTCAGGTCGGGTGGGTCGCTGTGCAAAGCAGCAGGACGCCGGGCAGTTGGTGCCCAGCCGCGGCGCTCCGCCGGCCCGACGCTCCTGCACCAGCCCGCGCACGGTGGCCACGAACGCCGGGTGGGTCCCCGCCGTCGCCGCCCGCATGAAGCTCAGCCCGAGCTCACCGGCGGTCTCCTCGGCCTCGTTGTCGAGGTCCCAGATCACCTCGAGGTGGTCGCTGACGAAGCCGATCGGGAAGACCACCACGGCCTTCTCCCCCGCCTCGGCCAGTGCACGGAGGTGGTCGTTGACGTCGGGTTCCAGCCACGGCACCGACGGCGGGCCGCTGCGGCTCTGCCACACCAGGTCGAACGGGCGCCCCGGCGCGGCCGCATCCACGACCAGTTGGGCGGCGCGTCTCAGCTCGGCCTGGTAGGACCCGCCGTCCGGCCCGGCCACGGCGGCCATCACGTCGGGGATGCTGTGCGCCGTGGCGACCAGCCGGGCAGTGTCCCGGACGTCGTCGGGCAGCTGCGCCAGCGCGGCGGCCAGCGCCTCGGCGTTGGCCTGCAGGAACCCGGGCGCGTCGAAGTAGTGCGGCAGCTTCTCCGCGGTCGGCCCGGCCGGGGCAGCGGGGTCCGCGGCCAGGGCGACGCGGGCCCGCGCGACGTCCTCGTGGTACTGCCGGCAGCCGGAGAACGAGGCATAGGCGGAGGTGGCGAAGACGTAGGCGTGCTCGATGCCGTCCTCGGCCATCTGCCGCCAGGTGTCCTCCACGTAGGGCGCCCAGTTGCGGTTGCCCCAGTACACCGGGACGTCGACGCCGGCGCGGGCGAACTCGGCCTCCACCGCCGCGATCAGCGCCTTGTTCTGGTCGTTGATCGGGCTCACGCCACCGAAGTGGTGGTAGTGCTCGGCCACCGCCGCCAGCCGCTCCCGGGGGATGCCGCGACCGCGGGTGACGTTCTCCAGGAACGGCATCACGTCCTCGTGCCCCTCCGGGCCGCCGAAGGACAGCAGCAGCAGCGCCTCCCGCCGTCCGGCCGGGGCCGGCTGCGCGGTCGGCTCGGTCCCGCCGTTGTTGCGGACGGCGAGCGACGGGTCCTGGTCGGGCTGCTGCCCGGCAGGGGTGATCGACGCACCCGCTGGCATCGGATGGGCCGGGCGGGACAGGTCAGACACCGACGGCATGACCATGCACATCACACGCCTACGGCGTGGAAGCCACCGTCCACGTGCACGATCTCGCCGGTGGTGGCCGGGAACCAGTTCGACAGCAGCGCCGCGACGGCCTTGCCGGCGGGCTCGGTGTCGGTGACCGACCAGCCCAGCGGCGCGCGACCCTCCCAGGCCTCCTCGAACTGCTTGCTGCCCGGGATCGACTTCATCGCCATGGTGCGCAGCGGCCCGGCGGCGACGAGGTTCACCCGGACGCCGTCCGGGCCCAGCTCGCGGGCGAGGTAGCGGGAGGTGGACTCCAGAGCGGCCTTGGCCGCGCCCATCCAGCCGTAGACCGGCCAGGCGACGGTCGCGTCGAAGGTCAGCCCGACCACCGAGGCGGTGTCACCGAACAACGGCCGGCAGGCCTGGGTGAGCGAGGCCAACGACCACGACGAGACCTGGAACGCCGTCGCGGCGTGCTCCCAGGCGACCTCGGGGAAGCCGTCGCCCATGGCCTCCTGGGGGGCGAACCCGATGGAGTGGACGACGCCGTCCAGGCCGTCGACGTGCTCGCGCAACCGGTCGGCCAGCGTGTCCAGGTGCTCGGTGTTGGTGACGTCGAGCTCGACGACGGGTGCCTCCTGCGGCAGCCGCTTGGCGATCCGCTGGCAGAGCGAGAGGGCACGGCCGAAGTTGGACAGGACGACGGTCGCGCCCTGCTCCTGTGCGATCCGGGCGACCGAGAAGGCGATCGACGCCTCGGTCAGTACTCCGGCAACCAGGATCCTCTTGCCCTCGAGAATGCCCTTTACCTCAGTTGCCATGATCTAGTGCCCCATCCCGAGTCCGCCGTCGACCGGGACGACGGCCCCGGTGATGTACCCCGCCTGCTCGCCGGCCAGGAAGCGCACGACGCCGGCGATCTCGTCGGCCTGCGCGTACCGCCCCAGCGGCACCTGCCCGAGGATCTCCTGCTGCCGCTTCTCCGGCAGCTCCGCGGTCATGTCGGTGGCCACGAAGCCCGGGGCCACGACGTTCGCGGTGATGTTGCGGCTGCCCAGCTCGCGGGCGATCGAGCGGGCCAGCCCGACCAGCCCGGACTTGCTGGCGCTGTAGTTGACCTGCCCGGCCGAGCCGGAGAGCCCGACGACCGAGGAGATGAACACCATCCGGCCGGTCCGGGCGCGCACCATCTTGGGCGCCGCCCGCTTGGCGACCCGGAAGGCGGCGGTGAGGTTCGCGTCCAGGACGTCGGTGAACGCGTCCTCGGCCATCCGCAGCAGCAGCCCGTCCCGGGTGATCCCGGCATTGCTGACCAGGACTTCGACCGGGCCCTGGTGCTCCTCGACCTCGGTGAACGCGCGGTCCACGGCCGCGGCGTCGGTGACGTCGCACTGGACGCCGAACAGACCCTCCGGGGCGCCGCTGCCGCGGTGTGTGACCGCAACCGAGTCGCCGTTCTCGGCGAAGGAGCGGGCGATGGCCAGCCCGATCCCCCGGTTGCCGCCGGTCACCAGCACCGACCTGCCCACACGCCCACCTCGACATTCGCAGTTCTGGGTCTCGTTACCGCGAGATGAACCTAGTCGGTGAGCGTCGGCCCCACCCGCCGGAGCCCGGGGTTCCTACCGGGCGAGGAAGCCGAGCACCCGCTGGGTGAGCAGCGCGGTCGCGGGCGCGTCGTAGGAGGGCAGCGTGCTGTCGGCGAAGTAGTGCTGGTCGCCGGGGTAGAGGAACAGCTCCGCGTCCTCGGCCTCCTCGACCAGCGCGCGAGCCGCGTCGATGTCGCCCTCGTTCACGAAGATCGCGTCGGCGTCCATGCCGTGCACCTGCACCGGCACCCCGACGGGCCAGGCCGGGGTGAACTCCGACACCGGCAGGCACGAGTAGAAGAACAGTGCGCCGCGCGCTCCCGGCCGGGTCTGCGCCAGCATCTGGGCGGGGACCACACCCAGCGAGAAGCCGGCGTACACCAGCTCGGCGGGCAGCCCTTCGACTGCCCGGGCACCCCGCTGCATCACCTCGCCGAACCCGATCTCCTGGGCGTGCCCGACCCCCTCCTCGATGGAGGGGAAGGTGCGGCCCTCGAACAGGTCCGGGGTGTGCACCGTGTGCCCTGCCCCCCGCAGCTCGTCGGCGAAGGCGACCACGCCGGGGGTCAGCCCCAGCGCGTGGTGGAACAGCACGACCTGGGCCATCTGCACTCCGGTCTGTCAGCGGGAACGGGGGGCGATTCCGGACTCTGGACCATCTCCGGGCACCGGGGCAACACCCGGTGGCCACGCTCTCCCCTGTCCAGCCGTCGCCGGACGCACCGGCCGCCCAGGTCGACGGCGCTGCGACGTCCGCGCCTGCGTCGCGACTCAGCGGTCTGTCGGCGTGGCAGACCGCGGCATCGGCTGCACCCGGCCGCGCACGGAGGGCGCCCCCAGCAGGGGAACGGCGGTCACAGCGATCGAGATCGCGGTCTCTCCCAAGCCTTCCGTGCCCTGCACTCCGAACAGACCCACGGCAGCGATGATCGCCGTCACGATGCCCTGCGTGATGGCCGGCTCGCGAACGACCAGGGACGTGCTGCCCGCGGCGGGCACTGTGCCTTCTGGATCCACCGCGGCCGGACCGGTGCCGGTTGGGTCCCCGTCTCACCGGCCGCCACGGATTCGCCTGGTGGTAGCGCCGCCCCACGGATCATCGAGGACGGATCCGATCTCCGCGTTCCTGCGACCGGGAGGTCCGACGTCAGCCCCGTCCGTGTCAAGTGCTCCGACCTTGGCTGGGACCGGCGCGTCTGTCACAGCGGGAGGGGATGACGCAGGACGCCGCTGCCGGGCAGCCGACCGGACAGGACCCGGACGAAGTCGAGGGCGTCGATCTCGACGTGCTCTCCCCCGCTGCCCTGGCTGTAGGTGCCGCCGGCGGGTCCGGTGAGCACCAGGTCGAAGGGCTCCCCGTGCAGCCCTGCCCACTCGGCGACGATGTCGCCGACCAGCCGCCCGTCGTGATCGGCGGTCAGGTACATGTCCCTGCCCAGGGCCGCGCAGATGTCGATTCGATGCGCCCAGACATCCCGGGTGAAGCCGACGTCGAGCAGGTACTTCAGCGGCGCCCAGCCGACCGGGCCGCCGAACGGGAGCGGCAGGTGGCGTATGGGCAGCGGTGTGCCCCACCGCCCGACCACCGCGCGGGACCGACCGCGCCCAGCGCCGTCACCAGCTCGTCGGTGGACAGGTGTGCGCGCTCGCGGATCTGCACCTCGTTGAGGCCGTCGATCCAGTGGTCGGGGGCCATCCGCCGGTTGAGCCGCAGGCCGTGCACGAGCTGGTGCAGGAACTGCCCCACCGAGGCCTGGGCCTCCGCGGACCCGAGGACGTGCAGGGCGACGGTACGGAGAGAGACGGCTGACGGATGCCGAGCCGGCGGGCCAGCTCGTGCAACGAGATCCCCGCGACGCCCTGCTCGCGGGCCAGCTCCCATGCCTCGGCCACGATCTCGGCGACCCGCGCCTGCTGTCGTGCTGCCACCTTGCCGGTCACCCGGGAAACATCGTCTATCGGCGATAGGTAGCCAAGGCCCCGGAGGACGGGCCGCCTGGACGTTCCCGGACAGGCTGGTCGGGATCACCGTGGGGAAGAGATGCCGGATGCGGTCGCCGGGCAGGCGCGCGAGCGCGTGTGCCCCGCGAGTTCATGGGCCGGCAGTCAGGTTCCTTCCGCAGATCGGCCAGGCGCCGGCGCCCTGGCCGGCCAGGACCTTCTCCGCGACGGCGATCTGCTGGCTCGGTGGGGCCAGGTCCGCGCGCGGGGCATGAGCAGCGCCCCCGTAGGCCTCCCAGGTGGACTGGCTGAACTGCAGGCCGCCGTAGTAGCCGTTGCCGGTGTTGATGTTCCAGTTGCCGCCGGACTCGCACTCGGCGACAGCGCTCCAGTCGTGAGCTGGTGCGTCCGGTGGCGGACCACCGGAGGACGAACCGCTGCCGGAGGTGGTGGACGGCGGGGAGGACCGTGACGGGGTCGGCTGCACGGTGGTCGGCGGTGCGGCTGCACGGTGGTCGGCGGTGCGGCGGTGCGGCGGTCGACGGTGCGGCGGTCGGCGGTCGGCGGTGCGGCGGTCGACGGTGCGGCGGTCGACGGCGCGGCGGTCGACGGCGCGGCGGTCGACTGCGCGGACGTCCGCTGTGCGGCGGTCCGCTGGGCCTGCAGGGCCACGAGCGTGGTCCGCGCCTGCTGGAGCTGGGTCTGCATCGCGGCCTGCTGTGCCCGGAAGGCGGTGGCCTTCTCGCGGGCGTCGGTCTCCAACTGGTCGGCGGAAGCCAGCTCGGCGGCGGCCCGACCCTCGAACGTGGCCGCTGCGGCCAGCGTGGAGCGCGCTGCGGCCGAGGCGTCGGCGGACTTCCGCTGGACGACGGTCAGCCGGTCGAGGACATCGGACCGGCGCTGGCCGACGGCATCGAGGAGCGCGGCCCGCTCGAGCAGCTGGGCTGGGCCGGCGGAGGTCAACAGCGCCTGCAGCCGTGTCGAGGTGCTGCCGCTGATGTAACTGCTCCGCGCGAAGGCGATCACGTCCGCTCGCGATGCAGCCACATCCTGGTGGGCCTGCTGGGCTGCCGCCTGTGCGGCGTCTGCGGCCGCCTGGGCGCTCTGGTAGCTCGCGAGCTGCTGCTCGTACTGATCGCGGGCGGATGCGGCGTGGGCGTGCGCGGAGGCCACCGCCGCCTGGGCGGCGCCCAGCTGCGTCAAGAACTCACCGACGCGCGCGGCGGCGTCGCCGGCGGCCTGCTGCGCGGCACTGAGCTGCCCGTCGGTCGGGTCATCCGGCTGCGCTGACGCCGTTCCGGGGACGACGACCAGCCCGATGGCCGCAGCGATCGCGACGCCGCTCATCCGGCCCGTCGAGCGGCAACGTGGGGCCCGACCCGTTCCGACTTCCTCGCGCACGGACCGACTTCCTCCTCCGCCGGGGACTCCCGTCCCCGGGGTCGCCGCGATCAACCGTCTCCCTGGCCACCCACCCCGGCGCTGACAAGGTCGGCCCGACCGCAGGATTCCTTGAGAGCACGGTGCAGACCCCTCCAACGTCCGGGTGATCGGCCGTCGCCGGCCCGGCACCCATAGGCACTGGGACGGCGCCGCACCCAAGCCCGCGATCAACGCGTCGCGTCCGGAGCCTGGCCTCTCCGGCACGCGAGCCGTGCAGGTCACCCGCTTCGGCGGCCCCGAGGTCCCTGACGTCGTCGACCTGCCCGGCCCCATCCCCGGGGACGGCGAGCAGCTCTACGAGGTTTCCGCGGTGGGCGTCAACTTCGCCGACATCCATCACCGGCTCGCACATCTGACCTGAGGCGCTCACCTGGCAGGGGTGGGCCACGGCGTCCCCGGACTCACCCCGGGGCATGCTCGCGCCACTCTCAGCTCGCGCCAGCGCTCTTGGCGAGGTGCAGCCAGGTTTCGACGACGGTGTCCGGGTTCAGGGACATCGACTCGATCCCCTGCGCCACGAGCCACTCGGCCAGGTCGGGGTGGTCGCTGGGGCCCTGGCCGCAGATGCCCACGTATTTCCCGCGTTCCAGGCACGCCCGGATCGCCATCTCCAGCACGGCGAGCACCGCCGGGTCGCGTTCGTCGAAGCCCGCCGCGACCAGGCTGGAGTCGCGGTCCAGGCCCAGCACCAGCTGGGTCATGTCATTGGAGCCGATGGAGAACCCGTCGACGTGGTCGAGGAAGGCGTTGGCGAGCAGCGCGTTGGAGGGCAGCTCGCACATCATCACCACGGAGAGACCGTTCTCGCCGCGGCGCAGACCATGCTCCCCCAGCAGCCGCACCACGCCCTCGATCTCCGCGACCGTCCGGACGAACGGGATCATGATCTTGACGTTGGTCAGGCCCATCTCGTCGCGGACGTAGCGCAGCGCCTCGCACTCCATGGCGAAGCAGTCGGCGAATTCGGCCGACAGGTACCGGGAGGCTCCGCGGTAGCCCAGCATCGGGTTCTCCTCGTGCGGCTCGTAGCGCTCCCCGCCGAGGAGGTTGGCGTACTCGTTGGACTTGAAGTCGCTCATCCGCACGATCACCGGCTCGGGGGCGAACGCCGCAGCGATCATGGAGATGCCCTCCGCGACGCGCTGCACGAAGAAGTCCCGCGCCGAGGAGTAGGCGACGATCCGTTCCTCGATCTGCGCCTTGAGCGGGTCGTCGAGCTGCTCCAGGTCCAGCAGCGCGCGCGGGTGGATGCCGATCTGCCGGTTGATGATGAACTCCAGCCGGGCCAGCCCGACGCCGGCGTTGGGCAGCCGGGAGAACGCGAAGGCCTGCTCCGGCGTCCCCACGTTCATCATGATCTTGGTGGGGATCTCCGGCATGGCGTCCAGAGAAGTCTCCGCCACCTCGAAGCCCACCTCACCGGCGTAGACGAGGCCGGTGTCGCCCTCGGCGCAGGAGACCGTTACCGGGTCGCCGTCGTTCAGCACCCGGGTGGCGGTGCCGGTGCCGACGACGGCCGGGATGCCCAGCTCGCGGGCGATGATCGCCGCGTGGCAGGTCCGACCGCCGCGGTTGGTCACGATCGCCGAGGCCCGCTTCATGATCGGTTCCCAGTCCGGGTCGGTCATGTCGGCGACGAGCACGTCGCCGGGGGTGAAGGAGTCCATCTGGTCGATGTCGCTGAGCACCCGGACGGCGCCGGCCCCGATCTTCTGCCCGATCGCCCGCCCCTCGATCACGACGTCGCCGGTGCCGGTGAGCTTGTAGCGCTCGGTGGTGTTGCCGGAGCGGGACTGCACGGTCTCCGGCCGGGCCTGCAGGATCAGGATCTTCTCGGTCAGCCCGTCTTTGCCCCACTCGATGTCCATGGGCCGGCCGTAGTGCTCCTCGATGCGGCAGGCCTGCCGCGCCAGCTCGGTGACCTCGTCGTCGGTGAGGGACAGCAGCCGGCGGTCGGCGGGGTCGACGTCGACGAACTCGGTCGTCCGGCCGACCTCGGCGTGCTCGGTGTAGACCATCTTGGTGGCCTTCTCACCCACGCCCCGCTTGAGGATCGCCGGGCGCCCGGCCCGCAGGGCGGGCTTGTAGACGTAGAACTCGTCGGGGTTGACCGCCCCCTGCACGACGCCCTCGCCCAGGCCGTAGGCCGACGTCACGAACACGGCGTCCCGGAACCCCGACTCGGTGTCCATGGTGAACACCACCCCGGAGGCCCCGACGTCCGAGCGCACCATCCGCTGCACGCCCGCCGACAGCGACACCGTCTCGTGGTCGAATCCGTGGTGCACCCGGTAGGCGATAGCCCGGTCGTTGTAGAGCGATGCGTAGACCTCTCGGACGGCCTGCAGCACCGCGTCGATGCCCCGCACGTTGAGGAACGTCTCCTGCTGCCCGGCGAAGGAGGCGTCGGGCAGGTCCTCGGCCGTGGCGCTGGAGCGCACCGCGAAGGAGGCCTCGGCGTCGTCCCCGGCCAACTGGTCGTACGCCGCCCGGATATCGGCCTCCAAAGCCGGCGGGAAGGGCTGCTCGATCACCGCTCGGCGGATCTCCCGGCCGGCCGCGGACAGCGCGCGGACGTCGTCGGTGTCCAGCGTGCGCAACTGCTGGGCGATCCGGGCGGCCAGGCCGGTGTCCCCGAGGAAGCGCTGGTAGGCCGCGGCCGTCGTGGCGAAGCCGTCCGGAACGCTGACCCCGGCGTCGGCCAGGTTCGAGATCATCTCGCCCAGCGAGGCGTTCTTGCCGCCGACCACCTCCAGGTCGCCGAGCCCCAGCTCGGCGAACCACCGGACGTTGTCGCCGTCGCCGGCCGCCGGACCGGTCGGTACCTCGGGTGCGGTGTCGGTGCTCATGAGCGGGTGGTCCTTCCTCGCCGGAGGTCGTGGCCGGACTGCGGGCGCCCGCCGGAGCTGCGCCGTTGCCGGGCCAGGGTCTGGATCACCACGGCGGCGATCTCCTCGACGGAGGCCGCCGAGGTGTCCACCGTGGGCAGATCGTGGGTCTCATACATGGCCGCCGCCCGGCGCAGCTCGAAGCGGCACTGCTCCTCAGAGGCGTACCGGGAGTCCGGACGCCGCTCCTGGCGGACCCGGCTGAGCCGGGCCACTGTGGTGGTCAACCCGAAGCACCGGTCGGCCAGGTCGTTAACCGGGCGCGGCAGGTCGGTCGTCTCCAGGTCCTCATCGACGAGGGGGTAGTTGGCCACGAACAGGCCGTGCTGGAGAGCGAGGTACATCGCGGTCGGGGTCTTGCCGCACCGCGACGGCGCCAGCAGCACGACGTCGGCACGGTCCAGCCCCCGGGGGCTCAGGCCGTCGTCGTGTTCGATGGCGAACTCGATCGCCGCCATCCGGTTGTTGTAGCGCCGGACGTCGCCGACCCCGTGCAGCCGCCGCGCCTCGTGGAGCCCCCGGGCGCCCAGCTGCTCCTCCACCCGGCCCATGTGGATGCCGAAGAAGTCGATGATCGGGGCCTTCGTCTTCAGCAGCTCCTCGCGCACCTCGTCCACCGCAGCGGTGCTGAACACCAGCGGGGTCACCGGGCCCTCCATCGCCTCGTCGAGCTGAGCCACGACCTGACGGGCCATCTCCACCGTGGAGATGAACGGGATCAGCGTCCGCTCGAAGTACACGTCCGGGAACTGGATCAGCAGGGCGTTGCCCATCGTCTCGGCGCTGATCCCGGTGCTGTCGGACAGGAAGAAGACCGGGACGACCGCTTCCGCGTCGCGGTCCGGGAAAGAGGCCGTGGGCGGATCGGTCAACGGGCACCACGGCGCGACGCCCTGGCACGTCGGTCAAGAGTCATGTCTGCACCTCTGGTGTCACGCCACGTTGCATGGAGCAGTAGCCGGCTCGGTCGTCAGTATCATCCGCCGGCAACCTCGTGGCGCACCTGCTCGGGGTCCGCGTGAGCCGGGCCTCCCCCGACGGCCGATGCTCTGGAATCAGCGACGTCCTAGCCTCGGGTCATGCGAGCCGGGCGGATCACCCGCTTCGGCGGCCCCGAGGTCCTCGACGTCGTCGACCTGCCCGACCCCGTCCCCGGGGACGGCGAGCAGGTGTACGAGATTTCCTCGTGCGGGGTCAACTTCGCCGACATCCACCACTCCGCGTCCTGAACTGAGAGCCAGTTGAACGAGCTGCGCAGCGCGTAGGGCCCCGCACGACGCCGTGGGTCATGCGCTGCGTGTCCATCCTGCCGGGCCGTGGGTAGGACCGGCTGCCAGCCCACTACCGCCTGCACTGCCCCACATGCCTGGTAGGGCGTTGTGCGGCGCTAGTCGGCTGACCGGGGGAACGTCGTCAGGCGGACGGTCTCCGGCAACGCCCGGAGCTCTGACAGCAGGGTTTCGGACAGTTCGCCGTTGACGTCGGTCACGGCGTAGCCCAGTTCTCCTCGCGTGGCGAGCACCTGGCCGTCGACGTTCAGGCCCTGCTCACCGATCAGCGCATCGACACGCGCCAGGACCCCCGGGACGTTGCGGTGCAGCAGCGTGAACCGGGCCGCCGAGGACCCGTGCAGGGCAACCGCGGGCAGGTTGACGCTCAAGGTCGTCGCGCCGGTTCGGCTGTAGTCGACCAGTTTGCCGGCGACGAACCGCCCGATGTCGTACTGGGCCTCCTGGGTGGATCCGCCGACGTGGGGCGTGAGGATGACGTTGGGCAGCCCGCGCAGCACCGAGGTGAAATCGTCACCCTGCTCCCTGGGTTCGTCAGGGAACACGTCGATGGCCGCACCCGCCAGGTGGCCGTTGAGGATGTGCGCCCGCAGCGCCTCGTGATCGACGACGAACCCGCGGGAGAGGTTGAGGAACAGGCTCCGCCGGGGCATCCGGGCGAACTGCTCGGCGCCGAACAGGCCCGCGTTCCCGGCGCGCCCGTCGACGTGCAAGGTCACCGTCTCCGAGCGCTCGAGCAGTTCCTCCAGGCTTCCGCAGGCCTCGGCGTTGCCGAGCGCGAGCTTGTCCTCCAGGTCGTAGAACAACACCCGCATGCCCAGGGCCTCGGCCAGCACGGAGAGCTGGCTGCCGATATTGCCGTAGCCGACGATGCCCAGCGTCCGCCCGCGGATCTCATGGCTCCCGGTCGCTGACTTGTTCCACGTCCCGGCGTGCAGGGCGCGATCCCGGTCGATCAGCCGCCGGGCCAGGCAGATGATCTCGGCCAGCGCGATCTCCACGACGCTGCGGGTGTTGGAGAACGGCGCGTTGAACACCGCGACGCCGGCCGCCGCAGCCGCCGCGACGTCGATCTGGTTCGTGCCGATGCAGAAGGCGCCGACCGCCGCGAGACCGGGACTCCGGTGCAGGACGTCCGCGGTGACCAAGGTCTTCGACCGAATGCCCAGCAGGTGGACCCCGTCCAGCGCGGCGACCAGGTCGGCCTCGTCCAGCGCTCCCCGCAGCGACTCGAGCTCGTAGCCGACCGAGCGCAGCAGTTCTGCTGCCACCGGATCGATGTTCTCGAGCAGCAGAGCTCTGGGCTTGTCCAATGAATCCTCCTCGAGGCGCGGCGCGCAGCCAGCCCTCAGGGTCGCCGCTACCGCAGAAGCCCGGACGTCCGGGGGCCGCCGGCCTCCAAGAACGCACCCCGGCCACCTCCTCAGGTGGAAGCCCGAGCGCGGCGGCAAGAACTCTACGTTCGCGGCGGGCAGGAGGGGCTGCGGGAGACGCTGGTGCAGGCCGCCAGATTTCCGTGGCTGCCCCTGGAGCCGGCGGTCTCCCCGACGCGTCGCCGTCCGAGGGCGCTTACCGCATTCGACGACCGGCGCGAGCGGCGAAGTCGTCGAGAGCTGTGAGCACCTCGGTGGCCTGCCACATGCGATTGCGCCTGAAGCCGGTGAATTCGGTCAGCACGCCGGAGTCCGCGAGGGCCGCGACCACCCGCTGCGTGTTTTGCGGTGCCAGCCCGAGTTCCGCGGCCACGGTGGCCGCGTCAACGACCGGCTGGCGCAGCAGCAGGTCGGCGAGCCGCCAGGCGCCCGCTCCCCGCCGGGCCTTGATCGCGTTATCCCATCCCGCCCGAATGGCGTGCAGGTCACGCACCAGCTGGCGCCCGTTCGCTGTCGCCTCGAACGACGCCTCGGCAAGGCTGACAACGATCGCGGCGGGGTCGCCCGTCCGGTAGGCCGTCAGCGCGTCGAAGTAGCTGGTCGTGTCCGTCAGCAGGCCCGCGGACACCGGAACGGTCACGTTCTTGGTCAAGCCGTGGCCGCGCAGCATTGCGTTGATCAGGGCCCGGCCGGTGCGGCCATTGCCGTCTGGGAAGGGGTGGATGGTCTCGAACTGAGCGTGCGCGATGGCGGCCCGGGCGAGCAGCGGCACGTCGGTCCGCCGCGCGAAGCAGACGAGGTCGTCAACCAGGGACGGGACGTGCTCCTGGTGCGGCGGCACGAAGGAGGCGGCGTGCGGTCCGAAGGACGTCCCGCCGATCCAGACCTGCTCGTCGCGCCACGTCCCCGCCATGCCAGGGTGGACCGCGCCCATCAACGCGGCGTGCATCGTCAGGATCGCCTCCGCGTCGAGGCGGTCGGCCAGGGCGAGGGCGGCTCGCATGGCTCCGACGTTGCCGACGATCTCCGTGGCGTTGCGCTTATCGGTGCTGCCTAGCTCGGCGAGCGCGATCGCCTTGGCCCCGGACGTCAGGTTCTCGATCATGGACGACGAGGCTGACTCCGACCGCAGCAGCACCGAGGCGAACGGGGCGACTTCCGAGCCGAGCTCCGCGTCGAAGCGCGCAATCTCCGCTGAGGCGTCCTCGGAGAGGGCCAGCACTTCGCCGGAGAGCCGGGGGGTCAGCTCGGCGATGTGCGGCACGACCGCGGCTCGGTAGGGACCCGCATGCCGTTCACGGACCGCCGCGGACACCAATGACGGCGGAATCCTCGGCTGCCAGGATCGGTCCTCCCAGTCGAGGGCGGGCCAGTTCACTTCTGAGAACATGACAGGAGCTTACGCTTGGATAGCCTCTAAGTGATACTAAGACTCATGCATGTATTCACTTCGGCGTACCGGGCCCCGACAGTCATGAGGGCGGAACTGCCCTCAGGCGTGCTTGCATGGCCGTTGACCGCATCCGGACGCCGGTGTCCCCTGACCGGTCTCGCCACCTGGCCCCTAGCCTCGAGATTTCATACCAGCCGGCCTCGACGGGAAGTTGATCAAACGGAAAGTGCCCCTGACCTGCGAGAATGGGACTTGTCGAGAGTCCATGCCACGCTGATCGAGGAGCACCTTCCAGGTGAAGAAACCTACCCTGCTCTACCCCCGGCTGTCTGTGGACACCGCGCCGGTTCCAGCCGTCGGTCAGGCCGGTGGAGTACTGCTCACCGAGACCGTCGCGGCCAGTGGTCTGGGGGCCGGGCTGCGGGCGGGGTTGTCGCCGTGGCGTAAGCCGCTGGCGATCCACGACCCGGGCAAGGTCGTGCTGGATCTCG
>NZ_FNOZ01000062.1 GCF_900107175.1 Modestobacter sp. DSM 44400 | reverse complement strand
CCCGCTCGTTTCGAGCAGGCGCACACTGCACGAAAAGCTGCGGCCTAATCCGTGTCCGCAGTGACGAGGTGTCCGCGAAAGCGGGTCAACTCCAGACAACGCGGGTGGACCAGCTCGGATCGGGGTGGGTGAAGTCGGTGGCGAACCCGGTGACCACCGGGCGCCACGGCTCCTGGCCCGGCGCGTAGCTGGGCGGGTTCTCTCCTGCGGCCGCGCTGGTCCCGGCCGAAGGGGCAGCGGAGCTGGGGACCTCGCTGGAGTCGGCCTTGGGCGGGGTCCTGGCCGAATCGGACGTCGCTGGTGCCGGCTGGGCAAGAGTCGGGCTCGCCTCAGCGCTGCGCGGCTGGGACTTCGCACCGGTCCCGGGCATGAGGAGCATCAGGGCCCCGGCGATCCCGAGTGCGGCCGCGGCCGCGGCCGCACTCGGGATCGGCGCTCCTCGTCGACCCTTGCCTGTGCTGGTTACGGCAGGGATCCGGGGTCGACGCCCTGCTGGCGCAGGAAGAGCAGCGGGTCGGTGGTGGCTCCGTCGATGCGGACCTCGAAGTGCAGGTGGTTGCCGGTGCTGTCGCCGGTGGTGCCGACTGCGCCGATCTGGGACCCAGCGGAGACGACGTCGCCGACCGAGACCTTGGTGCCGCCGTCGACCTGGTGGGCGTAGTAGGTGTCGACGTTGGGCGCGGTGTGGACGATGACGAGGTTTCCGCACCCGCCCTTGTTGAGGCCGGCGGAGGTGACGGTGCCGTCGGCGGTGACGTAGATGGGTGTGCCGGAGGGTGCGCCGAAGTCCAGGCCGGCGTGGAAGTTGCTCGAGCCGTCGGTGGGGCTGCGCCGCGGCCCGTAGCCGGAGGTGAGCTGGTAAGTGCCCGGTGCCATCGGCAGCGCCCAGCCGTTGGCTGAGACCGCCCCGCCGGCACCGGTGGCGCCGCAGCCGGCCTCTGCAACATCCGGAGAGGTGCTCGTGCCCGCTGCGGGCGCACCCGCGTCCTCACCAGTGGTGGGCGCAGGGGCGGCGGCGGAGTCGGTGATGTGGCCGCTGACGCCGGCTAGCCGCTGGTGAAGCTGCGTGGCGATGAGCTCGTCGTCGGCGTAGGCGCCTGGGGACGCCGACCGCTGGACTCGCTGCGCTGCCACGGTGACCGTCATCTGCTGCCAGCCGGTCACCTGGTTGAGCGCGTCGTAGAACTTCCGGGCCGCCGTCGGGGGGTCCATGAGCTCCTCGAGGGTGCCCCACCAGGGGTACTGCTGCTGGAAGGCGTTGACGCTGCCGTGGTCGGTGCCGACTGCGTCGTGCGGGAAGGTCAGCGACCGCTCCACGCCGAGTTGGTCGGGCCGCAGATCACCGCCCACGCCGTCGTTGGCGTAGTTCTGGAAGCGGGACTCCTGGCTGGCCACGGCCAGGGCGATGATGATGCCGCGGGGGGTCATCTGCAGCTGCTCGCCCACCGCCACGATGGTGGCGGCCGAGGCGACCTGCTGGGCGTCGAGCCCGTCGATGCTGATCGTCTCCAGGTAGCCGGCCTCGAACGCACCTCCCGGGTGGCTCCCGGGCACCAGGCATCCGGCTGCGTTGGCCTGGCTGCCGCCCAGCAGGGCGGTCACCACGAGCAGTGGCAACCCGAACAGGACCAACGCGCTGACCGTGAGGACACCTCCGGCCACCAGCAGCAGCTTGCTCATGTCGGCCGATCAGTCCGGTGGCGGCGGGGTCGGGTGACCGGTGGCCCGGCGCATGGTCTGGTGGTTCGCTGCGCGGCGGGCGGCGAGCTCGGCGCGCAGTCGGGCGGCCCGGTCGTCAGTCGGCGGCGACGTCTTGGCCGGCGCCGAGATCACCTCACCGCTGACCGGACTGACCGGTGTCCGCACCTGCGGGCGGGACGGCGCCTTGGTCGACGACGTCGCACCAGCAGCGGTGCCCGTCGCCTTGGTCGACGTCGTCGTCCCCGGGGCACTGGTCGACGACGTCGCGCCCGGTGACGTCGGGCCCGTCGAGGTCGAACCTGTCCTCCGGCCTGCTGCCGTCGCCGATCCTGCGGCGGTGCTCCCGCCTCGAGCACGGCTGTTCGGCGCCGGCGGGGCAGCGGTGGAGGTCGCCCGTGCCCGTCGGCTGTCCACCGGACGGCTGCTGGAGGCTGCCGTCGAGCCACCGGCCACTGCGGGCGCCCCGCCAGGGCTCTCCCCGTCCGGCGAGCGTCCGGCGGTCAGCGCCAGGGGCGCTCCCGACGGCGAAGTGGCTGAGGCTGCCGCCGGTAGCGCCTTGACGACGAGGCGACCTGCCACCGCCACGCGGCGGGCGGTCTGGGCCGTCTGGATCGCGGCCGCAGCAGTCGCGGCGTGCCCGCCGGCCTGCAGCGCAGCCGATGCGCCACCGGTGAGGTAGAGGGCGGCTACCTGCCCGCCGAGTGCGAGCAGCTTGCCGCCGGTCTTCCGGCCTGCACGGGTGCTGGCCACGCGCTGGCGCACCGCACCTGCTGCGCCTCCGCCTCCCATGCCGCCGGAGGGCGAGCCTCCCCCCGGGAGGGCGCCGGCGGCGCCGGGCGACCTTCCTGAGCCGGCCAGCAGCTGCGGGATACCGCGATTGGCGCCTGCGGCGCCGGCTGCTGCACCGGCAGCGACCGGGCTGCCCATGCCGCGACCGATCCAGCCGCCCAGCACCTCCGCGGCGCCGTTGATGCCACGGCCGGCGGCGAGCGAACCCCGCCCCAGCGCACCGGCGCCGCGGCCGGCGATGCGGCCGGCATCGGCTGCCATGCGGCCCTCGTAGTACAGCTCGCTGGAGCTGAACTGCTTGCGGGCCGGCAGCGCACTCGGGCCGGCACCTGGGCGGGTGGACAGCGCCGCGGTGAGGCGGTCGGCTGCGCGGCGCAGCTTCTTGCGGCCCTTCCAGAACAGGACGATGCCGATGACCAGCATGACGTCGACGAGGAAGAAGGTCGCCATCGTGCCGGCCGAGCCGTCGCTGCTGGACGCGAACAGCCCTTGGATAAAGATCAAGTAGCTGGACAGGAAGACGACTGCGAACACCAGCGTCACCAGCGCCATGGCCAGGTCGGCGACGGTCTGGAACAGCGCTCCTCGAGCGGAGCCGGGCAGGATCGCCAGGATCACCGTGACGATCAGCCGCAGGGCTTGGTAGAGCGCGTAGGCAGCCGCCAGCATCACCGCGCCGGCCAGCACGATGGCGAAGACCATCACGAACAGCGCTGCCGGGCTGAGGATCACCGCGCTGGTCGCCTGCCCCAGCCCCGGGTTGGCCGCGGCCTCGCCGAGGTTCTCGTCGCAGCCGGCGATCGCGTCGCGGATGGTGTCCTCGGAGCCGTAGGGGCCGCCGCGGATGACGTCGTCGTAGGCGCCCTCGCAGGGGCCGCCGTCGAGGACCTCACCGAAATTGATCATCTGGGTGGGGGTGCGGATGAAGGTGTCGACGAGCGCGCCGGTGACGACTTGGCGCATCGCGTCGGCGTCGCCCTCGACGTTGCCGTTGTTGGCCATCCCCGATGCCAGCTCCAGCCCGACGTCGCGGGTCTGCACGATGAGCCCGTCGTCGCCGGCGACCTTCTCCACCGGGTTGGCGAACGCCCCCACGGCCAAGGCTGCGATGACGAGGCTGGCGAAGAGCTCGAAGATGCCAAGGGCCCACCGTCCGCGAGCCATCCAGGTGAAGGCGATGAGCGCGGCCGCGGTGGCGAGCAGGGGCGTGATGCCGAAGCGGTCGACCACCACCTGCAGGCTGTCGCCCAGGGCCAGGACGGGGGTGGAGATGGTGGCCAGCCAGGAGAAGGAGATCGCCCAGTCCAGGAACCAGATGGCGATCACGACGCAGCTTCGGTACAGGCCCCACACCAGGTCGATGACGAACGACCAGATGATCTTGTTGGGGCTGGTGATCCCACCTCGGTCCAGGGACATCTCGTAGTTCCACACCGAGATGCCGCGGCTGTCCTGCAGGTCGATCCAGCTCAGGGCACCCGGAACCTGCCCGGAAGAGCCGTCGGCGGCCTGGGCGAGCTCGAGCTGCCACGCCCAGAACATGACGGTGGCGATCGCCGTGATGAGCCAGCTCGGCAGGCGCCGACGGTGGCCACCGACGTCGGGTGCGGCCCTCTGGTCAGTCGTCGCCCCTCGACGGCCGGTGGTGTGCCCCTGCTGGCAATCGCTGCGGCGCCAGGGCCGCGGCATCACGCCGCCGACCCGCGCAGCGACTGCATCTCCGGCGGCGAGGTGCGCACGGCCACGTTGCGGGCCGGCAGGCAGGGCGGCAGCACCTTGATCCGGCCCACGTTGCCCGAGGAGTCGCGCATGAAGGCCTCGCCGCGGCGGTGCTCGGGCACTCCCTGGGGACCTACCGGGGAGGTCTCCTCGGTGAGGAGGGTCAACAGCTCGTCGTCGTTGGGGTCCAAGTCCAGCCAGGCCAGGCCCCGCTTGGCCAGCGTCTTGTCCCGGTGGCGCATCAGGATGCGGGTGGGGATCAGGCCGCGGAGGGTGGCGCTGCCGAAGTCGGCCTCGGGGTCGTGGGAGCCCAGCATGGTGGCCGCGCTGTGCTTGCGGCCGTCCCGGACGAACTCGATGAGCTCCTGCTCGCCTTCAGGGCTGGCCGTCACGTGGTGGGCCTCGTCGACGACGAAGGCCCCCAGCACCCGCGGGTCAGCGAAGCAGATGCCGCGCGCCAGGGCTGCGGTGAGGGCGTACATCGCACGGCCGAAGAGCTTTTCCAGCCGCAGCTGCTCGAAGAGGTGCCGGTGGGCCAGCTCGTCACGGGTGGGCAGGGCGAGGGTGTGGGTGCGCACCACGATGCCCGGGGCCTCAGGGAGCGAGGGCAGGGACTCGTCGAAAATCGCTCGCCCGAAGTCCCGGCGGGCAAAGACGTTCATCTTCCGGGCGAGCTCCTCAGCACCCGGCAGCGTGCAGCCGTTCTCCAGGTGTCCGCGCAGCCCGCCGAGGGCGGTGATCCCGTGGTTCTGCAGGTAGGCCGCGTCGAGAACCTCCGACAGCAGGACGCCCAGGGCGCTCAGGGGCGAGACGTTGAGCAGCGGCGTGAGGAAGCTGTGGGTGATCCGGCCACCGTCGGAGGCGGGGAACAGCCGCAGCGGGTCCATGCTGAAGGCCGGGTCGTTGATGTCGACGACGACGGCGTCGGTGACCGACTCGGCCCACTGGGCGTACTCCCCCAGCTGGGTGCGATCGGCGCAGATGACCCGGCCGCCTCGATCGATGACGTCGCCGGCGAGCTTCTTCAGCGTCAGCGACTTCCCCGATCCGAGCTCACCGGCGATGGCCAGAGACCCGGACACGTCACGGGCGGCGGCGCCGGCGATGTCGTGCATGACGACCCCGACGCGGCCGGTGGAGATGTTCCAGCCCAGCAGCGACCCCTTGCTGTCCCCGAGCTCGCTGGAGGCCAGCGGGACGGCCGCCGAGAGCCCTCTGGAGGTGGCGATCTGGGCGTGCTGGCGGACCACCCGGCTGGTGGGGACGCCAGGCTGCATGGCCCACCAGAGCTCCTCCTGCTCCCCCAGGGGCTGGCTGACCTTGTAGCCGGAGTCGGCCAGGTAGCCGGCGACGACCTTGGCCTGATCCTGGGTGGACTTCGGGTCGGGGCCGGCGACGCAGAAGATGGTGGTCGACTGGGCCTCGACCTCGAGCTTGTCCCCGCTGAGCACGTCCACGTACTCGGCGAGGTCCGCGGCCACCTTGTCCAGTGCGTTCATCGCGTGCGACAGCTCGCCCTCGCGCTGCCCGTACCGCTCGTTGAGGTTGACCAGGGCCTTGCGGTTCTGCTTGGCGACCTCGTCTGAGGAGCGCACGAGCAGGCGCATGGCCCAGTCGACTTCGATGCCGCACTCGTCGATTCGCCCGATGAACTCACTGCCCGGGAAGAGCATGCCGTCGGTCGGGACGTCGCTGAGGATCATCAGCGCCTGGTAGGATGCCCCGGTCGCGGAGGCCTCCGTCGCCTGGTCGACCTTCAGGTAGCGGTGCTCCAGCGGGTTGACCAACCGCCCGCGGGCCGAGGGGCGGTCGGACTGGCCACCTTCATCCAGCAGCGGTTCAGGCAGGCCTCCGCCGGTGCGGGGGGTCAGCAGTGCCCCGCTGACGTCGGTGTTGCTCTCATCGGGCAGGTCGAGGTCGAGGAAGAGGCCGCGCTGCTGGGCGTGCAGGTGCAGCCACATCATCTGGGCGGCGGTGGCCGCCTTGGCGCGGAAAGGTGCCGGGATGGCCGCGCTGACCTTGTCGGCCAGCTCGAGGTAGCCGCGGATCTCCTCAGCGGGGATGCCTGCCCGTGGGAGGGCCAGCGCGTCGCGCAGGTCGGCAGCGGCCGCGCGCAGCGGCTCGCGGAGGCGCGCGCCGCCGGCGGCCAGGGGCACCGACAGCCAGAACACCCGCTGCCCCGGTCCGACCTCGTCGAGGGTCTGCAGCGTGGCCTGGCACTCACTGGCCCAGTCCGGGCAGTCGTCGAGGTCCAGGCCGGTGATCATGCGGTCGACGACCGCGGCCGGGTCCAGGCCGGCGCAGATGCCCAGGAGCAGCGATTCCCCGGGCAGGGCCCGCAGCAGCGCCTGGTGATAGCCACGGACGACGTCCTTGTCCTTGTCCGGACGGAAGCCGTAGGGCAGCGGTCGCAGGAGGAAGTCGGCCCAGACGGTACCGGTGCGAGTCCACCGGAGGTTGCCGGCGATGCTGCGGGTCGGTGAGCGCATCAGCTGCTCCTGGAAGTCGTGGGCGACGTCGCAGACGCCGCGTTCTGTGCCAGCAGCGCCTGCACGCCGCTCAGTGCGGGCGCGGACGGCACGGACGTGGACGGCGCAGGGGCGGCCATCTGCTCGGCGACTGGTGCCGGGATCGGTCGCGGCGCTGGGCGCGGGGCCGTCTGGTGGCTGGTGGTGCGCTCGCGGCGGCGGTGCCCGAGGCTGCTGCGCTGCCTGGCCCGGCGGGGTGAGGCGGTGGCTGCTGGCGCCCGGTGCTGTCCACCGGCGGCCGGCTCGGCGATCGGCGCCGGCTGGTCACGCGCCGGCTCAGCAACTGCTGTCGGTGGAACTGCGGGTGCCGCCTCAGCGATCCCCACCGGCTCAGCGACCGCCGCGGGAGGCACAAGGACGGTGATCCGGTGCTGAACGTGGTGTGGCCGACGCAGCCGCACCGGACGCCCCCCGTAGCGGCCGGCGCTCGGCGCGCTGATGGCCCGCCAAGCACCGGCTCCCAGCGCCAGGGGGCTGCGGGAGCCGAGCGGGATCTTGCCGAGGAGGAAGACCAGCCCGTAGACCACGCCGGCGAGGAGCAGGCCGTTGCCGACGAGGCCGTAGCGCGCCCACAGGGAGGTGGTCTTGAGGCCGAGGAACATCAAGACGCCAGCCGCTGTGACCTGGGTGATCGTGTAGGGCCCACCGGGGATGCGGGTGCCATCCGGGGTGCGACCGATCAGCTGAGGGAATCGGCGGGCACGGGTGTACCAGCGCACGACCTGCTGGTCGGTGCTGCTCATCGGGCCGTCACCGCTGCTCATCGCCTCGTCGATGCGGAGCGGTCAGGCCGCGACCAGAGTGAGACCGGCGACGTAGGGCTCCGGGGTGCTCTCGGCGAGCTGGCCGCTGCTGACTGGGGCCGAGTTCACCTCGTTGCCGACCCGGTCCTGCAGGTCGGTCACGTTCCACACGCCGTAGACGAAGATCGCCCCGCAGCCGATGGCGATGATGATGGCCGCCATGGCGCCCTTGGTGGCGACGGCGCGGTAGATGATGAAGATGACAGCCACCACCACCGCGACAGCGCGCAGCAGGACCATCAGGGCGTCGACCTTCTCGCCGGCCCAGTCGAAGACGCCATCGGCGGCTGCCTGGACGACCATCGGCCCCTGGTCGGCCAGGATCTGAGTGGTGCTCATGGTGTGTCCTCTCTCGGTTCAGCTGGTGAGCGAGGTGCCCGGGCTGGTCGTGGGGTCAGGAACTGCGCTCGAAGACGCAGGTGTCGAGCTGCTCGATGAAGGCGTGGCGCTCGAGGTGGCCGCTGACTGCTCTGCGGCCAGTCGAGGTGCGGGCTCCATCGAGAGCACCTCCCACCGCCCTTCTCGGGCGGCGAGGGTGAGCGCGTACTGCACCGAGATGGCCTGACCAGCGGTCGATCGGACTTCCGCGGTGACGAGCTCGTGGAGCTGGTCACCGTTGTCGGGTTCATCAGGCAGGTCCGCGGGATCCTGGTCGACCTGCAGCTTGCGGATCCGCACCTCGGCGTAGGGAGCCGGCGTGATGGCCTGGATCTGGGTCCCGGGGCTGACGTAGCGCGTGACATCCCCGGTCCCGGTGAGCAGGGCCGCCAGGAACTCGGCGCTGGCGGTGCTCGCCGGGTGCTGGTCGGCGAGGGAGTAGCCGTACCCCAGCCGACCCGCCTCGGCTGTCGCCGGTGCCGCCACCGGGGCGGGGAGCGCCTCAGCGACCAGGGCGCCGGCGTCGTATCGCACCGGCACGGTGAAGAAGCGACGGACCGAAGCTGCCTGGGCCGGATCCGCACCGGCCGCCGGCGGCGTGACCGTCGCTGCCACCGTCACCGCCCACCGGCCGGGCCCGGTGCGGGCGAGGGCAGCCGTCGCGGGATCGGTGACGGTCCAGGGGACCTCGGGCAGCTGGATGCTGGAGGCGTCGAGGAAGACTGCCAGCGCCGCCTCCTCCCCTCGCGGGGTGGTCAGCCAGGCGACCACTAACCGCTGGGAGAACTCCCCCACCGCGGTCTGCTCGCTGGCGGTGTCCTCGACCTGCTGGGTCTGCGCGCTGGCCACCGGTTGAGCGCTGAGAAAGGCCACTCCGCCCATCAGCAGGCCCACCGGCCCACATGCCACCAGCGTCCACAGCAGGCCGGTGGCACCCCGGGTGGCCCACTTCGAGCCGCCCGTCCACTGGCCCTGCAGTCGGATGTCGGCGTCGGGGATGCCGCTGTCGTCGTGGCCTTGGGCGTCCTTGGGCTGCGCCTCAGTACCTGGCCGCGATCCACGCCTGGAGATGAGCTTCACGCCGCGCCTCCAGGCGCCCAGAAGGTGCACCGGCGGGCGCTGTCGAACCCCGGGAGCGGAGCGTCCCCCAGAGCCGGCAGCGCGCCGCCGGCGTCAGTGGTCAGAGAGTCGGTGGCGACGACATGGAGCGTCGGTGCGCCGGCAGGAAGACCCGTCTTGGCAGCGAGCCGACGCAGCGCCGCCTGCGCTGAGCGGACGGGCTCACCCAGGACTTCGCGCATCTGGCCGACGGCGTCTTCATCCAGCGGGTGGTCCTTCAGCTCGGCCAGCGCACGCACGATCCGCAGCTTCGCGGCGTGCACCAGCGCGGCATCGGAGAGGCTGCGGGCCCCGTCGTCGAGCTCGTCGTCCATGCTCTTGCGCCTCCACCGTTGGTCCCTGACACCCCCGGAAGGTGCTGGTGGTGGAGTGGTGTGACAGCGGTGGCAGCTCCTTTTTCGCGGACTTCCGCCGCGGCGTGGGCTAGACCCATCGAGTCTCTGAGCTGGGCGTTTATGCCACAGGTCGAGCTGGGCGAGGGCTAGTCGGCACCGTGGCTGCGGCCTGGGCCGCAGGGGAGATGGGCTGCGGGCAAGAGGTTGGGCAAGGGTGCCCGCTCAAGGTGGCGGGGTCCCAGCCGCACACGTGGATCGGAGCCCACCGTGTCGTCAGCCACCCCCTCCCTCTCGCCGGGCCGCAACGGCGCCGCCGCGCGCAGCGTCGGCATCTTCGGCCAGCTCGTCGACGAGTGGTCGCGGCTGTGCCAGCTGCCCTCGACCAGGCGCCAGCTCCACCGCTGGATCTCCGCCGAGGAGGCGCTGGCGGGGACGACATCGCTGCAGCAGCTGATCACGCGCATTGACGAGGGCTCCCGCGAGGAGGACGACGGGTTGCTCGGGGCCCTGATCCGGCTCGCCCAGTCCGGTCAGACGATGGCCGGCCGGACCGTGCTGCAGGCCATGCTGCCCAAGCTGATCCGCTTCTCCCACACCACGCGACCGACTCGGGAAAGCGCCCAGGCCGAGGACCACCGGCACGTCATCGTGGCCACGTTCTGGACCGTGCTGGCCCGCTACCCCATCCACCGCCGCTCCTCTCGGGTCGCGGCGGGCCTGGCGCTGGACACCCTGCACGCCCTCACCGCGGACACCCGCGCTGGCGCCGTGGAGTTCCCGGTGCCCGCCGACGCGCTGGACCAGGTGGCCGGAGACCAGGTCGAGGAAACGGCCTTGAGCACCAAGGCCGGGGAGCTCAGCAGTGACGCCGACCTGCTCGAGGTCATCGCCTGGGGCATCGACTCCGGCGTGCTGTCCGGCGATGACGCGGCCGTCCTCGCCCGGGTCTACCTGCCGGAGGAAGGTAGACCCACCTCCTCCACCGTCGCCGCCGAGCTGGGGCTGTCCCCGACTGCGCTGCGGCAGCGGTGCAGTCGGGCCCGCCGCCGGCTCATCGCCGCTGTGCAGGCCGACGCACTGGGACTGGTCGCCGTCCAGCCGAGCTCGCGGCCCCTACGAGGCCGTCACCGCCTGAGCCTGCTGTAGTCGCCCTCCTGCGCCCGCTGAGGCTGCCTGCCCGGCCCGTCAGCGCGCCCCCTCTGGGCGGCCAGTGCCCGCTGACTGCTCGTCTGCAGCGTTGCTGTCACCTGACCGGGTGATCCTCGGGGCGAGGATGCCGGGCCTGGTGTAGCTCCGCGTGATGCTCGTGAGGTGCCCCGCCCTGCCCCTCTCCCCCGGCCCCAGGTCCCCGCGGCGCCTCAGCGCCCGGTCACGACCGGTCGGTTGCTCAAGCTCGGCCTGCCATCGGCCGGGGCCCCCAGGTCATCCGCGCCGGGGTCGAGCGGCAGCCAGGTGGTGAGGGCCTTGCCCCAGCTGTGGCAGGCCGGTGCGGGCATGGTGTGCGGCTCTTGGCGTCTGCTTGTCGGTTAGGTGACAGGCATGGTGGCATGGGTGGTGGCGCGTTGGTGGGCACATGGTGGTTGCCACCTGTCGGCAAGGCGGCTACCTAGTGCGTATCTAGTGGTCGCCAGTCAGCGGCCAAGAGTGTGGCGCATTGGCGACAGTTAGGGGCAAGCTGCTGGCCCACTGACGGGCTGTTGGCTGCCTGTTTCGCGCGCGTCGACCACAAACAGGGGAGCGACTGTCCGCCAGCGGGCTAGCGTCACGCAGTCGACGCAGAAGCCCGTGGGGGCCTGCTGTCACAACTCGTGAGGTCAGCCGACCTTTCCCCAGCGTGGAGGGCAGAAGACGTGGTCGATGAGATGAGCGATGACCGCTTGAGCCGAGTGGTCGCAGTGATCAACGGCAAGGGTGGAGTGGGCAAGACGTCGGTGACCGCCAACGTCGCCGGCCAGCTCGCCCTGGCCGGCTACAAGGTGCTCGCGGTCGACATCGACCTCAGCGGCAACCTGAGCCTGGACCTGGGCTACGTGGGCGACGCCAAAGACGACGGCGGCCAAGGACTGGTCGACGCCGTGTGGCGCAGCGGGCCGGTGCCCCTCATCGCCGACGTCCGACCCTCACTGGACGTCGTCCCCGGCGGCCGCCACCTCGAGATGCTCGCGGCGATCGAGTCCACGCCCATGAGCACCGAACTCCCCGGTGGGGGAGTGGCCACCGCCTTCGCTGCCCGCCTGGCCGAGATCGCCGAGAACTACGACCTGGTGCTGCTCGACTGCGCCCCCGGCAACCCGATCCTGCAGGACATGGCGCTGCACGCCGCCCGCTACGTGCTCATCCCCACCAAGACCGACGCCGCAGGCTGGGAAGGCCTGCGCATGGTGGGACCCCGGGTGAAGAAGGCCCGCAAGACCAACCCGGCCCTGACCTACCTGGGTGTCGTCCTCTTCGCCCACCAGACCAACGCCACCCGAGTCCGCGGAGCCACCAAGGCCCGGCTGGCCGAGGTCAGCGACACCGTGCCGATGCTGGACAGCTACATCCGCCACTCCGAGACCGCCGCCCACGACTGCCGCCAGCGCGGCCAGCTGGCCCACGAGCTCGCTCGTGACGTCAGCAACTCGACCAAGGAACGACTGTCAGCGTTGCGCACCCGCCGCGACGGCGACAACGTCATGCCGCTGCCCGCGGCCCTGTCCGGCACCGCCGACAGCCTGGCCGGCGACTACGCCGATGTCGCTCGAGAGGTCATCACCAAGATCGCCACACTTGAGGCGACCACGCCGCTCAACAACGTCAGCGGCCGGTGACCGACATGGCCACCTCTAAACCCGGCGCCGCCCGCGCGATTCCGGTCGGCCGCCTGTCCGACTTCGAGGACGCCGGCGATCCCGACGCTCAGGACTCCCACTTCCTCAAGGGCCTGCTCACACCACGTCTCGCACCCCGCTCCAGGCCCGCGGCAAACCCCGGCACCGAACCCGGCGAGCCTGTTCCGCCAGAAGCCCGGTCTGATGCTGCAGCAGCCGACGTGGTCGAAGACCGGGCCCCTGAGGTCGATGGGGACGAGGCTGGCCCGAACTCTGGCGGCGAGTCTGGCTCCGTGGAGCCCGCCAGCTCAGGCATCAGCCCTGCTGCCTCCATCGAGCACATCGGCGACGGCATCCGAACCACCCGACCTCCCCGCAAGCGCGCCCCCCGCCGCCAGACGCCCTCCGAGACGCCGGAAGCAACCGGCGATGAGGAGCTGGACCCCGCCGGCAACAAGCTCCGGGCCAGCAACGTGCACATCCCCGCCAACTTCATGCCCCGCCTCACCAAGGCCCGCAGCGAGCGCCGGCTGTCCAACGGGGAATGGGTCATCGCCGCCCTCGAGGCCACCCACGACCAGCTGGGGAGCTTGATCCGCGCAGAGCCCACCGGAGGGTCCCTTTTCGCCCCTCGCGCCACCCGGGCCGCCCGCACCTACGACGGGCCCCTGACGCCGTTCAACATCCGCCTCCGGGAGGCGGACTACACGGTGATCGACGAGCTGGTCGTGACCTTCCGGGCCAGCTCCCGCGGCCACCTGATCACCGTGGCCTTCGACGCCTTCCTCCCCGCCCCCTGAGACACGCAGGAGCCTTGATGCCCAGCAGCACCGCGCGAGCCAAGGGTGCCGTCCCGCAGACGGCGCCCCCAGAGACTCCGGGCACCCGCTTCGGCGACGGGGCCTCCGCGGCAGTGGCGGCTCCACCCAAGCTGCGGCGCCGTACTGGCTTGATCGCGCTGGGCATCGCGCTGGTGTGCCTCGGTGGTGCCGGGGCTGCCTTCCTGGCCACCTCGGTCGGTGACACCAGCCCCGTGCTCACGCTGCGCCAGGACGTCGCTCGGGGAGAGGTGATCGAGGCATCTGACCTCACCGTTGCCCGCATCAACGGTGACCCGGCCCTGCGCACGGTCGCTGAGTCCGAGCAGGACTCGATCGTGGGGCAGCGGGCAGCGGTCGACCTGTCCGCCGGCAGCATCCTCACGCCGCAGTCCACGACGACCGAGCTCAGCCCCGCCGCGGGGCAGTCCCTGGTCGGGGTGACCCTGACACCGGCGCAGCTGCCCTCGCACGCGCTGACCGCCGGTGACCAGGTGCGCATCGTGGCCACCCCGCGCGAGCAGGACGACCCGCCGGGCATCGCCCCGCCGATCTACCAGGCGATCGTGGTGGAGACCCACGCGCTGCCCGACACCGGCCAGGTCGTCGTCGACGTCACCGTGCCCGCCGCCACCGCCGGCCAGCTCGCAGCCCAGGTCGCCACCGGTCGGATCGCACTCGTGCTGGACTCCGAGGAGCGCTGATGACCGTCATCGCCCTCACCTCCGCCCGCGGCGCCCCCGGAGTGACCACCACAGCGCTGGCCCTCACGATGACCTGGCCCCGTCCGGTCCTGCTGCTGGAGGCCGACGTGTCCGGCAGCAGCAGCATCCTGGCCGGCTACCTCGGTGGAACCCGGTCGCATGACCGTGGCCTGATCGACCTGGCGCTGGCTCACCGCTCGGGGACCCTGTTCACCGGCCTGCAGCAGAGCTCGGTGGACCTGCCGGGCAGCAAGAAGTGGCTGCTCCCCGGCCTGGTCAGCCCCGCTCAGGCCGGCAACCTGCGCCCGGTCTGGGATCCACTTGCCACCGTCCTGTCCGGCCTCGAACGCGAGGGGATGGACGTCATCATTGACGCTGGCCGCCTCGGCGCCGAGCACGCGCCCATGCCCCTGCTGCGACAGGCCGAGGTGACACTGTTGGTCACCCGCACGACCCTGCCGGCGATCGCTGCGACCCGGGCGCGCGCCAAGCTGCTGGCCGAGGACCTGGCCCAGCAGGGGACCGGCAGCGACGGCTTCGGCCTGCTGCTGATCGGGGATGGGCAGCCCTACAGCGCCCGCGAGATCGTCACCGCCGTGGGCGTGCCCGTCATCGCCTCGATCGGCTGGGACCCCGTCCACGCCGAGGTCTACAGCGTCGGTACCCCCGCTCGCCGACTGGAGACCTCGGTGCTGACCCGCAGCGTCACCGCCGCCGCCAGCTCCATCCAGCAGCTGGCCACCAGCCGGCGCACCCGGCTGGCTCCTGGCTCACTCGTCGGGCAGGAAGGACACACCCATGCCTGATCTCTCACCCGCGACCGACCGCCCGAACCTCGCCGACCTGCCGCTGTTCGCCGATCCGTCGACCGCCCACCGGGCGGACGTCCCTCCGACCGATCAGCCGGCTGCGACACAGCGACCGTCGGCGTGGGCGCTGGCCGGTCCCGCGCCGGCCCAGGCACCCATCTCTCCCACGCAGGACCGCGACCTCACCCTGCCGGCGGCAGCGCCATCTAGCGCGCCCCGGGCCGGGATCGGCTCCCTGCCCGCTGACCCCGGACCGCTCGGTCAGGACACGAACAGGGATGCGATCGACTGGAGCCTGGTGCGCGCCTTCCGCACCCAGGCCGCCCAGCGGCTCTCCGGAGCACTCCAGGACCGCGACGGCATGGACGACGCCTCCCAACGCGAGCTGGGCCGCAGCCTGGTGCAGGAGCTGCTGCGCGAGCACACCGAGGACACCTTGAGCTCGGGTGCCCTCACCATCACCCCCGACCAGCAGCAGAAACTGGTCACAGCCGTCTTCGACAGCCTGTTCGGCCTGGGCCGCCTCCAGCCGCTGGTCGACGATCCCGACATCGAGAACATCGAGATCAACGGCTACGACAACGTGCTGCTGCAGTACGCCGACGGCAGCCTGAAGCCGGGACCTCCGGTCGCCGACAGCGACGAGGAGCTGATCGAGTTCCTGCAGTTCCTCGCCAGCCGCTCCCAGAGCAACGAGCGCCCCTTCAGCCCGGCCAGCCCCGAGCTGCACCTGCGGCTGGACGGCGGGTCCCGGCTGGCGGCCAACGCCTGGATCACCCCCCGCCCCGCGGTGGTGATCCGGCGCCACCGGCTGAACCGAATCACCCTCGATGACCTGGTCGAGCGAAAGATGCTCGATGAGGAGCTGGCCTCGCTGCTGCGCGCCGCGGTGCGGGCCCGGATGAGCATCGTGGTCAGCGGCCCGCAGGGCGCGGGCAAGACGACCCTGGTCCGGGCGCTGTGCGCTGAGCTGGACCCATGGGAGCGGGTGGGCACGCTGGAGACCGAGTACGAGCTCCACCTGCACGAGATGCCTGAGCGGCACCGCCGGATCACCGCCTGGGAGGCGCGCCCGGGCAGCGGTGAGCGCGGTGCCGACGGTCGCGCCGCCGGCGAGATCACCCTCGACCAGATCGTCTACGGCTCCTTCCGGTTCAACCTGGAGCGGTTCATCGTCGGTGAGGTCCGGGGCAAGGAGGTCCTGGCGATGTTCAAGGCCATGCAGGGTGGGGCCGGGTCGATGTCGACTACGCACGCCCACGAGGCCACCGCTGCCATCGAGCGCCTGGTGGGCGCAGCGATGGAGGCGGGCCCGCACGTCTCCGAGCAGTACGCCTACCGGCAGGTCGCCGAGCACATCGACCTCATCGTGCAGGTCCGGCTCGAGGCCGGGCACAGCAGCAACGGCCAGGCCCCGCAGCGCCGCCGCTACATCTCCGAGGTGCTCTACGTCGAGTCCGGGGAGAACGGCCGGCCGGCGACCACGCACGTGTTCCTGCCCGGGCCGGACGGCCGGGCGGTGCCCGGGAGCCTGCCCCAGCCGCTGGCCGCGCTGACCCGCTTCGGGTTCACCCCGAGCGGCTTCAACGGCGGGCAGGCCGCATGACCCCGTTCCTGGCCGCGGTGGCCGCCATGTGCGTGCTGGGCGGGCTGCTGCTGATCATGTCGGGCACGCGCCGTCGGCCGGCGCTTCCGGCGCCCACCTCCACCACACTGGTCAGCAGCCGGCTCACTCGATCGCTGGCCAGCAGCGGACGGCTGAGCCGGCGCACCCGCTTGCTGCTGCTGGGCGGGTTCGTGGTCGGCCTGCTGCTCTGGCTGGTGACCGGCTGGGTCATCGCGGTGCTCGTTCTGCCGGCGATCGCGGTGCTGCTGCCCACCTTGTTGGTCACCTCCGACGGGACGACCAGCATCGCCCGCTTGGAGGCGATGGAGGAGTGGTCGCGCAGCCTGGCGGGGGTGCTGACCGTCGGTGTCGGCCTCGAGCAGGCGCTGGTGGCCACCCTGAAGTCCGCCCCCGATCCGATCCGCCCCGAGGTGGCCACCTTGGTGGCGCGACTGCGGGCCCGGTGGAACACCGAGCTGGCGCTGCGCGCGTTCGCCGATGACCTCAACGACCTCACCGGCGACCAGATCGCCAGCAGCCTGATGCTGGGAGCCCGGCGCCGCGGCGCCGGCTTGGCCAGCGTGCTCGAGGGCATGGCCCAGACCGTCGCCGACGACGTGCGGATCCGCCGCGCCATCGAAGCCGACCGCGCCAAGCCACGCTCAACCGCCCGCTGGATCACCCTCATCACGCTGGGGGTGCTGACCCTGCTGGCCCTCAACGGCTCCTACGTCGCCCCGTACGGGACACCGCTGGGGCAGGCGATCTTGCTGCTGCTGCTCGCTGCGTACCTGGCCTGCCTGGTGTGGATGCGCAACATCGCCAAGGGTGAGCCGCTGCCACGCTTCATCGGTGAGGGCGTAGCCAGTCGGCAGGGCCCGGCATGAGCACCCTGCAGCTGGCCATCCTCGCCGGTGCCGCGGTCGGGCTGGGAGCGGCGCTGATCATCTGGCGGTTGGCTCCGGCGCAGCCGCACCTGGCCACCGCCCTGGACCGGCTCGCCCCCGAGCGGGGCAGCCGCGACTTCGAGGTGGTCGATCACGGCGGGTCGCTGCAGGACCGCCTCGGCATCTGGGTGCAGCGCACCCTGCCGATGGTGTCGCTGGGCCGCACACCGGTTCGCGAGCTGGCGATGCTGCGCATCCCGGTGCACCGCTACTACGGCGAGAAGGCGCTGTTCTTCCTCGTCGGCCTGGTCTTCCCGCCGCTGATCACCGTGCTGCTGGCCCTGTTCGGGATGACACCGCCCATCGTCTTGCCGCTGGGTGCCAGCCTCGCCCTGGGCGCCGGCCTGTCGTTCTTGCCCGACTACAACGCCCGAGCTGACGCCAAGGACGCCCGGGTGGAGTTCTCCCACGCCTTGGCCGCCTACGTCGACCTGGTCGCGCTTGAGCGCCTCAGCGGCTCGGGGACAACGCAGGCGATGGAGATCGCCGCCGAGGTCGGGGACTCCTGGGTGTTCCAGCGGCTGCGCGAGGAGCTGGCCCGGGCACGCTGGTCCGGTACACCGCCCTGGGATTCCCTCACCCAGCTCTCCGTCGAGCTGGGGCTGCCCGAGCTCGGCGAGCTGGCCGACATCATGCGGCTGTCCGGTGAAGAGGGGGCCACGGTCTACACGACCTTGCGGGCGCGGTCGGCGAGCCTGCGCAACGCACTGCTGTCCAACGAGCTGTCCAAGGCCAACGCTGACGGGGAACGGATGACCTTGCCGGTCTCGTCGCTGTCGTTGGTCTTCCTGCTGTTGGTCGCCGTCCCAGCGGTGCTCTCGATCGTCTTCGACGCCAGCTGACCAGGTTCAGCAGCCACCTCTCAAGCGGGCGGCCAGACGTCTCCCCGCGGCCCCGATCACCTCGTCCACCAGCTCACTGTCGGGTGAAGTGCCAGCTCACGGACCACATCGGCTACGACTTTGAGACCGACCTGTCACACAATGATCGCACGCCGCACCTTCTTCAGACGGAAGGCTGCCAACGAGGTTGTCCCGGGTCTCGTGGAAGTTGAGGTGGCGGTCCCCCGCC